>JAADII010000162.1 GCA_013151415.1 Chloroflexota bacterium
GATGACGAAAATCGGCTTCACTTCCTTCTTGCCTGTTGGTTGAGAATACGATGCTTCTATCATACATCCTCAACCAAATTAATCATATAAGACGATAGGACGATGAGGGTTCAGACTCATGTATCGTCCGTCGTCCTATGGTCCTATCGTCCCTTTCATCCGTATCGGAGCGGGCAAGCCCGCCGTCGGACTGTTTCGATTGTGACCCATGTTCTCCCTGCAACTCGACCTTCAACTTCCTCGATCGCCGAGCGAGACCACGGTCGTCGTCGCCATGAGCGGCGGTGTGGATAGCTCGGTCGCGGCCGCGCGGCTGGTGGAGGCCGGGTATCGCGTCATCGGCGTGATGATGCGGCTGTGGTCGGAGGTGGAGCGAGGCCAGGGAAGCGAGAATCGCTGTTGCACGCTGGAGGCGCGCGAGGAGGCGCGACGCATCGCGGCCTATCTCGACATTCCCTTCTATCTCATCAACGTGGAGCAAATTTTCAAGCGCCAGGTGGTGGACTATTTCATCCAGGGCTATCTCAGCGGCGTCACGCCCAATCCTTGCCTGGCTTGCAATCGCACCATCCGCTTCGATTATCTGCTGAACTACGCGCGCGCGTTGGGTGCGGATTATCTGGCCACGGGGCATTACGCGCGGGTGCGAGCAACACCCAGCGGGTTCCAGTTGCTGCGCGGGGTGGATAAGGCCAAGGACCAGTCGTATGTGCTCAGCGTGCTGGGCCAGAAGGAATTGCGACATCTCACCTTTCCGGTGGGCGACCTGACCAAGGCCGAGGTGCGGGAGATGGCCCGGAAATATGGGCTCGAGGTGGCGACCAAGGCCGAGAGCCAGGATTTATGCTTTCTGGCCGACGGCGATTATCGGCGCTTTTTGCAGGACTGGGCCAATGGCGCCATCAAGCCCGGCCCCATTGTCGATGTGAAGGGTCGCGTGCTGGGCGAGCATCGCGGGTTGCCCTTCTACACCATCGGCCAGCGAAAGGGGTTGGGCGTGTCCTCGCGCGAGCGGCTGTTCGTCATCTCGCTGGAGCCGGAGAGCAACACGCTGGTGGTGGGGCCGGCGCAATATCTGGGCCGAGATCGGCTTATCGCCGGTCAGATGAACTGGATTTCGGGTGAAGCGCCCGCCGAGCCGTTCGAGTGCACGGTCAAGATTCGTTATCGCGCCCGCGATCGGGCCGCGCGCGTCATCCCGCTGGCCGCGGATCGGGTGGAAGTGCGCTTTGCCGAACCCGTGCGCGACATCACGCCCGGCCAGGCCGCGGTGTTCTATCAGGGTGAAGTCTGTTTGGGGGGTGGTCTCATCGAGCGTTCATCATGATCGATTTGCTGCTTTCGCCCACAGTGGCGCTGATCGTCTTGCTGGCCTTTGTCTATGCGGCGCTCTTTCATCTCTGGAAGGGACGCACCCTGGGCGATCTATTATTGGCTTTGCTCATGGCGCTAATCGGATTGACCTTGGGCCAATTGGCCGGTCGCGTGCTGGGCTTGAATGTTTTGCGCATGGGACAAGCGTATCTGTTGGAGGGAACGGCTCTCGCATGGGCGCTGATGCTTGCAGCCGCATGGTTGAAAGGGTAGAATAGGTGGAATGGTTAGTTGGTCTGTCTTGATCCCCTTTCACCCATGTTGACGTGCGCGATGCGCACAGTTTATCTGCTTTGAAAATAGACGATAAGACGATAGGACGATGGGGTTAGGTTCGGCCATGGTCTCTTCGTCCTATGGTCCCATCGTCCCTTTCATGGGTGTCAGCGGGCCGCCGCCCGTGAAGCCTGCTTGTTGGTCGGCGCAAGCGATTTTCATCCGTATCGGAGCGGGCAAGCCCGCCGTCGGACTGCTTCTGATATCATGCGAGGTCATCGTGATTGAAATAGTACGCGATTTATCCATCATCCTACTGGCTCTAGAAGTCTTCATTGTCAATATCATTTTGGTGTTGCTTTTTTGGCAAATCCGAAGCATGGTGATTGTGCTGCGCGAGGAAAGCAGGCCTGTCCTGCGTTCGACCGCGGAAACGACCGAGACCATCAAAAACACCAGTCAGTTCCTCAGCAATCATGTCGCGCGACCATTGATCCGAGCGGCCAGTTTTGCAGCGGGCTTGCGCGGAGCGGCCAAGACGCTCAAACAGAGCCTATCTTCAGAATCCGGTGCGAATTCAGCTGCGGAGGCTCGGCCCTCCGTCCATTCAACACCGCCGCCCACACCGTCCGCGCCCACTTCCAACATCAACCCTGAATCGGAGGCCTAACTATGGGCAGCTTTGGTTTTGGTTTTGTTATGGGACTGACCGCTACGCTCGCGCTGCTTGCATTGCTCGAAAAAAAGAACGCTGACTGGAGCGTAGAATTGCCCAGCGAAGCCAGCGCGGAGATGGCCGTGGACGCGCAGGGCCACGCGCCATTGGATATTCATTAAAGGCTCATTGAGCGCCATCTGATTCTCTTTAAATATCGGCAGGCGTAGGCGTAGCCATGAATGAGGGAACAGAACGCGAAGCACTTGGTGCAAACGAGCGCCCCGTCCGCGTGCTCAAGATCGGAGGCAGTCAGATCGATGATCGGGAATTTTTGGCGCAGATGGTCGAGGCGGTTCGAGATATCCGGCGCCGCGGCGTCTGGCCGGTGATTGTGCACGGCGGCGGGCAAGAAATTGTGCGCTTGCACGATGAAATGGGCGTGCCCTTCGACATCGTGGAGGGGCTGCGCGTGACCAGCGATCAATCCATCCGTTTGGTGAAAATGGCGCTCAACGGCATCGCCAATCTGCGCGTCGTGCGCTGGTTGGTCAACGGCGGCGTCGACGCCATCGGTCTCAACGGCATTGATTTGGGCTGGATACGCGTGGAGCGCCATCGCGTGGGCGATGTCGATTTGGGTCGCGTGGGCAAAGTGAAGCACGTTCACGCCCACCGTCTCATCCCTTTGTTGGAGGCGGGGCTAACGCCCGTCATCTCACCCATCAGCTTGGGGATGGATGGTCTCAGCTACAATGTCAACGCGGATCAAGTGGCCGAGGCTGTGGCTGTAGCCCTGGAAGCGCAGGAGCTGGCTTTCATCACCAACGTGTCGGGCATCCTTGTCGCCGGTCGTCCCATGCGCGCGCTGCCCGCCCAACAGATCGAAGACCTGATCTTTGGCCAATTCATCACCGGCGGCATGATCCCCAAAGCGCGAGCCGCGGCCGCGGCCGTGAAAGCCGGCGTCACTCGCGCGGTCATCACCGATCTCGAGCATTACATCAAAGGCGAGGGAACGTTCATCGTAAGGTGATCAAGACCCATAGAACGACGAGAGGGAAAGACCATGACCTTATTCGTCCTGTGGTCTTATCGTCCCCTCGTCAGGCCATAAGAAATGATCTCACTCGTGCAGCGTTTTTTATCGAGTCACTCATGACCAAAGAGCGAACCACCATGAACCCCATCCAACTCGAACAACAATACCTCGTTCAGGCTTATTCGCGTCCGCCTTTTGTGCTGGAAAATGGCGAAGGCGCGTGGTTGCAGGACAGTGCGGGCAAGCGATATCTCGATCTGGTCGCGGGCATTGCGGTCAACGCATTGGGATATGGCGATCCCGAAATTGCGGCCACCATTCGCGAGATGGCGGCCAGGCCATTGCATTATTCCAACCTTTACCATTCCGAACCTATGGCCCGCCTGGCCGCGCGGCTGGTGGATGTGACGCCTTTTGCCGATCGCGTTCATTATCAAAACAGCGGCGCCGAGTGCAATGAGGCCGCGTTCAAGTTCGCTCGTAAGTGGGCCAGAGAGCATTATGGCGAGGGCAAGAGCGACATCGTCGCGTTCACGGGCGCGTTTCATGGGCGCACCATGGGCGCGCTCGCGGCCACGCCCCGACCTAAATATCAGGAGCCCTATCGTCCTCTCATGCCGGGCGTGCGCTTCGCTGAGTTCAACAATCCCGACAGCGCGGCCGAAGTCATCGATGATGGCGTGTGCGCGGTCATTGTGGAGCCGATTCAGGGCGAAGGCGGCATTCATCCGGCCGACGATGCGTTCATGGTGGCGTTGCGCGAGCTGACGCACAAACACAACGCACTGCTCATCTTCGACGAGGTGCAATGCGGCGTGGGGCGCACGGGCCGCTTCTGGGCGCACGAGGCTTACGGCGTTCTACCCGATATGCTGTGTGCGGCCAAGCCTTTGGCGGCCGGTTTGCCCATTGGCGTGGTGTTGGTCACCGAACGCGTGGCCGAGATTATCCATCCCGGCGATCACGGCACAACGTTCGCGGGCGGGCCGTTGGTGACCGCGGTGGCCGATGTGGTGGTGCGGCGCATTAGCGATCCCGCCTTCCTCAAACGCGTCGAGCAAACGGGCGCGTATTTCAAGGAGCGCATCGAGGAGATCAACAGCCCCCACATTCGCGAAGTGCGCGGCCGAGGATTGATGTTGGGCGTGCAATTGGATATCCCGGCCGGGCCTGTGGTGAACGCGGGTTACGAGCAGGGCCTGTTGTTGCTCAACGCCGGCCCCGACGTGTTGCGCATCATCCCGCCCCTGATCATCAGCCAGGCCGAAGTGGATATCGCGGTCGAGCGATTGTCCGCGATTCTCGCCCAAGTGGGATGACGCGGTCATGGACATCCGCCCCGCCTCCGAGGCGGACATCGAGGCCATTTGCGATCTGGTCAATCATTTTGCGGACCAGAACCTCATGCTGCATCGCACACCTGCACAGGTGCGCATGGCTTTGGGCGATTTTTTGGTGGCGGAAGAGGACGGCCGCGTGGTGGGCTGCGGCTATTTGGCCTATCTAGGGCCAGATCTGGTGGAAATTCGCTCATTGGCCGTGGACCCATCCATGCAGGGCAAGGGCGTAGGCGGCATGTTGGTGGAGCGGCTGGTGGCCACGGCCCGAGCGCGAGGGGTGAAACAGGTCTGCGCGCTCACGCTGGCGCCCGATTTCTTCACAAAGCTCGGATTTGCTCGCGTGGATCGCTGGTCCATCAGCCCCAAGATATGGAGCGAGTGCGTCTATTGCCCTAAATTTCACGCTTGCGACGAGATCGCGGTGCTGCGAGTGCTGGACGACGCTTAGTTGCTTGGCCGCTTGGTCTGGACAGAGTTCAAGGTTCCTGGTTCAAGGTTTCTGGTTCGTGGTTTAAGGTTGACGTCGGCGCTCGTCGGCTTCCCAGCCCTGATAATCCCGCGTTGGGACGATTCAAAAACGCAAAACATCCCCTCAACAGCTCACCAACACCCAGTATCCAACTATCCAACTATCCAATATCCAGTATCCAATACCCCAGTATCCAATATCCAACTCCCATGCACATTCGCGCATACCAACCCACCGATGAAGAAGCCGTCATCGCCCTATGGGAAATCTGCGGGCTGACGCGACCCTGGAACAATCCCAAACGAGACATCGAGCGTAAACTGCGCGTGGACCCCGACCTTTTCCTCGTGGGGGAGGTGGAGGGGCGTCTGGTGGCCGCGGCCATGGCCGGATACGAAGGCCATCGCGGCTGGGTGAACTACCTGGCCGTGCATCCTGACTTTCAGAGACAAGGATTGGGGCGACGCATGATGGAGGAGATCGAGGCCAAGCTCATTGCTCGCGGCTGTCCCAAAATCAATGTCCAGATTCGGTCGGACAACGAAGGCGTCATCGCTTTCTACCGCCAATTGGGTTTTCGCGTGGACGCGACCGTAAGCATGGGCAAGCGGCTGATTGAGGATTGAAGCGTCGATAAGATCATCTTCACTGAAAAATGATCCATATCGCACCCCTGGCGGATTATCTGGCCGTCGCCATCGAGCGCGTTGCATCGTCTTGGGTGATAGGAGAGATTGACGCTTTTTCGTAACAAAGGAGCAAAGACGATGCTCAATCGTAAATTCCTCTCTCATCTTGTCATGGCGTTCTTGCCGCTTTTGGGTCTGCTGGTCTCGACGATGCAGCCGCCAAGCAAAATGGAAGCGCGACCTTTAGAGCCAGCCGCGCCGGATTCGGTCGCCAAAACCGCGGCAGGGCCGATCTTCTACTTCAGCGTCACTCCGCTGGTGCTGGATCCGGCACGCGACGAGCCGGTGCAAATCCAGGTTTACGCGCAAACGACCGTGGACGCCATTCAATTTGTAACGAAACAGGGCGCGTCCATGTCGTTCATACAGGAGAGTCAGGGCGTTTTCACGCTCACGCTTTCCTCATCCACGGCCCTCGCGCAATACAACCCTCAGCACGATGTGCAAAGGCATTGGGCCGGTTATCTTCATGTCTATGGCAATGGCGTTGAACTGGCCAAATACTTGATGCTTTTCAACGTCGCGGATGAAAACGTCCCCAATGTTCCCGTGGCGCTGTTGGCAAGCGATGTGCAGGCAAGCCCCCACCTTGTTAACATCCGATTGCCCGCCTATTTCCCCGATCTAAACGGCGCGGAAGCAAGCGGCCGGCCCTCGCCCAGCACGAAACTAGCAAATCGCTTCTACGAATTCTTTGGCGACGACTACGATTTCTTGCTTATTTTGCAAGAGCCTTCAAAGCCCGCCAATCGACATTACATCGGCGTCCGCAACGACATTGCCGGCATCGGCACAACCTTATACGACTCCAGCGCGGACTATGGCAGCCAGGGACGATTGCAGGGTCTGATATACTTTCCGCTCTCCACCTACTACGATCTGGCCGAATCCACTTTTTCCCATGAATTGGGTCATCGCTGGATGGTGTTTCTGAAGAACATCCCCGAACTTTTAGGCATTGGGCCGCACTGGCCTGTTTCTTCATTGGCGTCGGGGATCATGGGTTTCAATACGAAAAACAGTGCGCAAGGCCTAAACTTTCCATACGAAGTGGTGGCTATCGGCGATGGCAATTACAGACTAGAGCCCGCCGAGATCCATCGATTCACCGATGTGGAACTGTACTTGATGGGCCTGATTCCCGCAAGCGAAGTGGGCGAGCATGTGGTTTTTGTGGATCAAGAGCAGACCTTGTGCGCAGGTTGCATTCTTCAGGGTCCGGTGAGCATCTTCGAAGTCGATGACATCATCGAGGCCTATGGCCCGCGCGAACCAGCTTATCCTTACGCCCAAACAGAATTCAATGTCGCCGCGATCTTCGTCACCCGCGATCGCCTTCTCAGCCCGCGAGAAATGGCGTTCTTCGATTACTTCACCGCCCGCGGGGAGGCCACCGAACCAATGGCCACTCATATCGGCGCGGCCTGGGGCGTGGAGTATCCCTTCTATCTGGCGACAGGAGGGCGAGCCGCGGTGCAAACCAGCCTGATTTGGGACGCTCCGCCCTGGTCGTCGTTGCATCTTCCATTCCTGGTCATGCCACACTAAACAGTCGTCAGATTGACCTTAGAGGGCTGTTGGCCCTTGGAATGCCAACCGTAAGCTCATCGCAAACGGGGCCGCATGGCGCATTGGCTCCCGCTCACCAATCCAGATGCATACTTGGCGAACAAAGGGTCTTTGCATACAATGTAAGCCTTTCATAAAGGCGGCGCTCTGCGAGCGACGAATCACATGTCATAACCGCGAGAAAGCGATGTTCTCGCTCACGCCTCAAGACGGATCAACAGGCCGATGGCTCGATCCACCATCGAACCACGCCGTCGTCCACCTGACTCAAAGTGACATGAACCGATGAAACATCACGTCGACAAGCTACAACGGCTCAGGCAAGAAGCATTGCAAGGGGGAGGGGAGCGTCGCGTGCAAAAGCAACATGCGCGTGGCAAATGGACCGCTCGAGAACGGCTGGATTATCTGCTCGATGCAGGCTCGTTTCAAGAGTTGGGGATGTTTGTCAAACATCAAGTCACAGATTTCGGCATGGCCGAAAAGCGCATCGCGGGCGACGCGGTGGTGACCGGCTTTGGAACCATCGATGGTCGCGAAGTGGCGGTGTTCGCACAAGACTTCACCGTGTTGGGCGGCACATTTTCCGAAATGCATGCGCGCAAGATCGCCTATTTGCAAGACCTGGCCCTGGAAGCGGGCGCGCCCCTTATTGGGCTCATGGATTCGGGCGGCGCGCGCATTCAAGAAGGCATTCGCGGATTGGCGGGTTACGGAAGCATGTTCACTCGCAATGTATTGGCCTCAGGCGTGATTCCGCAGATTTCGGTGATGATGGGCCCAACCGCGGGCGGCTCGGTCTATGCGCCGGCCCTGACCGATTTCGTGATCATGGTGCGCAACACCAGCTACATGTTCCTCACTGGGCCGGAAGTGGTGCGAGCCGTGACAGGCGAAGAGGTGAGCACCGAAGAGCTGGGCGGGGCCATGACGCACAACGCGCATAGCGGCGTGGCCCATTTCCTGGCCGAGGATGAGGCCAACGCTCTCGATATGGTCAAGCTGTTGCTCAGCTATCTGCCCCAAAACAACACCGAAGACCCGCGACGGGCCGTTTCCACCGACCCGCCCGACCGTCGCGAAGAATCGCTGTTGAATATCGTCCCGCCGGCCGAAGATCAGTCTTACGATGTCAAACAGGTGATCCAGGCCGTAGTGGATATGGGCAGTTTTTTGGAAGTGCAGCCCTATTTCGCGCGCAACGCGGTGGTGGGCTTCGCGCGCATGGCCGGGCATGTGGTGGGTGTGGTCGCCAATCAACCTGCGTTTCTGGCCGGCGTGCTCGATATCAACTCCAGCGACAAGATCGCTCATTTCGTGCGCGTGTGCGACGCCTTCAACATTCCCCTCATCACCTTTGTCGACACGCCCGGCTTTTTGCCCGGCGTAGACCAGGAGCACTACGGCGTCATCCGCCACGGCGCCAAGATCATCTACGCCTATGTCGAGGCCACCGTGCCAAAAATTTCGGTGGTGTTGCGCAAGGCCATGGGCGGGGCCTATATTGCCATGAGCTCCAAGGCCATGCGCAGCGATCTGGCCTTCGCCTGGCCCACCGCGCAAATTGCGGTCATGGGCGCGGAGGGCGCGGTGCGCATTTTGCACCGGAAAGACCTGGCCAAAGCCGAAGACCCGGCCGCGTTGGAAGCCCAATTCGTGCAGAAGTATCGCGAAACCTTTTTCAATCCTTATGTCGCGGCCGAGTTGGGCTACATCGACGATATCATCGATCCGCGCGACACCCGCCCGCGGCTCATTCGAGCGCTGGCCTTCTTACGCACCAAGGTGCAGCAAAACCCGCCCAAAAAACATGGCTTGATGCCCGTGTAAAGGGAACGACGCGCGGGATTCCGAAGACCGACGCCCACTCGCCCTTTCGCCTCTTGGCTCATTCATTCACTTATGTCCGATCTCCGTTTTGGGCTCATGCTAATGCTCTTCGGCATGGGTCTCGTATTCATCATTCTGGCCCTGCTGTGGGGCGTCATCGCCATCTTCCAGCGAATCGACCGTCGATTGCTGTCTGAGTCTGAAGATGAGCCCCTCCCCGCGGATATTCGCGCGCCCGTAGCCGAGATTCCCGCCGAACTAATGGCTGCAATCCTGGTGGCGTTAGAACGCTATCGCGAAGAAGAGACCGCGCCCATCCGTGGGCGTCGGCCCAAACAGCTTGAACCCACGCAAGCGCGATGGGTGGCCGTGGGTCGCGCTTATCAGCTCCGCTCCAACATCACCCCGCGAAGAAAACGATCATGACCAAGCGCTACACCATAGCCGTTGGCGACAAAACCTACATCATCGGCGTTCAGAGCCTGGACGCCAGCAATCGTTACCGGGTGCTCGTGGGAGGAAGAGTTTATGAACTAAAGGTGCTGACCGAAGAAGAAACCGAGATGGAGATTCCAGCCGTCGAGGTGATCGAAGCGGAAAAGGAAAAACCCGCGCTTGCACACAAGCCTCCGGAATTGTTGCCTCGCTCGCGTAAATCGGAGCCGCCCGAGATGCCGCGCACGGCGGGGCAATCTGAGGTCGCGCCCCGAGAATTGCACGCGCCCATGCCCGGCGTCATTATCGAGATCAGCGCATCGCCCGGCGCGCGCGTGTCTCGAGGAGACGTCTTGTTCGTCTTAGAAGCCATGAAAATGAAAAACCCCATTCGCTCACCTCGAGATGGCGTCGTGGAAGCCATCCACGTTCAACCAGGCCAAAACGTCAACTTCGACGATCTGTTGCTGACCTATCGCGACGAAGGGGCCTGAAGCTGATCTGCGCTCGTCACGACCGGATGAGCAAATGGCTCTTCATCGCTCCTTCAGCTCGACAATCAATCTATAGTCATCAAATCTATTTGCATCCATCACTTGGATTATGGACCTCCTCACCACCCTCTTCGCGGGACTGAATTCACTCACTTGGGGAGCAACCCTCATGCTCGCCATCGGCGGCGGGCTCATTTATCTGGCCATTGTCAAGGAATATGAGCCGGTGCTGTTGCTTCCAATTGGTGCGGGCGCTATTCTGGCCAATTTACCGCTATCGCCGCTTGTTGGCGAAGATGGGCTATTGGGCATTTTATACAACGCAGGCGTGGCCAATGAATTGTTCCCGCTCCTTATCTTCGTGGGCATTGGAGCCATGACCGACTTTGGGCCTTTGTTGGAGCGTCCACATATGCTGCTGTTGGGCGCGGCCGGACAATTCGGCATTTTTGGCACGCTCTTTCTGGCCTTGCTCTTAGGATTCGACATCAACGAAGCCGCGTCCATCGGCATTATCGGCGCCATCGACGGCCCCACCTCCATCTATGTGAGCAATCTCTTGGCCCCGCATCTTCTCGGCCCCATCGCCGTGGTCGCGTATAGCTATATGTCGCTGGTCCCCATCATCCAACCTCCCATCATGCGGGCGTTGATCACCAAAAAAGAGCGCCGCATTCGCATGCCCTACAGCGAAAATCCCGTAAGCCGTCGCACTCGCGTGCTCTTTCCCATCCTCGTCACCGTGGTTGTGGGCCTGCTTGTTCCTATGGCCATTCCCCTCATCGGCATGTTGATGCTGGGCAATCTTATGAAGGAATCAGGCGTGGTCGAACGCCTGGTGGGGGCTTCGTCCAACGAAATCGCCAATGTGGTGACGCTATTCCTGGGCCTGGCCATTGGCGCGACCATGCAGGCCGATGCATTTTTGCGCAAAGAGACCCTGCTCATCCTCATATTAGGCATCTTCGCCTTTGGATTGGATACGGCCGCGGGATTGCTTTTTGCAAAATTTCTGCATTGGATCACCCGCGGACCGCTCAATCCCCTCATCGGCGCAGCCGGCATCAGCGCCTTTCCTATGGCTGCACGCGTGGTGCAAAAGGTGGCGCAGGAAGAGGATTTTGAGAATTTTCTACTCATGCATGCGATGGGCGCAAATACGGCGGGCCAGATCGCGAGCGTGGTTGCGGGCGGCGTGGTGTTGGCGCTTTTCGCCGCCCGTTGAGAAAACCTTGGAAAGGCGTTGAATACCCAATACTCGATGTCCGGCGCGGGTATTCCGGCATCTGCTATCAGCTCAACGCCCGGATTTGCTCCTCCAACCGCGCTTTTTGGGCCTGAAGCTCGGCCAGGGTTTGGCGGGTTTGGGCGACCACTTTCTCGGGCGCTTTTTGCACAAAGTTGGGGTTGTTGAGACGGCTTTCGGTCGCGGCGATGCGTTTTTCGGTCTCGGCCAGTTGCTTTTGCAGCCGCGCGAGCTCGGCTTCGATGTCCACCATGCCGCCCAAAGGCAAAAAGATGGTCGTATCGCCCACCACCAGGGTCGCGCCTTTCTCGCCCGCGGGCGCGGGGCCAAACGCGGTTCGGTCGGGGTCGAGGCGCGCGAGCAGGGTGAGAATGTCGCTCATGGCGCGCAGGGCTTGGGCGTGAGTGGGCGCGTCGATGAACGCGGCGATCTTGCGACCGGCCTCCACATTGTATTCGCTGCGCGCGTTGCGGATGCTGCGCACCACCTCGCGCAGGTGCTCGAACGCATCCACCGCGGCCGCCGCCTCGAATTCGGGTCGAGGTTCGGGCCAGGCCGCGACGATGAGGGCCGGGGCTTCCTCTTGGAGATGAGGCAGGTGCTGCCAAAGCTCCTCGGTGACGAAGGGGATGAAGGGGTGGAGCAGGCGCAGGGTCTGATCCAACACATAGACCAGGGTTTGGCGCACCGGATCGGGATCATCGCCGCGCAAGCGCGGTTTCGCGGCCTCGATATACCAGTCCGCAAAGTCGCCCCAGAGGAATTCATAGGTCTGGCGGCCGGCCTCGCCGAACTGATAGCCGTCGAAAAGACGGGTCGCGTTGGCGATGGTCTCGTTGAGACGGTGCAAAATCCAGCGGTCGGGCGTATCCAGCGCGGCCGCGTCGGGCGCGCCGCGATAAGTGAAATCGTCGGGCAGGTTGCCCAGCACGAAGCGGGTCGCGTTCCAGATCTTGTTGGCGAAGTTGCGGTTGGCGCGGATGCGGTTGATGCTCAGGTTCATGTCGTTGCCGGGCGTCGAGCCGGTGAGTAGGGTGAAGCGCAACGCGTCCGCGCCGTATTCGTCCATGACCTCGATGGGATCGATGACGTTGCCGTAGGTCTTGGACATTTTGCGGCCATGCTCGTCTCGCACCAGACCATGCAGATAGACCGTGTGGAAAGGGATGTCGTTGGTGTAGAGCAAGCCCTGCATGATCATGCGGGCCACCCAGAAAAAGAGGATGTCGTAGCCCGTTTCCAGCACATCGGTGGGGTAAAAGCGGCGCAAGTCGGGCGTGTCGTCGGGCCAGCCCAGGGTGCTGAAGGGCCACAAACCGGAGCTAAACCAGGTGTCGAGCACGTCGGGGTCTTGCTCCAGGTCCACAGGATGGCCGTAGTGCTCCTCGGCCAGGGCGCGGGCTTCGGCCTCGCTGTGCGCGACGAAAATCTCGCCATCCGGGCCATACCAGGCCGGGATGCGATGACCCCACCAAAGCTGACGGCTGATGCACCAGGGCCGCAGGTTTTCCAGCCAGTGGTAGTAGATTTTGGTGAAACGTTCGGGGATGATGCGAATGCGGCCGGTGCGCACCGCGGCCAGGCCCAGTTCGGCCATGGGGTTTGTGTTCACAAACCATTGCGTGCTCACTAGAGGCTCCACGATCTCGCCCCCCCGCTGTGCGCGCGGCACTTGCATAGTGTACGGCTCCTCTTTGATGGTCAATCCGGCCTGCTTCATGTCCTCCCACAGCTTTTTGCGGGCCCCGAAGCGATCCAACCCCGCGTATGGCCCCGCGTTTTCGTTCAGCGTGGCGTCTTTGTTCATGATGTTGATGATCTGCAGGCCGTGTCGCTGACCGATCTCGAAGTCGTTGGGATCATGGCCGGGGGTGATCTTCAAAGCGCCCGTGCCGAATTCCATGTCCACATAGGTGTCGTGGATGATGGGGATGGGGCGGTTGAGGATGGGCACGAGACAGGTCTTGCCGATGAGATGGCGGTAGCGCTCATCTTCGGGATGCACAGCCACCGCGGTGTCGCCCAGGATGGTCTCGGGTCGGGTGGTGGCCACGGGGATGTAGCCCTGGCCGGGGCCGTCTTCCAGGTTGGCGCCGGCAATGGGATATTTGAAATAGTAGAGCGTTCCTTGCTCCTCTTTGTATTCCACCTCCACGTCGCTGACCGCGGTTTGCAGGCCCGGCGACCAGTTGACGATGTACTCGTCGCGGTAGATGAGGCCCATGCGATAGAGTCGCACAAAGGCTTCGCGCACGGCCCGGCTCAGGCCCTCGTCCAGGGTGAAGCGCTCGCGGTCCCAATCGCAACTCGCGCCCAGGCGCTTGAGCTGACCCACGATGCGGTCATGATGCTTGTTGGCCCAGTCCCAGCATTCCTGCACAAAGGCTTCGCGACCGATCTCCTCGCGACTTTTGCCCTCGCGCAGCAGTTTCCGCTCCACCTGCAACTGGGTGGCGATGCCGGCGTGGTCGGTGCCGGGAACCCAGAGCGCGGCGCGGCCTCGCATACGCTGGTGACGGATCATCAGATCTTCCAACGCCACGAACAGCGCGTGGCCCTGATGCAGCACGCCGGTCACATTGGGCGGGGGAATGCTGATGACAAAGGGTTTGCCATCGGGGTTGCGGCTGTTTTCGGGCTTGAACCAGCCGTTTTCTTCCCACCATTGATAAAGGCGTTGCTCCGCGTCGCGGAAGTCGTAGGTTTTGGGGAGGGTGAATTGAGACATAGGGACACCTTTTGCGTAGTGCGTATTGCGTGGCTGAATGGAGGTTGTTTTTGGTGCAGCGGTTCTTGGCTATGAAGTGCGGACCATGGGACGATAGTGACGAAAAGACGATGACTGATCACGCGACCATCGTCTCATCGTCTCATCGTCTGTATGCAAATAAAGCCTGCATTCATCAGTTCAGACGTCTGGATAATAAGTGTGCGGAACATGGATTCATAGCAAAAAAGCCCTCGCGTCTCAAGGACGGAGGGCTTCCGCGGTGCCACCTTGGTTGACGGCGCGCATCAAGATCGCGCCGCCCACTCTGCGCTGTAACGGGCTTACCCGGGTTTGCTTATCAGTTCACAGTTAGCTGTTGACTGTTCAGCAAACCGACTCACCGGCGACCTTCGGTGGGGCGTGTCGAGCAGGGCTTGCAGCCGGTGACCCCGCCTCTCTGACGAGCGTTTCCCACCTACTCCTCCGGGTCAAAGTCGTTCGTATGGGTTTTGGTAATGAGGATATTGGGTATTAGGTATTGGGTGTTGGGTATTGGCTGACTCGATATCCAACAGCGAGTATCCAATATCCAATATCTAATATCCAGTATCCAAATATCCAACTACAATAGTATATCAAAATCATGTAAGCGCTGTCAAAAAGGGGTATAATGGGGCCATGCGGATTCTCATCGACGGTCGCACCATCCAGGACCATTTTCCCGGCATCGGGCGTTATGTGTACAATCTGGCGGACGCGCTCGCGTCCGAGCAGGAGGATGAACTGTGGCTGCTCGCGTATGACGCCAAACGCAGCGGCCGCGGCGCGAGCGGCAACACACAGTATGACCTCGACGCGTTGGCCCGCCACCCCAACCTGCGCCTGATTCCCACCGACATCCCCGTCTTCCACCTGCGCGAGCAAACGCATCTCCCCGCCTTGATTCGCGAGCTCGCGCCCGACATCGTGCATTTCCCCTACAATGTGCGCCCCTTGCGTCGCTTGCCCATGCCCGCCATCCTCACCCTGTATGACGCGATCCCGCGACGCTTCCCCCATTATTTCCCGCGGGCGCGGCGTTGGCTCATCGAGACCATTCAACGTCTGGCATTGCGGGCCAGCGATGCGTTCGTGGCCATCTCCGCGGCCACCGCGCGCGACTTCCAGGCTCTGTATCACGTCCAACCCGAACGCATCACGGTCGCGCCTCTCGCAGCCGATCCCATTTTCCGGCCCCAGCCGCCTGAGAGCACGACCGAACTGCGCGTTCGCCTGAACCTCCCCACTCATTACGCGCTCTATCTCGGCTCGAACAAACCTCACAAGAATCTTCCCCGGCTGGTGGAAGCCTGGGCGCGCGTGAGCGGTCATGACCGGTCACGTAGCGCAAGCGCGGATGCCGAAACCCTTCATCTGGTCATTGCCGGGGCCTGGGACGAGCGCTATCCCGAGGCCAAACGGCTGGCCCATGCCCGGCATCTCGATCATGTCGTCCACTTCCTCGGCCCGGTCGCGAACAAAGACCTTCCCGCGCTCTACGCGGCCGCGGACCTGTTCCTCTTCCCCAGCCTCTACGAGGGCTTCGGCTTGCCCGTGCTCGAGGCCATGGCCTGCGGGACGCCGGTCGCGTGCAGCAATACATCCAGCCTGCCCGAAATCGTCGGCGACGCGGCGCGGCTGTTCGATCCCGCAAGCATCGAATCCATGACCGAAGCCATCCTCAACCTGTGGCGAAACTCGTCCAAACGGCAAGAGCTGACCCGTCGCGGCCTCGAGCGCGCGGCCCAATTCACCTGGCGGCGCACCGCGCAACTCACGCGGGACGCGTATGTCAGAGCGTCCAAGGGCTGAGCCGGTTTCTCGTCGTCTTATCGTCCATCGCGATCTGGCCCGCTCCGATACGGATGAAAATCGCTTGCGCCGACCAACGTAGACCAAAGTAGACCAAGATAGACAATGGACCTTTTGGTCTATGTTTGTCCTATGGTCTATGTTGGTCTGGCCGCTCATCAGACATGATCTGTCCAACCGATCTCTGACTTTGGACTATTTTTAAAGCAGTTATTTACAAAAAAATGTTTCACGGCAATTATCGATGTTTCACGGCAAAAATCCGTGTTTCACAATGTTTCACGCCCAAAAATCGATGTTTATAACCAGAGAAACGCCCATATCTCAAAAATCGTCGAATATCGAGCAATTACGCGCAATACATAGCCGCATTCATACCAGAACAGGCAGATAATACACAGAAATTGCCGTAATGCACGGAAAATGACAATGAGCAAAATATAAGGCCGTCTTACACGCAATACGCACTACGCAACACATCCATGCGCATCCTCCACATCTACAAAGACTACCACCCTACCACCCCATCCTTGGCGGCATCGAGAACTATTTGCGATGGCTGGCGCGCGCCCAGGCCGCGCGCGGGCATGATGTCACCGTGCTGGTGACCAATCCGGCCGGGCTGCGAACCGAAATCAGCAGGGAAGAGGGCGTGCGGGTGATCCGCGCCGCGCGGCTGGCCACGGTCGCGTCCACGCCGATCAGCCCCGCGTTGCCCTGGCGCTTGCGCACCGAGCAACCGGATATCGTCCATTTGCACTTCCCCTATCCGCTAGGCGAAATGGCGAATTTATTGCTCGGCCGCGGCAGACGCACCATCATCACCTACCATAGCGATGTAGTGCGACAGGCCGCCCTGCTTCGTCTTTACAATCCTTTGTTAAGGCTGGCGCTGCGTCGCGCCGACCGCATTCTCGTCTCCAGCCCGCACTACATCCGTTCATCGCCTTATCTGCAAGCCGTGACCGACCGTTGCACCGTGTTGCCCCTGGGCGTGGACGTGAACCGTTTCGCCCGCCCCCAACCCGACCGCGTGGCCCGCATTCGCCAGCGTCATCCCGGCCCAATTCTCCTCTTCGTGGGACGGCTGCGCTATTACAAGGGACTCCGTTATCTCATCGAGGCCATGCCGCGCATCCCCGCGACCCTGCTTATCATCGGCTCAGGCCCCGAAGCCGTGAACCTGGGCGAGCAGGCTTATCACATGGGCGTGAGCGACCGCGTCCATTTTCTGGGCGATGTGGGCGACGAGTATTTGCCCGCATATTACCAAGCCGCGGACATCTTCGTGTTGCCCTCCAGTCATCGCAGCGAGGCGTTCGGCATCGTCCTGGTGGAAGCCATGGCCGCGGGAACGCCTCTCATCTCCACCGAACTGGGCACAGGCACCTCCTGGGTGAACCAACATGGCGTCACGGGCCTGGTCACGCGGCCTCGCGACCCCGACGCGCTGGCCGAGGCCATCCACGCGCTCCTCGCGGACGACGCGCTCCGCGAACGCATGGCCCACGCGGCCCAAACCCGCGCCCGGGATATGTTTGATTTGGAGGTGCTGGTGAACAAGGTGCTTCAAGTTTATGATGAAGTCTTGGAACCAACCGGACGATAAGACGATGAGACGATGGGACGATAACGCGTTGTCATGGTCTTATCGTCCCTTTGTCCTAAGAATCACGATTCAGCAACTCTACATTTTTTCACCATGAACCTAAACGACTACCAACAACTTGCCCTGCGCACGGCGGGGAATCATGGCGATTTCGAACGCACGCTCATCTACACGGCCTTGGGTCTCAACGGCGAGGCCGGCGAAGTGGCCGAATTGATCAAGAAAGCCTTTTTCCACGGCCATGATCTCGATATGGACAAGCTGAAAAAGGAGCTGGGCGACGTGCTGTGGTATGTGGCGGTCATGGCCAACGCGCTGGGCCTGCCGCTAGACGAAGTCGCGCAACACAATATCGACAAACTCGCGCGGCGCTATCCCGAGGGCTTTTCCGAGGAGCGGTCCCGAAATCGTGAAGCGTGAACGCGGCGTCCTGCTGGCGTTGCTCTTCGTCGCCTTTGCTCTGCGAATGCATCATCTCGATGTGCAGAGCCTGTGGTACGACGAGGGCGTCACCGCGCAGGTGGCCCGGCTGGGCGTGGGCGAGCTCACGCGCTGGACCGCGAACGACATCCAGCCGCCCCTGTACTATCTCATCGTGGCCGCGTGGTTCCGGCTGCTCGACCCCTGGGCCGGAAACATCGCCTTTGTAATGCGCTTTGTCTCGGTCTTCGCGGGGACGTTGCTGATCCCGCTGCTTTGGGCGCTGGGCCGGCGATTGTGGGGCGCGCGCGGGGGCTTGCTCACCGCGACCGTGACCGCGCTTTCGCCGCTGATGGTGTATTACAGCCAGGAAGCGCGCATGTACGC
>JAADII010000010.1 GCA_013151415.1 Chloroflexota bacterium
GTGTTCGCGCGGAGCCGCTGTGTTATAATTGACCATGCAACAATACCACCCCAAAACACCTCCCCTCGTCCCTCGTCCATCATCCCATTATCTACCGTCCCATCCTCCCAACATCCATCGTCCCATCGTCCATCGTCCCATCACCCCGCCCAACCCCACTCAAACACCCAAACACCCAAATACCCAATACCCAGTATCCAATACCCAATATCCAATACCCATTCCCCCCATGCGCCTCGTCATCCTTCACGAAATCCAAACCACGCTGGGCAAGCGCTCCTTTTGGGTGATGACCTTGCTCTTTCCGCTGGTCATCATCGCGTTGACGCTCGCGCCGCAATGGCTGGCCGGTGAGGACTTTTTCGAAAACCCGCCCGCGCCCACCGACATCCGGGCCGCGCGCATGGGATTTGTGGACCTTTCGGGCCTGGTCTCGACCGCGCCGCCCAATATACCCGCGTCGGTTTTGCGCCCGTTTTCAGATGAGGCCGCGGCCCGCGCGGCGCTGGCGAACCGCGAAATCCGCGGTTATGTCATCATTCCGGCCGATTTTTTGCAGACGGGCGAGCTTATCATGGTGGGGGAGGAGCTAAACATCTTCGGCAATGTGGACCAGCTCATCCTGGCCAAATATCTGGTCGCTTACAATCTGCTGGGCGATGAGGTCCGCGCCGCGCGCTTCATCGCGCCCACAGCCCAAATGCAGGTTCGCAGCCTGGGCCCGGTCACGGTCGAGTCTCAGGAATCCACGGCCATCTTTTCACTCCCCTTTGCTGTGATGTTCATTCTCTTCTTCGTCATCAGCTTCACCGGCGGCTACATGCTGCAAAGCGTGGCTCAGGAAAAGGAGAATCGCACGGCCGAGATCCTGCTGGTCAGCGTGCCGGCCCGCTCGCTGATGGCGGGCAAAGTGTTGGGGTTGGGCTTGGTGGCGCTTTTGCAAATGGGTGTGTGGTTTGTTGGGGGATGGTGGGCGTTGAACAGTCGCGCAGGGTTTCTGAATCTCCCCGAGGCCGACCGTTTTGGTCGCGAGTTCATCATCCTGATCGCACTCTATTTTCTGCTGGGCTATCTGCTCTACGCCCTGGCATTGGGCGCATTGGGCGCGTTGGCCCCCAACGCCCGCGAGGGCGCGCAGTTCACCTTTCTCATCATTTTGCCCCTGCTCGCGCCTTTTTGGCTCAACTTCGCCTTTCTCCAGAATCCCAACGGCCCCCTGGCCACGGCCCTGAGCCTCTTTCCACTCACCGCGCCCACGGCCATGCCCGCGCGGCTGGCGGCCGCGAACGTTCCCCTCTGGCAAATCGCGGCCAGCTTGCTGGGATTGCTGCTCGCAACCTACCTTTTTCTTCTTTTGGCCGCGCGCTTCTTCCGCGCGGATACGCTTCTCTCCGAGCAAAGTCTCAGCCTGCGCCGCATCCTGAACGAACTCAGGGGAGGCGGAAAAGGAAACACCGAGTTGCGTCGGGCGCCCTGAGATGCGAACAACAAACCGTGGATTTCCTGAAAAAAGCTATTCCACCGCGGAGTTCGCTGAGAGCGCAGAGAAAAAGTGGGCGTTTTAAGAGAAAAACATGGCTCAATTCACCTCATTTTCCTCTTTGCGTCCTCCGCGTGCTCGGCGGTGAACCTTTTTTCAGTGAAGCCAACTGTGAACCGTGAACTGTGAACTCTGAACCAACCACATGAAAACCATCTACGTGGACAAAGACATCCCCAAATCCATCGCGGTCAAGGCCCTGAAGCCGGTGTGGGGCAACGCCATCTATTCCCGGCTTTCTCCGGTCCATTTCGACGACATCCCTGAACCCGAATTGCCCGGCCCGCGCTGGCTGCGGGTCAAGAACCGGGTGTGCGGCATCTGCGCCACGGATTTGCATTTGCTGCACGTGGACGCGGACCCGCGCGTGGCGCCGGTCGCGTTGCCGGGGTATCAGCGCTTCTATCTGGGGCACGAGGTGGTGAGCGAGGTGGTGGAAGTCGGGCCGGAGGTGACGCGTTTTAGTGTGGGCGACCGCGTGCTCATGCACACGCGTTTTCAGGGCGCAAACTGCTTTTCGCAGGAGATCGAGCCGCGTTGCCGCATGTGCGAGGCCGGATTTCCGGTGTTGTGTGAGAATTCGTCTTTGGGCGAGGCCCCACGCGGGGTGGGGGGCGGCTGGTCGGAAGGCTACACCGCGCACGAAGCCGAGCTTCACCCCGTCCCCGATGACCTGGACGACAACCAGGCCGCGTTGGTCGAGCCGCTGAGCGTGGGCGTGCACACGGCCCTGCGGCGATTGCCCCGGCCCGGCGAGAAGACGCTCATCGTGGGCGCGGGCATCATCGGCCTTTGTGTGTTGCAGGCCGTGCGCGCACTGGCCCCCGAAGCCCACATCGCGGTCATGGCTCGTTATCCTCATCAGGTCGAGATGGCGCGTCGCCTGGGCGCGAACGACATCATCGGCCGCGACGATGATCCTTACGAGGCCGCGGCCCGCATCACGGGCGGCAAGCTCTATGAGGGCATGTTCGGCAACCGTATGATGCTGGGCGGATTCGATGTGGTCTATGATTGCGTTGGCTCCTCGCGCACGGTGCAAGATAGCCTGCGCTGGACGCGGGCGCGTGGCGCGGTGGTGTTGGCCGGTGTGGCCCTGGCTCCCATGTCGGCGGACCTCACGCCGGTCTGGCATCAGGAAGTGGACCTCATCGGCCTCAATTCGCATGGCCGCGAGACCTGGAATGGCCAGACCTGGGAGACATTCGATCTGACCATCGCCTTAATCCGCGAGGGCAAGCTGCACACCGACGGCCTCATCACGCATCGTTTCCCCCTGGACCAATGGCGCGAAGCCATTGCCACGGCCGAAGATAAACGCACCGGGTCCATCAAGGTTGTGTTCGACTACTTTGAAAATAGACGATAAGACCATAAGACGATAGAACGATGGGGTTAGGTTCGGTCATGGTCTCATCGTCCTATGGTCCCATCGTCTACTTTGGTCTACGTCGGTCTACATCGTTCTCTCCGTTGACGACTCGGACGAGCTGTGGCTCGCAGACTTGTTCTAGTTCTATGAGTTTTGCTCCCATTCTTCTCACTGGCGCGGCCGGCAAGACGGGCCGCGCGATTCTGGCCGCGCTGCATCGGCGAGGCGCGGCCGTGCGCGCGTGGGTGCGCCGGCCCGAGCAGGTCGATGAGATGCTGGCATTGGGCGCCGAAGAAGTGATGGTGGGCGACCTGCTCGATGAGCGCGTGGCGCGACAGGCCCTGCACGGAATCCGCGCTGTCCACCACATTTGCCCGAACATGCACCCCGATGAAGTGCGCATTGGGAAGATCATGTTGACGGCCGCTCAGCGCGCTGGCGTGCGCCATTTCGTCTATCATTCGGTGCTCCATCCCCAAACCGAATCCATGCCCCACCACTGGAACAAACTGCGTGTGGAGGAAATGTTGTTCGAGTCGGGGATGCCCTACGCCATCCTTCAGCCCACAGCTTATATGCAGAATCTGTTGGCCTATCGCCGACAAATCTTAGAGGAGACGCGCTTTGCATTGCCCTATCGACCGGAGGCCCGCATCAGTCTCGTCGATCTGGTCGATGTGGCTGAGGCCGCGGCGCGGGTGCTCACCGAGCCGGGCCACGAATACGCGACTTACGAGCTGGTGGGAACGCCTCCTCTCTCACAAATTGAGGTGGCCAAGGCCCTGAGCGCGCATTTGGGGCGTCCCATTCGCGTCGAGCAGACGCCTATTGCCGTCTGGCGAGAGCAGGCCGCTCGCGCGGGGCTAAGCGAGTACGCCATCGAAACTTTGTCCAAAATGTTTCGTTATTACGACGCATTTGGATTGGAGGGCAACCCTCGCGTGCTCACCTGGCTCTTGCAGCGCAAACCCACGGCTTTGCATGAATGGATAGCCCGCGTTTTTTCCTGACAACCCTGGACTTATGATTCGCGCCGCCTTCTATCAGTCCTCGCCCCAGCACCTATATGGCGGCCAGCTCGATCTGTTGCGCTATCTCGAAACATGCGACCGCTCGCTCGTTCAGCCCCATGTCATTGCACCGGCCGCGGGCCCCTTTGTCGAGCGGGCAAGCGAGTTGGACGTTCCGGTGACGGTGTTGCCTTTGCCTGCTCTTTTGGCTCAAACAGGCGGCGCGCTCTTGCATGGGGGGCCGCTCGCTCGAATGCATCAGTTGGCTTTGCTCCTGCCCTGGAGCCTGAGATTGGCGCGTTTGCTGCGGGCCTTACGCGCGGACGTGCTCTACGCCAACAATCGCCGAGCGGTGCTCACCACCGGCCTGGCCGCAAAATGGGCGCGGGTTCCGCTTTTCTGGCACATCAAACAGGACCGGGATCGGGGTCGCATGGACGCGCTCGCGTTTCGTCTGACCACCTACGCCGCGGCCTGTTCACGCGATGTGCAACGCGCGTTTCAGTTGCGCCACCCTGACCGCGCTTCTCGCATTGGCTATGCGCCTTACGGCATTCCGCTGGCGTCGTTTTCGGCCCAAGGGCCTGATCTACGCGGTCGGCTGGGCCTCTCGGAGGCTGCGAGCGTCGTGGGCCTGGCGGGCAGCATCCACCCGCGCAAGGGCGCCGACTTGTTCGTGCAGGCCGCGCTTCGCCTGGCCCCGCGCCATCCCCTAGTCCATTTCGTTTTGGCCGGAGATGCGCCAGAGGCGTTTCTCGATTTCAAGCGCGAAGTTCTGGCCGCGGCCGAGCCGCTTATGGGTTCGGGGCGCTTTCATGTCCTGGGCTGGCTTTCCGACATGGCCGCGTTTTATCGCACGCTCGATGTGCTCTGCCTGCCCAGCCGCGTCGAAGGCTTTGGCCTGGTGGTGGCCGAAGCGGCCGCGGCGGGCGTTCCCGTTGTGCGCACGGCCACGGCCGGACATTCCGAGACCACCATCGACGGCGAAACCGGTTTCGTCGTTCCTATCGATGATGTGGACGCGCTCACAGAGCGACTCGATCTATTGCTTGGCGATCCGGCTTTGCGCGAGCGCATGGGGCGTTGCGCCCGCCTCTATGCTCAGGCTCATTTTTCACTGGAACGTTTCGTCTCCGCGCTCACCGAGGCGCTTTATATTGCGGCCGATGCTTTTCGTAGCAACGATATCAGCAGGACATGACTTGTCTATCACCTTTTTCTCGGCGACAATTTTACGATTTCGCTCCATACGTCATCATTCGTTGTGAAAGCTTATGACTTCTTTGCACTTACCTTCAATCGGCATGCCCAAAGATGAACTTCTGGATGCACTGAAGCGAGCCAGAACGCGCGATGTGAACTGGCGCGAGGGTCGCGCTTTCAGCCTTGTCTTCCAGGCCGGAGAAGATGTTTACGAGGTCGCAAAAGAGGCCTACGCCATGTATTTTTCCGAAAACGCGCTCAATCCGGGCGCGTTTCCCAGCCTGCGCCGCTTCGAGGCCGAAGTTGTGGCCATGACGGCCGCTTTGTTGGGCGGTGATGAGCAGGCGGTGGGAAACATGACCTCGGGCGGGACCGAGAGCATCTTGTTGGCCATGTTCGCCGCGCGCGAGTGGGCGCGCGCGAATCATCCTGAAATCGATGCGCCCGAAGTGGTCATGCCGGTGACGGGGCATCCCGCGTTCGAGAAGGCCGCGCACTATTTCGGCCTGAAAATTGTGCATACGCCGGTGAGCGCGGATTTCCGCGCGGACGTGGAGGCCATGCGCGCGGCCATCACGCCCAACACGGTGTTGCTGGTTGGTTCGGCGCCATCCTATCCCCAAGGCGTCATCGATCCCATCGCCGACATCGCCTCCCTGGCCCGCGAGCGCGGGCTTCTCTGTCATGTCGATGCGTGCGTGGGCGGGCTTATGCTGCCCTTCGCCCGGAAATTGGGCTATCCCATCCCCGACTTCGATTTCCGCGTGCCGGGCGTCACCTCCATCTCGGCCGATTTACATAAATATGGCTACACGGCCAAGGGTGCGTCCGTGCTCCTTTATCGCAACAAGGCCCTGCGACGGCATCAGATTTTCGCGTACACCGAGTGGCCGGGCGGCATCTATGCATCGGCCGGTTTGTTGGGCACGCGCCCGGGCGGCGCGGTGGCTTCGGCCTGGGCCGTGATGCAATATCTGGGCGAGGAGGGCTATCTGGCCATTGCCGACGATGTGATGCAGACCGCGCGCGCCATCCGCGAAGGCGTGGAGCGCATCGAGGGCCTGCGCATCCTCGGGAATCCCGACATTAGCGTCATGGCCATCGCCTCGGACGAGTTGGACATCTACCAGGTGGGGGACGAGATGACGGTGAGGGGCTGGCATCTCGACCGGCAGCAGTATCCGGCCAGCCTTCATCTCACAGTGCATCGCGGCCATAAGCATGTGGTGGAGCGCTTTCTGGCCGATTTGGCCGCGAGCGCGGCTCAGGTGCGCAAACCCACCCCGCGGCGTCTGGCCACCGATATCGCGTTGGCCGCAAGCCGCTTTATCATGCGCGCGTTGCCCGAAGGCTGGGTGAGTCGGTTGGTGGATGGGGTGTCCGCGCGCATGGGCGGGGGCGGGCTGCCCAAGCGCTCGGCCGCGATGTACGGCATGATGGGCGCTTTGCCCAACCGCGGCGATTTGCGCGAGTTGGTTATCGATCTGGTGGAAAGCTTTACAGAACCCCCTCCCTCTTAAGGTGGATTTGCCGTTATCGCCATCGGAGTATATACTAGAAGTATATTTTTTCATGTGAGGTGGCGCTATGAAAACCGCTAAGCTGTTCAAGAATGGGCAAAGTCAGGCCGTTCGTCTTCCCAAAGAGTTCCGTTTTGCAGGCGATCGCGTCTTTATCAAGAAGCTCGGCAATGCCGTGGTTTTGCTTCCTTATCAAAATGCATGGCAATCTCTTCTTGATAGTCTGAACATGTTTTCCGATGATTTTATGGAAACGCGAGAACAGCCTCCAGAGCAGATTCGAGAAGATTTATTCACACGTCATGGGAGGATGGCTTGCGTCAGCTCGCGGCCGCCGCTGACGTTGTAGGCCTGGCCGGTGATGAAACCTGCTTCTTCGGAAACGAGATAGGCGACCAACGAGGCCACATCTTCGGGCGTTCCCAACCGCCCCACCGGAATTTGGGCCACCGCGGCCTCCACCACGTCGTCATAGGCTTTGCCGCGCACCATCGATTCCAGTTGCAGCCCCCATTGCTTGAAGGCCGTGTCGATGTCGCCGGGCAGGATGGCGTTGACCGTAACGCCGAAGCGGGCCACCTCTTGAGAAAGGGATTGGGTGAGCGCGATCACCGCGGCCTTGCCGGCCGCGTACGCGGCCATGAAGGGTTTGGGACGAATGGCCGCCAGTGAGCTCATGTTGATGATGCGGCCATAGCCGGTCTGCGAGGCGGTTTGAAGCATGGCGGGCAGCGCGGCCTTGCAACACAAGAATGTTCCGGTCGCGTTCACGTCCAGGGTTTTGCGCCAGGCTTCTTCGGTCATTTGCGCGACCGGCGCGGGGCCAAAAACCACGCCCGCATTGTTGACCAGGATGTCCAACCTGCCGAACGCGTCCACGGCCTGCGCGACCATGTTCTCGACCGCGGCCATGTCGGTCACGTCCACTTTCACGGCCAGCGCGCGCGGCCCCGCGGCCTCGACCATCCCCGCCACCTCTTGCAGCGCCTCCCAACCGCCCGCGGCGGGATGAGCCAGGTTGGTGCGCGGGGCCGCGGCCAGGTCGGCCACCACCACATGAGCGCCCGCGCCTGCCAGTTTCAGGGCGATGGCCGCGCCGATGCCGTCCTTTCGCCCCGCGCCGGTTACGATAGCGACTTTGCCTTCGAGATTGTTCATTTTGTGATGGCTCCTGATCAATCTTCGGCGCGATAGACCATCGAAGCGAAGATCAACGCTCCAGGCGGGGCCAGGTTCGCGGTCTTGTCCACCATCACCTGAATGAGCGCGGGCCTGCCCGACGCTTGCGCTCGCTCCAGTGCGGGCGTGAGCTGGGCCAACTCGGTGACCAGTTCGCCGTGACAACCAAAGCCCTGGGCGATGAGATCATAACGCGTATCGGGATAGATTTCGGTCTCGATCATTGCGCCCACCTGCGCCAATAGCTGCGACGAGCGCTCCATGCCCCAACCCTGGTCGCACGCCACCACCACGATGATGGGGATGTTGTGCCGCGCGGCCGTTTCCAATTCCTGGATGTTGAAGCCCAGCGCGCCATCGCCGGTGATGAGATAGACGGGACGATCGGCCGCGGCCAGCTTCGCGCCAATGGCATAGGGAAGGCCCGAGCCGAGATGGCCGAATTTGGAGGTGTAGAGATAGCTGCGCGGGCCATAAATGGGATTATAATTCGCGCACCACAAACTGGTGTTGCCGCCATCCTGCACCATGATGGCCTCGCGCGGGAAGAACTCTCGCACCGCGCGCACCATCGCGCCCGGATTCACTTCGCCGTCGCCAAAATGCAGCGCTTGCTCAAGCTCCTCTTGCCAGGCCGCGGTCATTTGCGCATAGCGCTCGAATCCGGCGTGAGGCTCACGCGGGCCGGTGCGCGCTTTCACCGCATCCAACAGCGCCTCCAACGCGGCTTTGGCGTCGCCCACGATGCCCACATCGACGGGGCGATTGAGTCCGATGGAGGTGGGGTCCGCGTCGATTTGGATGGTGATCTGTTGCGATGGGTCGCCCCACATGGGCTCGCGACCCCAACCATCGAGCTCGCCCAAACGCGAACCCACCACCAGCAGCACGTCGGCCTCCGCGCGCGCGGCCTCCAAAGCCTCGCGATTGAGGGGGTGAAAATAGCGGGGGTGGTCTTCGGGAACCAGGCCGCGGGCGATGAGCGAGGTGGTGTATCCTGCGGAAAGATGTTCGCCCAAGGCCATGAAAGGCTCCCAGGCTTCGGCCCAAAGCGCGCCCGCGCCGGCATGGAACATGGGCCGCTCGGCCTGGGCCAGCAAATCGGCCGCTCGCGCGATTTTATCGGGGTCGCCCACGCCCAGCCGCTCCACGCGGTATTTTTGGGCCGGCCACACGTCAACCAGCGCTTCGTCGATGGCCCCGCGCATGACGTCTTCGGGGATTTCCAGATAGACCGGGCCGGGCCGGCCGCTAAGCGCGATGCGGAACGCTTTGCGCACCAGTTCGGGCATCCGGCGCAGATCGCGCACCCCGGCCTGCCACTTGGTCACCGACCGATAAAATTCGAGCAGATCGAGTATCTGGAAGCCGCCGCCCCGGTCGGGATGGATGATATTGCGGCGACGCTGGCCGCTGATGACGATGAGCGGGGTTCCTTCGGCGTAGGCCACGGCCACGCCCGAAACCATGTTGGCTGCGCCCGGCCCGATGCCGCCGATGACTACGCCCGGCTCCCCGCGAATGCGCGCCCAGGCTTCGGCCATGTGCGCGGCCGCGGCCTCGTGCCGCGGGCAGACGTAGTTCATCTCATATTCGTCCAGCTTGGCCAGCCAGGCGTTGAAACTTCCGTCCAACACGCCGAAAATCATAGACATGTTTTCGGCCTTCAAACATCTTAACAAAAGTTCGCCGCCGGTGATTTCACCCATTTAAGACCTCCGGGAGAGAGAAGTGAAGCGCGGTTTCCAACATTGGATTCCCTCCGATTGTGAAGGAGACGGGGCCGGTTGTCAAGTATCGCGCCTGCGGCCATGATGAGTTTTGCAGCAATCCGGCCAGAATTTTGATTGCCCAATGATACTTTACATAATAGTTGTGATTTCGCGTAGTAGTGACCGAAATGGGCGAGTTAATGATGATTTTTGCCTGTAATTGGCTATTTTGGTTAATGCACAAATTATGGATTTTTGGTCGATACTATACGAAAAGGGACGATGGAGCGGCGATTAGTCGCTCCATCGTCCCCTTTTATCTTGCGGTCCAAACGGCCCCGCTCAACGCACCGAGGTTTCCAGCACGTCGCCGGTCTTGGCGTCGATGACCACGGTGGCCGTCTGGCGACCGTCGCTCATCTCGACCACCCACACGTCTCGACCTTTATACGTATCCTGCCGCGCGACCGTCTCCTTGATCTCGCCCTTGAGCAGTTTTTCGTTGATGACCGTGTCGCGGGCAATGGCCACGGCCGCGCTGGAGCTAATGCCGGCCTTGCCTTCGGTCTCGGGCGCGGGCAATTGCTTGGGCCGCTCGCCCAGCGTGACCTCCAGGTCGATTTCCTTGCCGTCTCGCAGCACGGTCAGCGTCACCTTTTGGCCAGGTTCGGCCTTGGTCACCAGATAGGAGACCAGGTCGGTGAATTGGCGCACGGGGTGCCCGTCGATGGCCACAATGATGTCGCCGCCGGCATAGAGCGTGATGGGGCCGTCAGGCCCTTCGCCCGCTTGCACGGGGCGCGTGCCGCCCTTCACGCCGGCCTTGTCCGCGGGGCCGCCATCCACCACCTGGGCCACATACGCGCCCAGCACATTGTCGGGCAAGTCCAGCAGGTCGGCCAGCTCAGGCGTGACGCTCTGGCCGCTGATGCCCAGGTACGCGTAATGATACACGCCCTCTTCGATGAGCGCGGGGATGACCCGACGCACGATGGACACGGGGATGGCGAAACCAATGCCCGAGCTGCCGCGCACCGGCGATTCGATGGCGAAGTTCACGCCCACCACCTCGCCGTTCAGATTCAGCAACGGGCCGCCCGAATTGCCGGGATTGATGGCCGCGTCGGTCTGAATCACGTCGGGGAGGGTGTAGCGGCCGCCAGTGGCCATGCCCACGGGGAAGCTGCGACCCAACGCGCTGACAATGCCCGTGGTCATGGTGCTTTCCAGGCCAAAGGGCGCGCCAATGGCCACCACGGTGTAGCCCACGCGCAACGTATCCGGCTCGTCCAGGGGCAAGGGTTTCAGATCCACGCCTTCGGGCGCATCCACTTTGAGGACGGCCAAATCGGACTGCGGGTCGGTGGCCACGATCTCGGCCTTGGCCCACAAGCCATTGTAGAAAGTGACGATGATTTCTTCTGCATCCTCGACCACATGATTGTTGGTCACGATGTAGCCTTTCGCGTCATAGACCCATCCGCTGCCCTCCCCGCGTAGGGGCGCTTGGGGAACGTCGGGGTGGGGGAAGCCGGGCGGAAGGTCGAAGGGGAGTTGTTCGCCGCCCACCATCGCGCTTTTGGTGACCTTGATGTTGACCACCGAGGGCAACACGCGGTCATAGAGGTCGGCCAGCAGTTCCTGGTCCGTCGATTTCACCTCGACCACTTGCGCAGGGGCCGGCGTGGCGGTGGGTTCGGTTTGGAACACGGCCGGTTTCGCGCTTTCCACCGCGCCGGTCACGGTCTCCACGGCCTGGGCCACGCCCTGGCTCGCATCGGAAACCGAGGGCAGGCCATTGCACCCGGCCACGACCAAAACCAAAACGACCAACAGAGCGCCAATCATCAAAAAGGCGCGATATTTTCCGGTTTGTAGCATTTTTTGCCTCCAAGGTGTTGGTTATTGGATACTGGATATTAGATATTGGATATTAGATACTGGATATTAGATATTGGATATTAGATACTGGGTATTGAGAAAGGTTTTGTTGTGGCTCGAATATCTAATACCTAATACCCAATACCTTAATACCTAATACCCAATATCCCAATATTCCAAAGTTTATGCAAACACCGGCTCGGCCTCGAATTGGGCCGGAGCGGGTTCGGTGACGTTGAAAGTGAGCTCGTCGCCGGCGCGATCCACCAGAACGTGATCGCCGTCGCGCACCTCGCCCTTGAGGATCATCATGGCCAGCGGGTCTTGCACGCGGCGTTGCAACACTCGCTTCAGCGGCCGCGCGCCGAACGCGGGATCGTAGCCCTCTTCGATGATCAGGTCTTTGGCCGCGTCCGTGAGCTCGATGGTGATCTGGCGGTCGGCCAGCAGTTGTCGCACCCGATTGAGCTGGATTTCGATGATCTGTTTCAGGTGCTCGCGTTTGAGCGCATGGAAGATGACGATTTCGTCCACCCGGTTGAGGAACTCGGGCCGGAAGTGCGCTCGCACGGCCTCCATGACGCGGCGCTCGACCTCTTCATCCAGTCCGGCCACATCCAGGATGTAGTGGCTGCCGATGTTGCTGGTCATGATGATGACCGTGTTGCGGAAGTCCACGGTGCGGCCCTTGCCGTCGGTGAGGCGGCCATCATCCAGCACTTGCAGCAGCACATTGAACACTTCGGGGTGCGCTTTCTCGATCTCGTCGAAGAGCACCACGCTGTAGGGCCGACGACGCACGGCCTCGGTGAGCTGACCGCCCTCTTCATAACCGACATAGCCGGGCGGCGCGCCGATGAGCCGGGCCACGGTGTGGCGCTCTTGATATTCGCTCATGTCGATGCGCACCATGTTGTGCTCGTCGTCGAAGAGGAATTCGGCCAACGCGCGGGCGAGTTCGGTCTTGCCCACGCCGGTGGGGCCGAGGAAGATGAAAGAGCCGATGGGCCGGTTGGGGTCTTGCAAGCCCGCGCGGGCGCGTCGCACCGCGGCCGCCACCACGCGCACGGCCTCATCCTGGCCCACCACGCGCTGGTGCAGACGCTCCTCCATCTTGATGAGCTTCTCGACCTCGCCTTCCATCAACTTGCTGACGGGGATGCCCGTCCATTCGCTGACGATTTCCGCGATCTCCTCCGCGTCCACTTCCTCTTTGAGCAGCGCGCCCTCTTTTTGCAGCTCGCGCAGCCGCTCTTCGGCCTCTTGCAACTCGGTCTCCAGTTGCGTCAGCACGCCGTAGCGAAGCTCGGCCGCCTTTTGCAGGTCGTATTCGCGCTCGGCCTCTTCGATCTGGATGCGCACCTGGTCGATTTTCTCTTTGATCTCGCGCACCCGCTTGATGGCCTCTTGCTCGGTTTGCCAGCGAGCAGTGAGCTCCGCGCTCTTGGCCTTCAATTCGGCCAGTTCCTTTTCAAGATTGGCCAGACGCTCCTTGCTGGCCTTGTCCTTTTCTTTTTTCAACGCCTCGCGCTCGATCTCGAGCTGCATGATCTGGCGGTCGATCTCATCCAGCTCTTGCGGCTTGGAGTCGATCTGCATGCGCAGCCGCGACGCGGCCTCGTCGATGAGGTCGATGGCCTTATCGGGCAAGAAGCGGTCGGTGATGTAGCGATGGCTGAGCGTGGCCGCGGCAATGACCGCGCTGTCGGTGATGCGCACGCCGTGGTGCACTTCGTAGCGCTCCTTCAGCCCGCGCAAGATGCTGATGGTGTCCTCGACGCTGGGTTCATCCACGAACACGGGCTGGAAGCGCCGCTCCAAAGCCGCGTCTTTCTCGATGTGCTTGCGGTATTCGTCCAGCGTGGTCGCGCCGATGGCGTGCAATTCCCCGCGGGCCAGCATGGGCTTGAGCATGTTACTGGCGTCCATCGCGCCTTCGGCCGCGCCCGCGCCCACCAGGGTGTGCATCTCGTCGATGAAGAGAATGATCTGGCCTTCCGCGGCCTGGATCTCCTTGAGCACGGCCTTGAGGCGCTCTTCGAATTCGCCGCGATATTTCGCGCCCGCGACCAGCGCGCCCAAATCCAGGGCCACGATGCGCTTGTCCTTCAGGGTGCTGGGCACGTCGCCCTTGACGATGCGCTGGGCCAGACCCTCGACAATGGCCGTCTTACCCACGCCCGGCTCGCCGATGAGCACGGGGTTGTTCTTGGTGCGACGGCTGAGGATCTGAATGACGCGGCGGATTTCTTCGTCGCGGCCGATGACCGGATCGAGCTTGCCCTTGCGCGCCTCTTCGGTGAGGTCGCGACCGTATTTGCTCAGGGCCTCGTATTGGGCTTCGGGATTGGGGCTGGTCACGCGTTGCGACCCGCGAATGCCGGCCAGGGCCTGGACGATGGCGTTGTAGTCCACGCCAAAGCGCGCCAAAAGGTCGCGCACGGCCTGCGGGCCTTTGGGCGAGGCCATGGCCATGAGGATGTGTTCGGTGGAGGTGTAATCATCGCGCATGCTGCCGGCGATGTTTTGCGCCTCTTCCAGCACGTTCGCGGTGTCGCGGTTCATGCCCACTTGCGTGGCCGCGCCCGAAGCTTGCGGCTTGCGCGCCAATGCCTGCATCAGCGCCTGGCTCAGGCCAGCCATGTCCGCTCCGATGCGATTGAGCACGGCCGGAACCACGCCGCCTTCCTGTTGGATGAGCGCTTGCAGCAGGTGTTCCGGGTCGATGGTTGGATGTTCGTAACTTTGCGCCAGGTTCTGAGCTTCTAAAACGGATTCTTGAGCTTTCTGGGTGAATTTATCAAAACGCATTTTGGGGTTCTCCTCTTTTATGTCTGAATGATTTCTCTGTGGTTTCTGGCTCGGGTGGGATTTTGGTTTCCGAGCTTGTTTCTGGTTCGGGCGGGTTCATGGCCCCGACCCGACGATGGGACGATGGACGATGGGACGATGTTCTGGCTCGGGCGGGGTTTTGGCTTCCAAGCCTGTTTCTGGCTCGGGCGGGTTCATGACCCCGACCCGACGATGGGACGATGGACGATGGGACGATGTTCTGGTTCGGGCGGGGTTTTGGTTTCCGAGCTTGTTTCTGGCTCGGGCGGGTTCATGGCCCCGACCTGACAACGGGGTTTATCGTCCCATCGTCCTATGGTCTTATCGTCCAGCCTGACATATGCAAAATAAGCATGGAAAAGCCATGAAAGAACATAATACCGAGAAATAATCCATCATGCAGTATAAAGCATGGCAATTAGTGAGGTGTTAGAAAAAGGTTAGCGGAGTGTATGAGGAGGGTCGGGTGCGGGTGCTGGGTGTCGGGTGCCAGGTGTCAGGTGGCGGGTGTCAGGGGCCAGGTGTCAGGTGGCGGGGGGCATAAGAAAACGGCTCCTGTGTGGGGGAGCAGGAGCCGTTTGTGTGGGTTTGCTTTATGATTGGGCGTTGTGTAGTTGAAAATCGGGTCGCCTAAAATGGTGACTTCGTCCATGGGCGACAATCTCAAAGTGGGTCATTTCACCTCTTTGCCGCTGAGTTCACCTCACCTTGATCCTCATTGTTGGCCTCTCCGAGACAAGTTTTTCAGCGATGTAACTAATGTTGTTGTTCTCGTATGAATGCGCGGGGAGTCGTCAGCGGTAGGCTTCGCGTCGATGCTTGACTCGATAGACGGTGACGAGACGAGCGTTATCGTCAATGTCATAGAGGATGCGATACACTCCTACTCGCAAACTGTAACCGCTTGATCCCCGTAGTTTTTTGGCGCCTGGGGGCCTGGGATCCTTTCGTAAGCGGTCAATATGCTCACTAACTAAACGGGCATGCCCTTTGGGCAAGTTGGCGAGGTCCTTGACGCCGCGCCGTAGGATACGCACACTATACATCTACTCCCTCGGCTCGCAATAGCGCTTTCGCTTCTTCCCAGGGAATGGCGTCTTCTTCGGCCTCGCGGAGACGTTGAATTTCTTCCGCATCTTCCCAATCTTCAAGCAAGGTTAGCAATTCTTCCCATACTTCATAATCGAGCAAGACAGCTCGTTTATTTCCCTGACTGTCCACCACAAATCCTGCGGCCTGTAATATCTCTGTTGCACTCATATTGACCTCCGAGCATCATATCGGTATCGGCGCTGGCCAGCCTGCCGTTGGGCAATTCTGAAAACAGACAACGGACAATGAAACGATGGGATTAGTGTAGCATAGGCGCGGTTTTGGCGGCAAGGGGGTGAGCGGGAAGGGATTGGTAAGTGACTATCCGGCCGGCTGGACGCCCCTCAATTTATTCTGCAGATGCGCATGCGATTGTAGCGTTGAACCATCACCGGATAACCGTTGAAAAGCATGTTGAACAGAAACAACCATGCCGCCGCGTCCCACCATGCTTGAGCCAGCGCATACAACATGATCATGCCAACGATGATGAATATCATCAGGTGCGCCGTCTCGGCGTCTATCATGGCGCGTTCAAGCGAGCGAAGGCGCTTTTCAATAGGGTTTTCAAGAGCCGCTTCGGCGAACGCCGGATTAGGCGCTCTGCTGTAAATTTTCTTTGCCAACGCCACGCCCAGCAATCGATATATATCCTTTTCGAAGGGCCTGGGCTCATAATATCCGGCGGGGAACCGAACCGGTGTGGTTTTCATGAGCAAGTGGGTCCAAAACATGAGAAACCAGTTCACCCAAAAGGCGAACCCAAGCGTCCTCAAACCAACCTGGTTGGCAAAAAATACGATCAAAATAGCAAAGAAAAGTGTGATGATTATCGACGCAACAACGCGCATTGCTTTCATTGCAGGCGCTCCCTTATGTTTCGCCTCCTAACAAAAATTCGTTTCGACGCTACGAGTCGGATTTGTTAACCTAGCCGACACCTCGCGTCGGTGATTATGAACCCTGTTTCCATGCCGCGGTCATTTCCGGATTACGACGGCGGCCCGTCGATACCCTCGCAGCCCGCCGACCTTGAACTTTTCGTTCAGTGTAGCATAGGCGCGGTTGAGGCGGCAAGTGCATGAGGATGATGGGGTGCGTTTCAAAATGGGGACGCGTTCATTTGCACTCATCGCCCGTGCGTTATATGATCGTCGCCATCGCGGTTTCCTCACTCCATCAGGAGCGCAACATGCCATTCGTACAAGTCAACGACGTTAAACTCTATTACGAAGTGGAAGGTCAGGGTGATCCGGTGCTCTTTCTGCATGGGCTTGGCTCCAGCGGCGAAGCCTGGTTCTTTCAGCGCGAGCCGTTCGCGGCCAAATACCGGGTGATTCTGCTCGACACGCGCGGGCATGGCCGCAGCGACAAACCGCCCGGCCCCTACAGCGTCCCCATGTTCGCGGACGATGTGGCGGCATTTCTGCACCGACTCGACGTTGGACCGGTGCATGTGGTGGGCCTTTCCATGGGCGGCATGATCGCCTTTCAACTGGCGGTGGATCATCCCGATCTGGTCAGGAGCCTGGTCATCGTCAACAGCGCGCCCGAGCTGATCCCCCACAATTGGCGCGAGCGTCTCAGCCTGTGGCAACGCAAGCTGATGCTGCGTTTTCTCAGTCCTCAGCGCTTGGGGCCTATCTTGGGCAAGCGGCTGTTTCCCCATCCCGAACAAGAGGAGATGTTGGCCATGTTCGTGGATGGTTTCGTCAGGAACGACCCCGCGGCCTATCGCGCGGCCACCAATGCGCTCATCGGTTGGAGCGTGCGCGACCGCATCGGTGAAATTCGGTGCCCGGTTCTGGTGGTCGCGGCCGACGAAGACTACACGCCGGTGGCCGCCAAAGAAGCCTACGCCGCGGAGATGCCCAACGCGCGCGTGGTCGTCATCGAGAACTCGCATCACGCGACGCCCGTCGACCAGCCAGACGCGTTCAATCGCGTTGTCCTGGATTTTCTGTCTGGCCAAGCGTCAGCCCATTGAAGAAGTTGTCACGCCATTTCTAACGCCAATTCGTCACCATTCATCAGTCCCAACCTGGTTGCTTCTCGTTGTATGTTTTGATACAACGAAAAACCCTCCATCTCCTTCCACCGGTTTGCTCCAATGACGCGAGGGCTAATAATTGTGTCATATTCTAACGAAATGCGAGCCGCCTCTTTCAATATTTCGCGTCTGACCTCTCTATCTTCCTTCGACATAATGACCAATACGTCGATGTCCGAATCCGGCCCACTATCGCCCCGCGCCTTTGAGCCGAAAAGCGCCACCCACTCTATCTCGGTTGCGAAAGAGCGCTTTAGATAAGCCAAGAACACTTGCAAAGCCTGATGTTCGGTAACCGATAAGTGCGTTTTGTTCACAGCCGCTTCTCCCTCCGCAGTAATGCCTTCGTTCGACTCTTCCGCGTGTTCGATGTATAGCGCGACTTCCTTCAGAGTAGCTTCATCCATATGTTGATTATATCGCTTTTCATATTAACTCCAAAATGAGGATCAGCAGGCTCTTGACCCGTTATTGTAGCCGCGTGTTTTGCTGGGGTGCGTTTCAATTTAGGGGAGCGCTCCGGGTTGAAACCGGTCAGTGCCGGCTTACAGCCAACAGTCGGCCTACGGCGACTTGTTTGCACATACGTCCACACAGGTGGATGTTCGGCGGAACGCCCGCAGAGCCTGACTTGAGTCGGAGCGCTGAGCTTCCTCACAAGCTTTGCTCGGATGCTTATTTTTGCGTATAATATGACTCGAACAGGGAGCCTCACCCTGTGCCAGGCAGCCCCGTCTGGCGCCCCTCCCCGATGGGCGAGAGAGCATTCGGTCCATAGTGGCTGAATGTTTCGGGGAGGGTTTTTTTATTGGCTCCCCATGCTTCCCCTTTCCCTTCCTCCACTTTTCCCCTCCTTCTCCCTCGTCCCCATGTCTTCTCTCGACTATCGCTCGGCAGGAGTTGATCTCGACGCCGGTGAGCGCGCGGTCGACCTGATCCGGGAGGCCGTGCGGAGCACTTATGGCGCGGAGGTGTTGGCCGGGATCGGCGCGTTTGGCGGCCTGTATGACGCGCAGGCCTTGCGCGCGGCCGACGACGCCATCCTCGTGGCCAGCATCGACGGCGTGGGCACGAAAACATTGCTGGCCGAGCGGGCGGGCGATTTCGAGGGGTTGGGACGCGACATCGTCAATCATTGCGTCAACGACATTTTGGTTCAGGGTGCGCGACCGCTTTTCTTTTTGGACTATTTCGCGGCCTCGCGTCTTGCGCCCGAACAGGTGGCCGAAATTGTGCGCGGGGTGGCCGCAGCCTGTCGCGAGGTGGGCGCGGCCTTGTTGGGCGGCGAAACCGCGGAGATGCCTGATGTCTATCGAGCCGCGAGCTTTGATTTGGTGGGCGCGGTGGTGGGCGTGGTGCGTCGCTCGCGGATCATCGACGGCGCTCGCATCGAGCCGGGCGATATTCTCATTGGACTACCTTCCTCCGGTCTTCACACCAACGGCTATTCCCTGGCCCGCAAGGTCTTCGCGGATTGGGACTTGGACGCAACGCCACTCGGATTCGAGCGCACACTGCGCCGCGCGCTGCTCGAGCCGCATCGCTGTTATCTGGCCCAGGTGGATATATGGCGCAACGCAGGACTTGACATAAAGGGGTTGGCCCATATCACCGGCGGCGGCATTCCCGGCAACTTGCCGCGCATCCTGCCCGAGCGCGCGGCCGCGCGGCTGGAATGGGGAGCATGGCCTGTTCCCGCCATCTTTGGCCTTATTCGTCGCGTTGGCCAGATAACGGGCGAAGAAATGTTCCGCGTGTTCAATATGGGCCTGGGCATGGTGGCCGTATTTCCCGCCGATCAGGCCGACGCGGCCCTGAGCGCGGTCTCGGAAGCCCATCGCGTCGGTGAAATCGTTCCCCGCATCTCTCAGGACGAGGTGGTGAAAATTGCCTGAACCCGCCCGGCTTGTCATCTTGGTTTCGGGTGGCGGCTCCAATTTGCAGGCCATCCTCGACGCCTGCGAACGGGGCGAATTGCCGGCTCGGGTCGTCGCGGTCATTAGCAATCGCGGCTCAGCTTTTGCGCTCGAACGCGCGCGGCGCGCGGACGTCCCCGCCATCCACTTCCCCTTCGCTCCCTTTCGCCATCTGCCCAACGCCCGCCGCGTGTACGATGCGGCTTTGGCCGAGCTGACGGCCGGTTTTCAGCCGGATCTTGTGGTGCTTGCCGGTTGGATGCGCCTGCTTAGCATGGCTTTTCTCGAGCGCTTCCCAAACCGCGTGGTCAATTTGCATCCCGCTCAGCCGGGCGCTTTTCCCGGAACCCACGCCATCGAGCGCGCATACGAGGCTTTTCGCCGCGGCGAAATCAGCGAAACCGGCGTCATGGTGCACCTTGTGCCCGACAAGGGCGTAGACGACGGCCCTGTGCTTGCCTGGGAGCCGGTTCCCATTTATCCTGATGACTCCCTGGCCGATCTGGAAGCGCGCGTCCACCAGGTCGAACATCGTCTTCTCCCCGCCACCCTCCGTCGTTTGATAGTAAAAGCCTGAGTTGCAAGATCGCAGCCGATGAAAGACTCCTGTTTTCTCCTTCGCGCTTTCCGCCTCTTCGCCTTGAACCTCTTCAGAGAACCCCAATCATGAGCATTCAACCCATGCACAACATCGACATCATCGACGTTCATTTTCAAGACCATGAATACGTCATCGGCAGCTATGCGCTGCGCGGGCCGCAGGGCGTCGCGCTCATCGAAACCGGCCCGGCCTCCTGTGTGGATAATCTCTGGGCCGGATTGCGCGCACGCGGCATCGAGCCTCGCGACATCACCGCCATCCTCGTGACGCACATCCATCTCGACCATTCGGGCGCGGCGGGATGGCTTGCACGCGAAACCGGCGCGCCGGTCTATGTGCACGAGGTGGGCGCGCCCCACCTGGCCGACCCCTCCCGTCTGCTGCGCTCGGCCGCGCGCATCTACGGCGATTTGATGGACAAGCTCTGGGGCGAGACCGTTCCCGTTCCTCGCGAGCAGATTCGGGTTGTGGAAGATGGGGAAGCGCTGGAGGTCGCGGGTCTGCGCATTCAGGCCCTCGACACGCCCGGCCATGCTTATCATCACCTGGTCTACGTGTTGGAGGGGCTTTGCTTCACCGGCGATGTCGCGGGCATGCGCTCGCCGCCTGGTTGCGCGCATATCCGCCTGCCCACGCC
>JAADII010000060.1 GCA_013151415.1 Chloroflexota bacterium
CCACCCGACGTCGTGCAGGTGGAGGGCATCGAAATGGCCCCCTATTTGCTGGCCCTTCAACAAGCGGGCGTCGCGCTCCCGCGCGTGGTTTACGATGCGCACAACGCCGAGACCCTTTTACAGCGTCGGGCCTTTCTCGCAGACGCGCGGCGTCCCCAACGTTGGATTCCCGCGGCTTATTCGGCCGTCCAGACCATAAAACTCTCCCGCTACGAACGTCGAGTTCTACTCGCGGTCGACGCAGTGGCCGCGGTCAGCGACGCGGACGCGGCCGAACTACGCCGCCTCGCGCCCGACATCCACTTGGAAGTGGTGACCAACGGCGTGGACCTGGCTTTCTACGATCCCGACGCGAACTATCCCAATCCCTACCCGCGCTCCGGCCCCAACCTCGTGTTCACCGGAAAAATGGATTTCCGGCCCAACATCGACGCGGCGCTATGGTTTGCCGAGCGCGTCTTGCCGCAACTGCACGCCACCAACCTCAACCCTCATTTCTGGATCGTGGGCCGCGACCCGCATCCTCGGCTAGACAAATTGCGCCGACGCCCCGACATCACCATCACCGGCCCGGTTCCCGACACCCGCCCCTACCTGGCCCACGCCGATCTTTACGTCGTTCCCCTGCTCGCGGGCGGCGGCACGCGGCTCAAGATTTTGGAATCGCTGGCCATGGCCCTTCCCCTGGTCTCCACCCGGCTGGGCGCAGAGGGTTTTCCGCTGAAGGATGGCGAACACCTGGCCCTGGCCGATTCGCCCGACGAGTTCCGACGACGATGTGAAACATTGCTTCGCGACCCGCAGCAAGCCAGAGAAATGGGCCTGAGAGGAAGACGATTTGTGGAACAGCACTACGGTTGGGAGCGCATCGCGCCCCGCATGGAGCAGTTGTACTCAAGATAGGCCAATACCGGGCGCGTCAAGGACGATATTGCACGAAAAGACGGCTGGAGGATAAGCGCCGATTGTTGTTCGCGTGCCAACGGTTTTCTGGTGTATAATTGAGGATGAGAGTCAACTTGTTCTCCATATGTTTCTTGCTGCCAATCCGAAAATGAAATTGAACGATGAATTGCGCAAAATCATTGCCGGGGCCGTTGCCGAAATCGATCATGAACAAATAGCTATTACTCGCCGTTTAACGCCAGCGCAACGCGTTCAGCAGATGTTCTCCATGATCGAGTTAGTCGAGAGCATTGCCGTCTTTCGCTTGCGACAAAGGATGCCTCATATCGGTGAATCGGATGCGTTGCGGATGATACGAGGTCAAGAGGATGGCTACGGATAAATCGGGCGCTTTCGCAGAGTTTGTCCGCATTGTGCTAGATGCCATTGAAGCGGCGGGAATCACCTATCTCATAGGCGGAGCGCTCGCGGTTGCGGTGTGGGGGGATCCACGCACAACGAGAGATCTGGATTTGGTGATTGACTTACCCCTGGAAGTCGTGGCCGATCTTTCGCGGGAGCTGGAAAAGCGTGAAATGCTGGTTCCAGTTGAGGTAATCGTGGATTTGGTCATAGAACAACGCGGTGATTTACCCATCAATGCCATCCACATGCCTACAGGTTACAAAGCCGAACTATTCATTTTGCGTCCTGGCGATGAGTTCCGACGAATAGCGTTGAGTCGTCGTCGCCTGGTTCATGCTGGACCGATTTTGGGGAAAGTGTATGTCCACTCACCGGAAGACTTGATCCTTATGAAGCTCCGCTATTTTGAGTTAAGTCGACAATCCAAACACTTACGCGATATTGCCGGAATTTTGGCTGCTATGAAGAGCGAACTAGACTACAAATATATTGAGGAATGGGTCGAGAGATTTAACCTAAGGGATTTGTGGTCAGAGGTGCTTTCCAAAACTCGGAATTAGGCTGATGCATGAGATCGATTTTGGCAAAACCGTCAACGATTACGCTCAGCATCGGGCCGGATTTCCCGACGAGCTTTTCGAGCGTCTACGCGCGTTCGACGTAGGCCTGCCCGGCCAGCGTCTGCTCGATTTGGGGACCGGTTCCGGGTCGCTCGCGCGCGGATTCGCCGCGCGCGGCTGCCGCGTGACCGCGCTCGACCCTTCCTGGAACCTGCTCTTGGCCGCTCGGAGACTCAGCCAGGAAGAGCGCGTCGTTCTGGCGCCGGTGCGCGCGGTGGCCGAGGCCACGGGTCTGGCTTCGAGTCGTTTCGATGTGGTCACGGCCGGGCAATGCTGGCACTGGTTCGACCGACCTCGCGCCGCGGTTGAGGCGCGACGCGTGCTAAAACCGGGCGGCCGCCTTGTCATCGCCCATTTCGATTGGATCCCCCTGCCCGGCAACGTGGCTTACGCCACCGAACAACTCATTCTTGCGCACAATCCCGCCTGGAGCATGTCGGGCGGAACCGGGCTTTACCCCGCCTGGCTGGCCGATGTGGCTCGCGGAGGATTCGCGAATATCGAGACATTCTCCTTCGACATCGACGTTTTCTACAGCCATGAGGCTTGGCGGGGTCGCATCCGGGCCAGCGCCGGAGTCGCTGCCAGTTTGCCGCCCGAAGCCGTGGCCGCGTTCGATATGGAATTGGGCCAGCTACTAAGCCAACGGTTTCCCTCCGACCCGCTCACCGTTCCCCATCGCGTGTTCGCGGTGGTTTGTCGCAAGCCGGGAGGGAGATAGCGCTTTTTCATTCGTATGGCGACGGGTTTTCGTGTATAATAGCGTAGAGCCGTTTCAATTCTCTTTGCCTGCTTTCTGGAGCCATGCGGTCATGATCACTCAGGTGGAAATCGACGGTTTTAAAACTTTTCGCAATTTCAAGGTGGCCTTGTCGCCCTTGCAGGTCATTGTCGGCGCCAATGGCGCAGGAAAGAGCAACTTATTCGACGCGTTGTTGCTCCTTTCCCGTTTGGCCGATGATGATTTACGCACAGCGTTTCAAAATTTGCGCGGTGAAGCGGGCGAACTATTCACGATTCATGCCGATGGTGTGATATCAGATCGAATGCGCTTGGCCGTAGAGATGTTGGTCGAACCGCAAATCACCGATAGTTGGGGAGCAAAAGCGAATCTAAAATATACTCGACTTCGTTATGAAATCGAAATCATCCGTAAGCCTGACAAACGGGGCATCGATCGATTGTATGTTCAACACGAAATCCTCAAACCGATTCCGCGTGGCCAAGACCGCTGGATTAAACAACAGCACCTGACAAAAAGAGAAGATCTGTTGCCCAAATTGACCGGCGGGCGACGCGTGCCTTTTATTTCAACCCATCAGGAGCGAGGCGTGGCCACCATTTACTTGCATCAGGATGGCGGTGGCGGACGCAAGCGAAACGTCGCTTCTCATATGGAGCGCACAGTTCTTAGCGGCGTCGCCAACACCGAATTCCCTCATGTTCTCGCCGCCCGCGAAGAAATGCGGTCGTGGCGTTTGCTGCAACTCAATCCCGCGGTCTTGAGGCTCCCAAGCTCTATGATTGGCCCGCAAGTCATGGATGTCACCGGTCGATATCTCCCCGGAGTTCTGGCTCGATTGCAGGCGGAAGACGCTTTTCTTTTGAACGATATTTCGCGTGATCTGGCGAATCTTGTTCCTGGCATCATTCGTATTGAGGTCGAGCCTGACCCCATTCGCGACGAATATGTGATTTGGGCGCTCACCGAAGATGGCAGGCGCTTTTCTTCCCGCGTGTTGTCCGATGGAACCTTGCGCATGTTAGCCTTGGTTACACTCAAACATGATCCCGAACATCGTGGGGTCATTCTATTCGAGGAGCCTGAAAATGGAGTGCATCCTCAACGGCTAAAGCGAATCGCGAATCTGATCGATGAACTGGCTTCGGATTTGGAAGAGCCACGGTTCGAGGGAGGACCTCTGCGCCAATTCTTGTGTAACACGCATTCTCCACTTTTTGTCAGTCAGTCTGCCATCCTGCCCCATGTTCTTTTTGCTTACACGGCCTCCTTCATCGATCCCACGCGAGGCGGAAGACCCGAACGCGTGACTCGTATGGTCCCGGTCAGAGCCTCAAAGCGGCAACCGGCTCTTGAATTGGGCATCACAAATGAGGAAACGCATTACACGCTAGCCGAGGTCAAAGCTTTTCTCGAGGACATTGATGTAGGAGAAAGCGCCGCGTTTTTGAGCGCCGCCATGTCCAAAAACAACGGAGCGGCCCGGTGAAGGCGCTTGTAACCTCTCTATTTGCGGAAGGGCCAACCGATGAGCGTTTTTTATCTCCATTGATTCAACGCTCGATGGCCAATCTCCTGAGTCGTCGTGGCCGTGTGCCAGTCGATATTCTGCCACCGATCATCCTGAGGCCCGGGCCCAAACTTTCTCGCTCTGAAGCCATTCTGTCGGCGTCTCGCGATGCGTTTGGTCATCACATTTTATTCATTCATGCGGACGCGGATGCCCCCACGCGAGACAAGGCGTTTGCAGAACGAATTGAACCGGGATTGCGGCAAGTTTGGAAGGCGTCGAAACAGGGGAAAGATGTTTGCACCGAACTGATCCCCATCATTCCGGTGCAGGCAACAGAGGCCTGGCTGTTGGCCGACATGCAAGCGCTTGGCAATCTTATCGGCGCGAATCTGCCCTCACTTTCCCCGCAACAAATCGAACGCGTGAGTCAGCCAAAAGAGAGACTACGTCAGTTGGCGATTCAAGCTTTAACCCGGAGAACGCGACGGCGTCGTTTTGATATCGGTGAACTCTATGAGCCGTTGGCACGATATTTGGATCTGAAGCAACTGGAGCGGTTGCCTGCATATCAACAATTTGCTTCCGATTTGACAAGCACGTTATTCAAGCTTGGACTTCTTGTATAGTCAATGCAGAGCTTCCTGAAAAAATTCGATGTTCTCCATGCATTTGGCGACGAAATCTCTTTTCAGGAGAACCGATGCAAACAACTCCATTTGTCCCGCGCTGATTTAGGAGACAATCATGGCTCCACTGGCATTATCCGATTATCCTCGCCCGCCCGAAGACAATGGCCGCGGCGTGCATTGGTCGGCCTCGGTCTATCATCCTTCCGGCTCCGATCTGCAATATTGGATCGACGAGCTCAAGGCCATGCAGATCAAATGGGTGAAGGTGCTGGACGACAGCGGCGGCTCCTCATTGGAGCTATGTCAAACCCTCCTCGCCAACGGCATCATGCCCATCGTGCGCATGTATCGCGAGCGTCCCAATCCGGGCCGTATTAGCGGCCGCGAAATGGACGCCATTCGCCGTCTCATCGATGCTGGCGTGCGTTACTTCGAAACCAACAACGAACCCGACCTTCCCGCGGAGTGGCAAAACAACCACAAACCGCCCAATTGGCTGGAAATCGTGGTGGACAACTTCATTTTCGACGCGGATTTCATCCTGGATGCGGGAGGATATCCGGCCTTGCCCGCCATGGGGCCTGGCAGCAAAGACAACGCCATTGCTTTGGTGGTGGAAAAAGGGCGCAAAGACATCTTCGAACGCGGGGCCTGGGTGGCCATTCACAATTACACGCTCAACCACCCTCTGGACTATCCCGACGACCCGGTCAACCAGGAAGGGCGCCCTCTCACCCAAGAGGAATACGACTATTACAAACGCTGGCAATATAGCCATCTCACACCCGAGGAAGCCGAAAAACACGGCGTCAGTCGCTCCGATTATATCAAATTCCAGAATTGGGCGTGGGATGGTCGCACCCTGGAAGAGATCAACCGCCTGCGCGAGGAGAAAAAAAATCCGGGACAAACCATTTTCGACGACGCCAATTGCTTCCGCGCTTACGAATTCTTTGGCAACTTGATCTTCGACACCCTGGGATTTTATGTGCCGGTGATGAGCACCGAAGGCGGCCCAGTGGTGGGCTGGGGCGATGACAAACGATATCCCAAAGTGAATCCCACCACCCAAGCCGAATGGCAACTGGAGATATGCCGTTTCATGCAAGATGAAGCGCCCGAATGGTATTTCACCTGCTGCACCTGGCTCTTGGCCTCTCGTCCATTGGGCGATTGGAACCCCACCTGGGATCAGATGTCCTGGTACACCCATGTTTGGGATCTTCAATTTGGCCTGGATGGACAACTGCCCATCGTGCAACTGCTCAAGGACGCGCCCGCGAATATCCGCCATGAACTCCGGCCTGTGGGCGGGTCTGCGGCCGTGACGGGACGGGTGACCGATAAGGCCGACGAACCGCTGGCCGGGGTGAGCCTGCAACTGCGCCAGGAGGATCGCGTCGTCGTCGAAGGCCAGACCAACGCGGATGGCCGCTATCGTCTGGAGACCCAACCCGGTCAATACGATCTTTTTGCTCCCTGGGTGGGCTTTGTGGCCCGTAGCATCACCCTGACCGAAGATGACGAGGACGTGATCGACGTCCACGATTTCGACGCGCCCGGCCAATACCGCATCGAGGGCGTGGTGCGCGACACTGATGGCGATCCCTTGTCTGGTTTGGAAATCCGTTTGCGGCGTAACGGCATCGTTCACGCGACCGCAACCAGCAACGAGGCGGGCGCTTTTCAGTTCGAACCGGGCGTGGCCGGAACCTACGCGGTGGATGCAGGCGCGGCCTCGACCACGGCCGAAGTCAATCCCGAACAACCCACCATCTCTATCGAGATCACCTTGCCTTCGGTCGGCGAAATGCGCTATGTGCTCACCGAAAAGCGCCTGCTGCCGCCCGAAGAAACCGAGAACCGCCGAATTTTTTACGGACGGGTGCGAGACGCGGAAGGAAACGGTCTCAAGAGCGTCGAGCTGGAGATGCGCTGGGTGGGCGCGGAGCCGGGGACTCGGTTCCCGCGCACGCGCACGGGTCAGAATCCCTTCATCCCCGATCCCGACGGCTATTATGAGTTCCTTCACTCGCCGGGCGAGTTTATGATCGAAGTGGTGCAGGGCGATTTTCCCAGCGATGTGGCTGAGGGCTTGCTCACGGTGGATGTGCCCGGCCGCGAGGGTGACGCCATCACCTATGAAGTCAACTTCCAATTACGCAATACAGCCACGCCTGCGCCGGCCGAGAGCCTTGTCTTAGGTTCGATTCCAGGCGGTCGCGTGGGACAGATGCTTGAGCTATGGGGACCGGACGGCAAACGCGAATGGACATTGGATGTAAATCGAGAATTTCGCTTCGAGAACCTATCGGCGGGGGTGTACAATCTCTACCTGGCCGGAATCGGCCTCATTGCTGCGGACATTCAGTTGACCGGCCAGAATCAGGTGGAGATTCACTTCCCTTTGTTGGGCGCGATCGTGGGCGAAGTGAAAAATTTTGATCCAGCCGCACCCGGCGTCACGCTGATTTCGGAGACGCACGGCTTTACGCGGCGGGCCGAATTGACGCAAGATGGACTCTATCGTTTTACAAATCTTCCGCGTGGCGTTTATCGCATTGAAGTGGGCGACGTGTTGTTGCCCGATATCGAAAACGATGGTCAAAGCGTAGCTCAGGCCCCGCCCCTTGATCTCACGCCACCCTCCGGCCCCGCCAACAGCGCCATCTCGGGCGTCATGCGCGGGCCAGACGAACAACCCGTCGTCAATAAAGTGGTGGAGCTGATGCGTCAGGTTCAGGTGGAGAAAATGACGGTCACCGATGCTCAAGGCGCGTTTCGGTTCATGGATTTGCCCGCGGGCGTCTACGCCCTGCGCATCGAGGGCAAGATTTTGGCCGACAATCTGGAACTGGACGGCGAAAACGCCCTGGAAGTGGAATTGCTCTATGCGCCCGCTAAGGCTTTCGCCCGCTACTACTTGCTGAGCATGGCTGATCCCGCGCTCAATCCCGAACTGGCGCGACTGGTGGCGCGCTGGTTGCCCGGCCAGCCCGCCGGCGTGGTTGGTTTCGAGCCAGAGGAGGCAAAGCGGGCCGCGGTGGTGGTCATGCTGGGCGACGGCATTTCCGACGAAACCGCTTCCCTGCTCGAAGCCGCAGGCGCACAACTCATCGACCATCGCCTCGATTTGCTCTCGCTGGCCGCGATGATGGCCGACTCGTCCATAGGAGAGGAAAATCATGCCTGACGAACCCATCAACGACGCCGAAGATTACGGCGTGGTCATCGTTCCGGCCGAGGTCTCTCCCGGCGCTTCTTATTGGCGGGTGGTTCGCGTGCATCATCTTACGCCAGAAGAAAATCAAGGGCGGCATCATGTCTTTTTAGACGCATTGGATGAAGAGGGTCGGCGCGAATATGGAGCGCGAATCCTGGCCACATGGGATGGGGGCAGCCAGGAATTGATCATCGAAAAGCCAGAGAGCGAGCCGGGCGCAAATATGCCCATGTTCAAATGGCAGGTGGTCGCGGTCGAGGCGTTGGGCATGCCCTCGGATCGGGTGGAGAATCTGCGCACCGATCATCCCGACGAAGCGCCGGGCAACACGCTATTTCATCATTCCTTTCTGGTTGTCTTTCAGCGCGCGGTCGCGCAGGACAGCGGCGCCACTGGCGAGAGCGTGATCCATGGTCGAGCGCCCGACGGCGCGGGGCATACGCTCATCCTCCGTAGCGAGACGGTGGAGCGCACGACCACGGTGGGAGAAGACGAACGTTATCGCTTCGAGGGGCTTCCTGCAGGGCAATATCGAATCGAAGATCAGGACGATGGTCGCGTCATCGGCCCCATTGAGGTCGATGGCGAAAACAGCGTGGAGGTGGACTTCCCGCCTCGTCAGCCCACCGCTCCGCTCACGCACTATCTCCTCTTTGGCCCGCCCGACCATCCCACCACGCAGGTGCATTTGTCGTTGTTGGCCGAATATGTGGTTGAAAATCGATACGCCTACGGCTTCAGCGTCGCGGATGCGGCCAAAGCTCCCCGCGCGACGCTGGTGGGTGATCATCCCGACGAAGTGCGCATGACCCTGGAGGCGGCCGGCGTCCAGGTGACCAAGCTTCCCGCCGACCCCAGCGCGCTTGTGGCTGCAATCCATTCATGATACAAAGGCGCCTTGTGATTCGTCGCCACGACCTCCTGGCCATCTTCGCCCTCACCCTGGCCATCCTCCTGGTTTATAACCGGGTGTTATTCACCAACCTGGTTCCAGCCGAGGGCGATTTTCTCTATTACTTCACCCCCTACTGGGATTATGTAAACGAAACTTTGCGCACGGCGCGACCGCCGCTGTGGAACCCCTACATCTATGCCGGGGCCCCCCTACTGGCCAATCCACAAACCGCGATTTTCTATCCTCTGCGTTGGCTTTTCATTCCTTTTCCGGCTGAAAAAGCCATCCTTTATTCGGCCGCATTGCACGCCTGGCTAACCGGCGTCTTCACCTATGCGTTGGCAAAACGCGTGGCCCAGGTCTCCTCTCTGGCGGCGTTGACGGCGGCGTTGCTCTTTTCCCTCAACGGTTGGACCACAGGCCTCCTGGCGCATCCGAATCGTTGGGGAACTGTGGCATGGCTGCCAGCAGCCATCTTATTGTGGGAAATGCGGCCTTTCCGTCGCCATGAATCGCCCAACCAACTTCGCGCCGCGGCCGCGTTCACCACAAAAAGGCTTCTCCTCGCTCGCCACGCCCGGCTTTGGCTGGCGCTAATGGCGTCGATCTGGACATTGGCCCTCTTGGCCGGACACTCGCAAACTTTCTATAATCAAATCGTCATCTTTCTTCTTTGGGTGGGCGGCTCGATTTTATGGGAGTGGCGGCAAACGCGTGAAAGTGGACGACCGTTAGCATGGCGCGACGCGCTGATTTCCCTATTGTTCCCTGGCATTGTTCTCCTGATCATATTTGGCTTCGCGTTCTTGCTTTCCGCGGTGCAAACGCTCCCCACGCTGGAGCTAACCCAACTCTCCCACCGCAGTGGCGGTTTGTCCTTTCGAGATCACGCGGCCCTCAGCCTGCCGCCCTGGCGCATAGGGCTTACATTTCTCCCACATTACGCCAAAGATATGGGCCAGGCTCTGGCCAGCGACGCTTATGCTGAATGGGTGGCCTATGTGGGGTTGGTTGGGTTGTTTTTGGCCGCGCTCGGCATATTTCAACAACACGCGCGGCGCATCAAAATCTTGGCCTTAAGCCTTTGCACGCTGGGGGTTTTATTGGCATGGGGCGCTTATACACCCCTCGACTACTTGTTCTATCGCCTGGTCCCCGGATGGGGACTGTTTCGCGTGCCCGCTCGCTGGCTCGAGGCTGCAATGTTTGGCCTGGCTCTTTTGGCCGCTTTGGGCATGGGACGATTTGAGCAAGAGGGGCTGAAGTTATGGGAAAAGAGGGGAATAGCCCTCGACAACTGGTTTCTACGGTTCATCGTTCTTCTACTCATAGGGTTTTCGCTCATTCTAATTGCCTTCACGCGACCAAATGTGACGACGTTGCTGGGGTGGTCTGTTGTCGGCGCGATGATCGTTTGGCTCGGCTTCAACTCACATCGTCGCGCGGCCGGCTTTGCTCTGATTGCGCTCTTGTTCCTGGAGCTTTGGGCGGCAAGTTGGGTGTTGCCCATCCAACACCCAACCGCACCGCAAGCCATTCGATCCTGGCGCACCGCGCCCGCGCGCATTGCAGCCGAAGCCAAACCGCTTTGTCGCACGGTCAGCCTGTCCACCATCACCTACGACCCAGGCGATTTGTCCGACTTACGGCGCATCTACGGGCCATTTCTCGATCCGTGGGCGTTTGATGACTTGGTCATAGCGACCAAGGCCAAAGAGGTGATGGCGCCCAACCTCGGATTGCTCATGCGTTTACCCTCTTTGGACGGTTTCGGAGGCGGCGTGTTGCCCACGCGACGTTTTGTGGAAAGCATGGAGCTTTTCCTTCCGCCTGATCGCGTGGTGGCCGATGGACGTCTTCGTGAGCAACTGCAACAGATCCCCGACGCTCGACTGCTATCTCTTTTCGGCGTCTGTTACGTCATTACCGACAAGAACTTCGATGTTTGGCACGATGATGTGTATTACGATCTCGCCTTTGGCGAAACGCTCAGCCCCGATCAACCGGAGCTGACCATTCGCGACTTGCCCAACTTCCCCATCACCGCGTTGGGGGTGGTCAGCCATTTGGTGGACAATCCCGCCCTTCCCGATGGCGTCACCGTAGCCGAAGCGGATATGACGTTGACCGATGGTCGGAGGCTGACTCTTCCCATACGCGTGGGAGCGGAAACCGCGTTTGGCCCGGACGATGCGGAGCAGGCGTCACACAGCCGCGAGCTGCCGCGAGTGCGCTGGCGCTTCGACGCACCCGGTCAAGACTACATCGCTCGACTCGAATTGTCCCAACCAGTTCGGCTGACCGCGCTCCGCCTCCGCCTTACCCACCCTGACGCCTCTCTTTTTGTACGCGGCTTGGCCTATATCGACGATATCAGCAAAGCCCACGCCACACCAGTGGTCTCTCGCCATCCCTGGCGACGCATTCATTCGGGCGATGTGAAAATCTATCGCAACGAAGCCCCCCACCCACGCGCGTTTCTCGTCCCCTTCGCCATGCTCAGTCCAGACGACCGCGCCACCCTGGCCCGTCTGAAAGATCCGAACTTTGATCCCCTCTCGACAGCGCTTTTGGCCGAAGGCGAGCCTCGCGTTGGCGGAACCGGACGGGTGGAAATCCTATCTTATCGCGCTGAAGAAGTGCGCGTGAGCGTGCGCGCGGATGCAGACTCCACCCTTATTCTGGCCGACGCCTGGCATCCCGGCTGGCGCGCTCAGCTAGACGGACGCCCCATTCCACTTTGGCGAGCCAATCTGTTTTTACGCGCCGCGCCCATTCCCGCCGGTGAACACGAAATCGTTTTTACCTATCGCCCGCGTTCATTCATTGTGGGGGCAGGCGTCACAATCGCGACCCTGGCTGCGCTTCTCGCCCTCGTCTTATTTCCCACATTCCCCACATTTCCCTATAATCAGAATAGGCAAGACCTCTAAGCGCGATGCTCATGATAAACGCTTTTTCATAGGCGCTCCACAATGCGATTTCCATGAACACATTCAATCGATTCGTCACCATTCTCATTTTATTGCTTCTGGCCGTCTTCATCGTCGCATTGGCCGCGCAGCCCAACCAGACCATAACCTGGATGCAAATCCAGCTTGGCAATGGCGCGACCGCGCTGGCCCGCTATCAAATCACGGATCCCACCAACTTCACTCTGGCTCGGGTGGCCGCGGTGCTCATCGCCATACTCGTATTCATACCGCTCTTGTTGGCCGAAGTTCGTCGCAAAGGAGATTCAAGCGTACGCGTGCGCACCGAGGCCGGTGACGCTCTTGTCACCACCGATAGCATCGCTCGACGTTTGGCCTGGCATCTTGATCAACTGGCAGATGTCATCGCCGTAGAGCCAGAAGTGCGCGCTCGCGGCGACCATGTGGATATCATCATCCATGTGGAAACCTCGCCTGTGGTCGATGTCCCCATGAAAACAGAGGAAATCATGCTCCTGACCAGGGATGTGGTGGAGCAAGATATGGGCATCAAAGTTGGGCGCCTGAATGTGCGCCTGCATCATAGCGATTATCCGGAGGTGGTTTAAGTTGGACGTCGCTCCCGAAACCCAACCCCCGCTGCCCGATCCCATCGCCGCGGAAGTGATGTCAGAGGAAGATCATCTGGTGATGCTGGTGGAAAGCTTGCTATTCGTGGCGAGCGAACCCGCAGCGATTCGCCGCCTGGCTCAAGCGCTGGATGTGACTCCGCGGCGAGTGGAAAAGGCGCTTGACCGACTCGAACAAGAACTGCATCGGCGCGGCATCCGACTTCAACGCCACAACGACGCGGTGCAGCTGGTCACCGCGCCTGAAGCCAGCGATGTGATCGAAACCTACCTCGGTCTCGATCTGACCACTCGGCTATCACGAGCGGCTTTGGAAACGCTGGCGATCATCGCCTATCGCCAACCCATCACCCGCCCCCAACTAGAAGCCATTCGCGGGGTGAGCTGCGATGGCGTGTTGCGAACCTTGCTCAACCGCGGCCTGGTGGAGGAAGTCGGACGCTTGGAGCAAGCGGGACGACCGATTCTTTACGGCACTACGTTTGCATTTCTCCAATACTTTGGGCTCGCATCACTAGACGAACTACCTCCCTTGGAAGAAGATATTGCGGCGGCATTGGAAGCGCGAGCCGAAGGGGAAGAGAGCGAACGCTCAACGCCCTCTGCGTCCGATGGGAACCCGATCTCGATCATGTAATGCTCTCATTTGAGCGCTCAGAGCGCTCTTGGATCAAACGCGCTGTTTTGTCGTTCGACCGCCTCGACCAAAGCTTTGGGCAAACGAGTGGGGCGTCCATTGCCGTCGATGCAAATGTGTTTTGTGAATCCAGTGACCAGGGTCGCCCCCGCCGCGTTCACAATTTCATACTCGATTCGCACCGCGCGGCTTTGGATGTCGGCCATCCATGTGCGCACGGTCACCAATTCATCGTAATGCGCAGGCCGATAATAACGCGCGCCCACCTCGGCCACCACCAAATAATAGCCTAACTTCTCGAATTCAGTGTACGGGAAGCCGGCTTCGCGCAGCCAATCGGAGCGGCCCACTTCGAACCAAGGGATGTAAGCCGCATGATGCACAATGCCCATGGCGTCGGTCTCCGCGTAACGCACGCGAAGGACCGTCTCGCAAACATATCCTGAGGGTTTCATTCGAGACATAAGATTGGATGAAGGAGAGAAAAAGGCATGTGACCATGAGATATCGGTGGAGGCTTTTGGTATGCGCGGCGGCGGCTAACGCCCCTCTTATCGCGCAACTATCTCGCCGTCATGTTTGACGCACTGCGTCATCACGTGTTAGAATTGTATAGTTACTTCCATGATGTCTCATGTTTCGGCGGCGATGCTTGCCGAACCGTTCTCACAATCACAATGAGGTGACGAAATGCTAAACTTTATGTTGTCTTCAGAGCAGAAGATGTTACGCGACTTTGCGCACGACTTCGCGGAAAAGGAGATCAAACCGGTCGCTGAACATTATGATGAAAGTGGCGAATTTCCCTGGCCGGTCATCGAAAAGGCGCGAGAAAATGGCCTGATCAGTTTGAATGTGCCGGAAACATATGGGGGGCCGGGCATGAACTTGTTGGAGGAATGTATTGTCAACGAAGAGTTCGCTTGGGCCTGCTCAGGCATTCAGACGGCATTGGTTCTAAACTCATTGGCCGCATTGCCCATTCTAATCGCGGGAACCGAGGAGCAAAAGGAGAAGTATCTGACGCGGCTGGCCGAAGGAGCCATGGGCGCCTACTGCGTCACAGAACCGGCCGCCGGATCAGACGTGGCCGGCATCAAGACCTATGCAGAACGCAAGGGTGATGTATATGTATTGAATGGAACGAAAACCTGGATCACCAATGCGCCAGTGGCCGACATCTTCGTGGTGTTCGCGAAGACGGACCGCGAAGCCCGTTATAAGGGCATCAGCGCTTTCATCGTCGAGCGCGAATGGGGCGTGAAGACCGGCAAGCCCCTGCCTAAGATGGGGCAGCATGCGGCCTGGACAGGCGAGGTGTTTTTCGAAGATGTGGAGGTGCCGGTGGAGAATCGATTGGGTCCGGAAGGCACGGGCTTTTTGACGGCTATGAAGGTGTTCGATAGTTCTCGCCCGGCCGTGGCCGCGGCCGCGGTGGGCGTCGCCCGCCGCGCGCTCGAGGAGGCGGTCGAATACGCGAATACGCGTATGGCTTATGGCAAACCCATCATTGCCTTACAGGGCGTAAGTTTCATGCTGGCCGACATGGCCATGAATATCGAGGCCGGCCGTTTGCTGGCGCATAAGGCGGCCTGGTTGCTGGACAACGGCCACCGTAACACCATGGAAGCAGCTTATGCCAAGGCCTTTTGCGCCGACATGGCCATGAAAGTCACCACCGACGCGGTGCAAGTGTTCGGAGGCTATGGCTATAGCCGCGAATATCCGGTGGAAAAGTTGATGCGAGACGCCAAAATTTTCCAGATTTATGAGGGCACCAGTCAGGTGCAACGCCATATCATCGCCCGCGAGTTGAGTCAGAGGTAGTGCATATGCTTTTCTTTGTGTCCTTCGCGTCTTTGTGATAAATAACCTCTTTTCAGCGGAGCCAATCTTGTAAACGATCGAGGCGTCAAGGTGCGCCCAGGGCCTGGCTTTCTTCCTGAATGCGACGCCAGGCCCTGGCCACGTGTCGCGCTTCGGTGTACATTTGGCCGATGCTCATGCGCAGCACGAATTGGCCGTTGAGTTTGGTGTGGGTGAGGTAAAGATCGCCGCTGCGGTTGAGCCGCTCCATAAGCGCCTGATTGAATTCATCGCCCGCGCGATGCCGAAAACAGACCAGGTTGAGCGGAGCCGGGGCCATGAGTTCAAAGCGTTCGTCCGCTCGCACCCAGTCCGCGAATTGTTGGGCCAGCTCCACATGGCGGCGAATGTGATATTGCATGCCCTCGACGCCGTAATGACGGATCACGAACCAGAGTTTGAGCGCGCGGAAGCGTCGTCCCAGGGGGATTTGCCAGTCGCGATAGTCGATGACCGCGCCCGATTCGGTGGCCTGGTTGCGCAAATATTCGGGTAGCACGCTGAGCGCGTGGATGAGCGCGGCGCGGTCGGCCACGAAGAATGCGTCCGCGTCGAAGTTGGTGAACATCCATTTGTGCGGGTTGAAGCAGTAGCTGTCCGCGTATTCCAGCCCGTTGTGAATCCAGCGAAATTCGGGGCATATCGCGGCCGTGCCCGACATGGCCGCGTCCACATGCAGCCACGCGCCATGCTCGCGACAGATAGGCCCGATCTCGGCCAGGAGGTCCATGGCGTTGGATGAGGTGGTTCCTACGGTCGCGCACACGAACGCGGGGATGCGGCCCGCGGCCCGGTCTTCGGCCATGCGTCGGCCGAGGTCGTCCGGTCGCATGGCGAAGGTTTCGTCCACATCGATAAGACGCAGGTTTTCGCGGCCCAACCCGGCCAGCATCATGGCCTTTTCCACCGAAGAGTGGGCCTGCGAGGACGCGTAAGCGACCAGTTCTTCACGCACCCCGCGGCGGTTGCTTTCGAGACCGGTCGCGCGCTCGCGCGCGGCAATGAGTGCGGTGAGGGTGGCGCTGGACGCAGAGTCCTGGATCACGCCCCCGCCGCTTTCGGTGGAGAGAAAACGGCTCGGCAGCCCCAGCATGTGCACCAACCAATCCATGACATGGGTTTCCAACTCGGTGGCTGCGGGGCTGGTGGCCCACAACATGCCCTGAACGCCCAATCCAGACGAAAGCAAATCGCCCAGGATGGAGGGGAAGGAGGCGCCGGTGGGAAAGAAGGCGAAGAAGTTGGGGGATTGCCAGTGGGTGACGCCGGGCAGGATGATCTCATCGACATCCCGCAACATGGCCTCGAAAGGCTCGCCCTGTTGCGGCGGCGTCGCAGGCAGACGCTCGCGAATCTCGCCCGGCTGCACCTGCGAGAGCACGGGAAAGGACTCAATGCGCTCATAGTAGTCCGCGATCCAGTCCACGACCGCGCGCCCAAAACGACGAAATTCGTCCGGGGTCATGTGGTAGGTTTTGGGAGTGCTTGTCATAGGTTCAACATCACCCTGTCGCATGCTCATTCCAATCCTCCTCATCCCAAGGGTTGTCCCAGAACCCCAGGCTACTTTCCGTTGCTTTGGTGAGTTCGTATGTGATTAGGTCTTGATCTTCGACAACGATAAGGCGCGTGCCGGGCGGAAATGGCGCTATGCTCTCGACGCGACCGTCGTCTTCCACCCGACTGCTGTATTTTAGCGCGGTTTGTGGCATGCTCGGCTCCTTTTTGGGCGCACACAAATATGTCGGTCTTACCGGATTTTAAGACAACGTATGCCATTCTCCAAATCATCCCGGCTTCTTAACCCTGGCACTTGCCCCTCCTGAAAAAAATGCTATTTCACCACGCGGATGAGTTGGATATGCTCTGGTCGAGCTATTCACCCGCGCGAACCAGCTCTCTCACTTTACGCGCGCGGGCCGAGCCGCCGAGTTTCACCAGGCTCTCGCCCACCAGCATGGCGTCCGCGCCCATCTCTTTCAAGGCTCGAACATCCTCTGCATTCCGAATGCCGCTCTCGCTCACCAGCAATACATGGTCGGGGATGGCGGCTCGTAGGCGAGCAGTGGTTTGCAAATCAACAGTGAAGGTGCGCAAATCGCGGTTGTTGACGCCGATGACGCGTGGGTTTTCCTTGAGCGCGCGTTCCAGTTCCCGTTGGTCGTGCACCTCGACCAGCGCGGTCATGCCCAGCTCATGCGCATAGGCCAGTAGGTCGCGGTATTCGTGGTCGCCCAACACGGCCATGATCAGCAAAACCGCGTCCGCTCCGGCCACCCGCGCGGCCAGGATCTGGTAGGGATCGAAGATGAAGTCTTTGCGCAGGACGGGGAGATGAATATCGCGCTCGCGAAACGCCTCTTTGATCGCGGTGAGGTGTTCGAGATGACCCTGAAAGAAACGGCTGTCGGTTAGGCAAGAGATGGCCGCCGCGCCGGACTGAGCATAGGTGAGGGCCAGTTGCACGGGATCGAAATCGCGACAGAGCAATCCTTTGCTGGGCGAGGCGCGTTTGACCTCCGCGATAAGGCTGACGCCGGGTTGGGCGATGGCCGCGGCGAAATCCAGCGCTTTGGGCGTGAACGTGAGCAGCGCCCGCAGGTCGGATTCGGGCATCTCGGCCTTTTGTTTGGGCAGTTCTTGCCGTTTCCAGCGCATGATCTCGGCCAGAATCTGGCCTTTATGTTGTAGTCGTTTCGAGCGTTTCATGTTTGGGTGTGAGACGATTTGGGGACGCGTCGGTCGATGGAAACTGTGTGGATGTTCATACAAAGAATACAGGTAAGAATAACACGTCGGTTTCGACGAAACGAGAGATCGCGAACAGGTTTCGATTTAGCACCACGCCGCGGCGCGGATGATATGTTTTCAAGAAGCTGGCGAAACTGGGTGAAATTGCGGGGCGTTTCATGAGCTGATATTTCACCTCGATAGGGAAGAGTTGTTGTCTGGGCGAGACCAGAAGAAAATCCACCTCCGCACCCAGCTTTTTTCGCCAAAATCGAAGCGACTCCTCTTTGAATTGCAAAAGCAATTGTAAAAAGACGCCGTTCTCCACCACGCCGCCTCGGTCGGGGCGCATCATCAAGGGCCGAAAATCCGCCACCAGGCTATTGCGCAGACCGGCGTCCACAAAGTAAACTTTGGGCGACTTTTTTATTTCACTGGTGGGATTTGCGGCATAAGGTTTTAGCAGTTTAATAACAAAAGTGGTTTCCAAAAGGCCCACAAATCGTCGCACCTCGCGATAAGAAAGATTGGCGTCGTTTTGCAAAGAGGAAAAATTCACCAGATTGCCCAGTTGTAGGGCCAACAGCCGCGCCAACTGTTTGAACTCCAACGCGTATCCCGCGCGAAGAAACTGAACCACGTCTTTTTCCACGTAGGTGTCCACCAACGCGTCCAGGCGCTTCGTTTTCAACTCCGGTCGAGATAGAACGACGGCGGGATAACCGCCATAGATCAGGTACTCTTCGAAGCGTCTTTCCATTTCTCCGCGAAACACCCAGTCGGCTTGCTCCTCCACCTGAAACCGCGTTTTATCCGACAAAAACGCGTCCCAAATCGCGCGTTTTTCTTCCCACAAGCGATGGAGGGTTTCCTGTTTGGCCAGAAGATATTCGCCAAACGAGAAAGGATATAGATTGAAGAACACGGCCCTCCCCACCAAAAAACCGGCGATCTCGCGAATGGCCAGAGATGATGAGCCGGTGATGACGAATTTCGCCCGTCCTGCAAACTCATCATACAATAGTTTCAAAATTTTACCCGCGTTGGGGACATGTTGAAACTCGTCGAAAAGAAAATAGGTGATCCCCGACTCCGAGAGATGAAGAGAGACAAAATCAAGAGGAGATAGAATGAAGTTCTCTAGTTGGCTGGGGCGCTCAAAATTGACATAGATGACGTCTCGGCCTGGCAATTGCTCTTGCAGTTTGTGGAGCAGGGTCGTTTTGCCGGTTTGCCGAGCGCCGGAGATGACAATGATCTCTTTTTCGGGTAGCCACTTCAATATTTCGGGAAAAATAACCCGTGGCACAAAGCCGGTATTACTATTTCTACTCATCATGCAAAAATAGTAATACTATTTCTACGAAAAGTCAATGGCGAAATTCCCACTCTGGCGGCGGCGGTTCGGGGACGTAGTTTTCGTAGCCCTGAAACACTTGGGCCGAGGGCGGCGGTTCGCCGTTGAGCCAGCGTTGCGCGGTTTCGGGCAGGTTGGCCAGGGGGCCGCGGTGAATGGTGCAATCGGGCAGGGACTCAAGGAAGAGGCGGCCATAAGTTTTGCTGGTGATGCGACGATCCAGGATCACGCACACGCCCCGATCCTGAGCCGAGCGGATCAGGCGACCAAAGCCCTGGCGCAGGTTGAGAATGGCCATGG
>JAADII010000037.1 GCA_013151415.1 Chloroflexota bacterium
CCATAGCGAGCCATCTCGCCCTATTTCAGCAAACAAAGGGACGAACATGGACGAAAAATAGACCAAGATAGACGATAAAGAATGGATGTCGCCTCAATTTCATGGTCTATTTTCGTCTTATCGTCCTTTGGTCTGCTCCTCAAGGGCAAGTTTTCCTGGACTTCGGCAGAAAAACTTTTGGAAAAGTTGCACATTGGGTAACTCAATTAGTCATTATTCGGCATTGGTGCGTTGGGCTGCAAGTTCGCGTTCGAACTCTTCGAATTCATCTTGTGACCACACTCCGGCGAGGGAATCAAGATCATGAAACTCGGCCGGTTGCTGCGGCGCAGTGTTTTCCAATCCTAGCGCTTCTCGAATGAGATTCAGGATAAATCGGTTCATGCTCAACCCACGCCGTTTGGCGCCATTTCGAAGCGCGGCATGTAGGCTATCATCAACGCCGCGAATGGTTAATTGTTTCATTGTTTCACCTCCCTCGGTCTGACATGAATGAAACGGCTGTTCTCCTATCATCCGACTTGAACATCGTACCGCCAACGTCGGTTGCGAAGCGGATGCATTCACGTAGTGACAGTATAATGAATGCACTTTGTGCTGTCAAGCAAGATGGAGGCCAAAGCGCAGTAAAAAGCCGGAGTCTGTGCCCGTAAGTCTTTTCATCCAAACTGGATATTGCTGCCCACCAGTTGTCCGCCGTCGACCACGAAAGTGGCGCCGGTGGTGAAATCGGAGGCCGGACTGGCCAGAAAGAGGGCGATGCCGGTCAATTCGCGCGGTTCGGCCATCCGTTTTTGAGGAATGGCCCGCACCACGGCTTCATAAATTTGCGGATTGCGCCACAAAGCCGCGCTGAATTTCGTCTTGATGAATCCGGGCGCGATCGCGTTCACCTGGATGTTCAGAGAGGCCAATTCCGCGGCCAACACTTCGGTAAGCATAAGCGCCCCAGCCTTGCTCACGCAATAGACGCCCATGCCCGGCAATGGCGTGCGGCCGGCCACCGAAGCCATATTGATGATCTTGCCCCCGCCCCGCTTCTGCATGGACGAGACGCACGCTTTGACCATGCGAAAGTAGCCCTTCAGATTCACATCCAGAATTTTGTCCCACTGGCTTTCTTCGGCCGAGAGAATGGGGCCAAAGTGAGGATTGGTGGCCGCGTTGTTGACAAGAATGTCCACCCCGCCAAAAGTTTCCTCCGTGGCCGCAACCAACGCCTGGATGGCTTCCATGCTGCCGGTGTGCGCGGCCACGGCCAGCGCGTCGCCGCCTTGTTCGCGGATGCTTTCGGCCACCGTGTCCACGGCATCCTGCTTGCGGCTGGAGACAACCACTTTGGCTCCAGCGGCCGCATAAGTCTCGGCAATGGCGCGTCCAATGCCCCGCGACGCGCCGGTGATGATGGCCACTTTGTCGGTGAGATCGAAATTGGGAAGAGCGATGTCGTTCATGAAGAAAAATATAATCGCCTTCTCATCGGGTTGTCAAACTTTTATTAAGAGACGCGTTGGTGATTTGTTTGATTTCCTTAAAAGAACGCGTATTCGAAAAGCCTTGAACGGGTTGGATATAGCGGATGGCGCAATCGGTGAGCCAACGAGAACAGCTTGAGACCGTGCGTTCCATTTATGGTTGTCGTTGCGGTTACTGCGACGTCCACAAAGAGCATTGTGCGCAAAGATGATATCGGTCATATGCAAGACGCCCAGAGCATGGTTAAAATGGAGTGTTCTTGCAATGTCAAACAAAACCTTGGAGGAAAAGCGTTCATGGGAACCCACAACGACGCCGTAGACCTGAGCTTGATGGACGACGTGTTCAGAGAATACGAAGGTCAGCGCGGCGCACTCATCCCTATTCTTCAAAAGGCCCAAGAAAAGTATGGCTGGTTGCCGCCAGAGGTGTTGAATCTCATTGCCAAGAAGTTGGGGATTCCGGTTAGCAAGGTTTTCGGTGTGGCCACATTTTATGCGCAATTTTATTTAGAGCGACGAGGCCGACACATATTGCGTCTTTGCGACGGCACGGCCTGCCATGTGAGAGGCACGCCCATTCTGCTGACCGCGCTCGAAGAGCACTATCAACTTGAGCCGGGCGAGACGACAGAAGATGGTGAATTGACGGTGGAATTGGTGTATTGTTTGGGCTCTTGCGCATTGGCCCCTGTGGCTGTTTTGGATGGCGAGGTGCTGGGCAGGCTGAGACAGAATATGTTGCTACGAACACTAAAAAAGCGCATCGACCTCGCCAAGCCCGCTTGATTTCGGAGGATGTTTTTCATGAGCGTTCACGCGTCTCCATCACTCACTTTTGAAAGCCCAGAACAAGGGCCAGACTCTCAGCGCCGTTGCGTGGCCGTATGCATGGGCACGGGGTGCTCTTCATCTGAAAGCGCGTTGGTGCGCGAACGACTGCGCGAAGCGTTGGTGGAACAGGGTTTGGACGCCGAGGTCGAGGTGCGACGCACCGGCTGCTTTGGATTTTGTGAACAGGGTCCCATCACGGTCGTTTATCCTGAAGAAGTGTTTTACACCCGAGTGAAGCCGCGCGACGCCCAGAAGATTGTGGAAGAGCACATCGTAGGCGGCCGGCCGGTGGAGAAGCTTCTTTATAAAGACCCTCTTCGCGAGCAGCCCGTGCAAAAATGGCATGAGATCGGGTTCTACGGCAAGCAGAAGCGCATTCTATTGGGCAATTGCGGCGTCATCGATCCCGAAAACATCGATCATTATATTGCTAAAGCCGGGTATCAGGCGTTGGAAAAGTGTTTGACGCAGTTAGAGCCGACCGATGTCATTGAAGAGGTGACGAAATCGGGACTGCGCGGCCGGGGCGGCGGCGGTTTTCCCACCGGCGTTAAGTGGGGGTTGGCGCGAAAGACGCCGCGATGGCCCAAATATGTGATCTGCAACGCAGATGAAGGCGATCCCGGCGCGTTCATGGATCGCTCGCTTCTGGAAGGTGATCCGCACTCGGTGATTGAGGGGATGATCATCGCGGCGTACGCCATAGGAGCCGAGTATGGCTATATTTATGTTCGGGCCGAGTATCCTCTGGCGGTTCGTCGTTTGAGAATTGCGCTAGAACAGGCGCGAGAGCGGGGTTTTTTGGGCGAAAACATTTTCAATAGCGGGTTTAGTTTCGATCTTCAAATCAAGGAGGGCGCGGGCGCGTTTGTTTGTGGCGAAGAAACAGCCTTGATGAATTCGATCATGGGCGAACGCGGCCAACCCTGGCCGCGTCCTCCTTATCCGGCGGTTTCAGGCCTTTGGGACCAGCCAAGCAATGTCAATAATGTGAAAAGTTACGCCTATGCGCCCGCCATCATTCGCAATGGCGCGGATTGGTTCAAGCAGATCGGCACGCCCAAAAGCCCGGGCACGGCTGTTTTCGCATTGACGGGCATGGTCAATCGCACGGGACTCATCGAGGTGCCCATGGGCATCACTTTGCGCGAGATCATTTTCGATATTGGCGGCGGCATCCCCCATGGAAAACAATTCAAGGCCGTGCAAACCGGCGGGCCTTTGGGCGGGTGCTTGCCAGAAGAGTATCTCGATGTTCCCATTGATTTCGATTCCCTACAAGCCGCGGGCTCGGTGATGGGGTCGGGCGGCATGGTCATCGCCGATGAAAGCACCTGCATGGTGGAGTTTGCTCGGTTCTTTCTCAAGTTCGCATGTGAGGAGAGTTGCGGCAAATGTCCACCCTGTCGCATCGGCAGCTTGCGCATGTTGGAGATTCTGACGCGCATCACCGAGGGCGAAGGCCGTTTGGAAGATTTGGATGAGCTGAAACGATTGTCCAAGGGTTTGCAACGCGGATCGTTGTGCGGGTTGGGTCAGTTGGCGCCCTCGCCCGTGCTTTCGGTGTTGCGCCATTTCGAAGATGAATTTCGCGCCCACATCGTGGATAAAGCCTGTCCCGCGCGTAAGTGCAAGGCCCTCATCACCTACGAAGTCGTGGCCGAATTGTGCACCGGTTGCATGGTCTGCGGTCGCAATTGCGCGGCCAACGCCATCACCGGCGAAAAATTGCAACCGCATGTCATCGATCCCGAGCTTTGCGAACGTTGTGGATTGTGCTACGAAGTTTGCAATTTCGATGCGATTGTGATCAAATCCCCGCGATGATGAAATCGTCGAGGCTGAATTCCCCTCGCCTGAGTCCTGATCACATCGCCTTTCCCAGTTCAAAAAATGATGTGTCGGAGGATTTCATGATCAACCTCACCATCAACGGTGAATCCATCACCGCGCCGGAAGGCGCGACCATTCTCGAGGTCGCGCGCATGGCCGGCATCGAGATCCCCACGCTTTGTCATCATCCCGATTTGAGCAATGTGGGCGCGTGTCGCATGTGCGTGGTTTCGGTGCAGGGCGCGCGCGCCTTGCAAACGGCCTGCACCACGCCCGCAGCCGATGGCATGGTGGTCGATACAATGAGCGAGGACGCGGTCGAGACCCGCAAGTTCGTGTTGGAGATGCTGCTCACCGACCACCCCAACGAATGCATGACCTGCGAGGTCAATGGCGATTGCGAATTGCAGGACTTGGTCTATGATTACGGCGTCAAATGGCCCGAACACAACGGCCAACGCCATCAGTGGGAGATCAACCCCGATCCCAATCCCTTCATCTTTATCGATCGCAACAAATGCATCCTTTGCAGCCGTTGTATCCGCGCCTGCAATGAAATCCAGAATCGCGATGTATGGAACTTCGCCTATCGCGGGTTCCAAACCAAGCTCGTGGCCGGCGCCGACCAATTCATGCTCGACGCGGGCTGCGAAAGCTGCGGCCAGTGCGTGGCCTATTGTCCGGTGGGCGCACTCTACGACAAGATGAGCATTGGCTTGGGCCGCGTGAATCAAATCACCAAAGTGCGCACCACCTGCTCCTATTGCGGCGTGGGCTGCAATTTTGATCTCAATGTGCGCGATGGTCGCATCATCCGGGTGACCAGCGCGGCCGACGCGCCTGTCAATGGCATGGCCTTGTGCGTCAAAGGGCGATACGGCTACGACTATGTGCACCATCCCGACCGGCTCACGCGGCCTCTGGTGCGGGCCAAGTGGCTGGGCAGAGAGGCTGTGGAAGAGCGCATCGCCGCGGGCGAATGGGCCATCTTCGACGAAGCCAAACAGCGTCTGACCCACCGCCGCCCTCCCAACGACGCCCAAACCCCAATACCCAATACCCAATACCCCAATACCCAATATCCCAATACCCAAGATCTCAACACCCAACTTCCCCCCGACACATTCATCGCCACAGATTGGGACACAGCATTGGATGTGGTCGCGAACAAATTCGCGGAGACGAAAAAGAAATTCGGCGGCGACGCGTTCGCGTTGCTGGCTTCGGCCAAGTGCACCAACGAAGAGAATTTCATCTTCAACAAATTCACCCGTCAGATGCTGGCCACCCACAGCATCGACCATTGCGCCCGATTGTGACACTCGGCCACGGTCACCGGTCTGGTGACCTCCTTCGGCAGCGGGGCCATGACCAACTCCATCCGCGATATCGCGGAAGAGGCGCGTTGCATCTTTATTATCGGCTCCAACACCACCGAACAACACCCGGTCATCGGCGCGAAGATCCGCCGCGCCAAGCGCCATCGCGGGGCCAAACTCATTGTGGCCGACCCGCGCCGCATCGACATCGCCGACTACGCCGACCTGCACCTGCAACACAAGCCCGGAACCGATATCGCCTTGCTCAACGGCCTGATGCATGTGATCCTGCGGGAAGGCTGGCAGGACGATGAATTCATTCGCGAGCGCACCGAGGGATTCGAGGAATTGAAACCGGTGGTGGCAAAGTATACGCCCGAAGTGGTGAGCGAGATCACGGGCGTGCCGGCCGAGGACATTGAGCTGGCCGCTCGCATGATGGCCGAGAACCGACCCGGCGCGCTCCTTTACGCGATGGGGATCACGCAGCATACGGTGGGCGTGCCCAATGTGATGAGCTGCGCCAATTTGCAGATGCTGTTGGGCAACATGGGCGTTCCGGGCGGGGGCGTGAATCCGCTGCGGGGCCAGAACAATGTGCAGGGCGCATGCGATATGGGCGGCTTGCCCAATGTCTATCCCGGTTATCAGAAGGTGACCGACCGGGCCGCGCGCGAAAAGTTCGAGCAGGCCTGGGGCGTGAGTCTATCGGACCAGGTGGGATTGACCGTGACCGAGATGCTGGACGCGGCCGAGCGGGGCGATGTGCGTTGTCTGTACATCATCGGCGAAAACCCCATGACCAGCGATCCCGATCTCAACCATGTGCGCTATTCCTTGCAAAACACCGAATTCATCGTTTTGCAAGAGTTGTTCTTCAGCGAGACAGCGCAGTTTGCGGATGTGATCTTCCCCGCGGCCAGCTTTGCAGAAAAGGATGGCACCGTCACCAACACCGAGCGTCGCATCCAGCGCGTGCGCAAGGCCGTGGACCCGCCCGGCGAGGCCATGCCCGATCATTGGATTATCGTGCAACTGGCCAAACGCATGTTGGCTCTGGGCGCGACCACGCCCGACCCGGACGCGCCCTTCGCGGACTGGGAGTATCAATCCTGGCGAGATATTTTAGAGGAGATCAACGCGCTCACGCCCATTTACGCGGGGGTGACGGCTCAGCGGTTGGACGCGGGCGAAGCGTTGCATTGGCCGGTGTTCGGCCCCGATCATCCCGGTGCGCCCATCCTGCATGTGGGCAAATTCACCCGCGGCAAAGGGCGATTCGTGGCCTCGGATCACACCTCGCCGGCCGAGCTGCCGGATGAGGATTATCCCTTGATGCTAACTACGGGGCGGGTGCTTTATCATTGGCATGGCGGCGAGATGACGCACCGGGCCCAGGGTCTGGAGGCGATGTATCCTGAAGCATTGGTGGAGATTCATCCCAAGGACGCCCGAAAGGCGGGCGTGGCCGATGGCGACTTGATTAAGGTGGCCTCGCGTCGCGGGGAAATCGTCGCCAAAGCGCAAGTGACGGACCGCGTGGAGCCAGGTCTCATCTTCGGCACGTTCCATTTTGCAGAGTCTGCGGCCAATTTCCTCACAAACCCGGCTCTTGATCCCCAGGCCAAGATACCGGAATATAAAGTTTGCGCGGTTCGCGTGGAGAAGGCGGGATCATCCCTTGACGAGCGGGCGATAAGCGAATGATCGCGGCATAGGGCTTAATACACCGTAGGCACGAAGTTTTGATAGTCGAAGGGGGGCCGCATGTATTTCATGCGGTCCTCCACGGGCGGCAGCTCAATGGGTTCGGGCGTGAGGTCTTCATAAGGAATGAGGCTGAGCAAATGGTGAATGCAATTGAGCCGCGCCTGGCGCTTGTCGTCTGCATTCACCACATACCAGGGCGCTTGTTTGATATCGGTGTACGCGAACATCTCGTCCTTGGCCCGAGAATATTCCACCCAACGCGCGCGCGCCTCCAGGTCCATGGGGCTCAGCTTCCAACGTTTCACCGGGTCCTTGAGGCGGGCTTGAAAACGTCGCTCTTGCTCTTCACGGCTGACCGAAAACCAATATTTGATCAGGATAATGCCATCGCGCACCAACATGCGCTCGAAGCTGGGACATGAGCGCAAAAACTCCCAATATTGTTCATCGGTGCAAAACCCCATCACCCGCTCGACGCCGGCCCGATTGTACCAACTGCGGTCGAAGAGCACCATCTCGCCCCCGGCCGGCAAATGCGAGACATAACGTTGAAAATACCATTGCGTCTTTTCTTTTTCGGTGGGCACCCCCAGCGCCACCACGCGCACCACGCGTGGATTCAGACGTTGTGTGATGCGTTTGATCACGCCCCCCTTTCCGGCTGCGTCGCGCCCCTCGAAAATAACCACCACGCGTATTTTCTCATGCTTGATCCACTCTTGCAGCTTCACCAGCTCAACCTGAAGACGAGCCAATTCTTGCTCATATATCTTTCGTCTCAAACGCCCCTTTTTTGTATACCATTCGGGATGCTCCTGTTGCATGAGGGGAACTGGGGTTGGAATAGGGGGCGATGGCGGCCCCTGAACCGCCACCCGAACCTGATCCTGATGCTCTTGGGACACGAGTAACCTCCTCGGAGAGAATGCCTTGAAGAAGAACGCGCGGAGCCATTTTACACACAATCGAACAAGCTCACAAGCAAGGGTGAGAGAGGCGCAATTCAAATTTGGGGCGTGTTTCGATGAATGCAGCCCAACTTGCACGTTGGGTCATGCGCTCCAAATTCAACGCCTTTGAGTGAGAGCTTGATTCACCGCATCTTTTCATCGTGGCCGCTAATGGGGTCCACCAATAGATCGCCCAGGCGCAATGCGGCCACGCGAGCAAACGACGTCAAAGGCGTGATCAGCGTCAGGCGACGTTCGGCCAGATCGACTCGCTGCACAACGCCCAACCCCAAAACGAAACCCGCCTTCGATTCCAGCGCCACCAATTGCTGAAAACGAAAGTCAGGTTTTGGGAAGATGGCCAGATGTCGATAGTGTAGGGTTTGCGAGCGGGCGGATGCGAAATAACGCGCGAATTGTCGGGCGCGATGGGCTCGGCGGGCGCGCATGTCGCGGGGGCGAACATAGGGCGAAGCCGGCAGCTCGATGATGCGCGCGCGGCCGGTGCGTCGCAACGGCGCGAGCAAAGGCTCCAACTCGCGCTCGCGCTGTAGAGCAAATATCGCCACCGGCTGTAGCAGATCGATCTTGGCCCATTTGAGGGCCAGTCCGCCCGATGCCGGATCGACCAGCCCGCTGGTGTCGTAGATGATGTGAGTCGCGCCCGCCTTCCGCACGGCCGCGGCCAGCCGCGCCGCGGCCACCAACATGTTTAGCATGTGTCCGCGCGGAGAGACTGAGCCAACAAACCATCGCCAAATGCGACCGCGAGGAGGAAAATCGATTTGGTTGGCTGCGGGTAAGGCGGCCGTCATGGTGGCGGGCGGGCCGAGTGAGCTTTGGCCGGGATCGCCGTCCAAAAAGGCGACGCTTCCTTTCCCTTCGCATAGTCTTCGGTGCAAAAAGCGCGCCAGCGTGCTCTTGCCCACATCGGGCGCGCCCACGACGAACAATGCGCCCGGCTTGAAGTCTAGAGAAAGCCGCTCCCAATCTGGTGGAACATGGATCAGCTCAGTCATGGAATGTGAGGTCGAATAGCTATTAGCAATCAAGCCTCGAAAATGATATCTTGTCGAATTTGACCTAAATATGCGCAAATCTCGCAATATGCGCCGTGTTAACGATGAATATCACTATATTTGCGATATTTGGTGATTTCGCTTGCTTTACCCTTTTGTGGTCATTCTCTTGGCGAATTTGGCGTTAGGGTGTTCATCGCGCCGCCAGGCGGTGAAATGACGATTTTTTGCGATAAAAAAGGGCCGATCGTGTGATGTCGGTTATTCGACTATGCGAAGCAGGCTCGAATTCTACCACGAATTGTCACAACTTGCACGCAGACGAAGCCCTCGCAACTCCGCCTTCATGCTTGCCTCTCCTCCCACGAGCGTGCTACCATGAGCTTGGGTATTGGGTATTGGGTATTGGGTATTTGATATTCAGCATCCAGCATCCAGTATCCAATACCCAATATCCAATATCCAATACCGGCTTCACTGAAAAAAGGTTCACCGCCGAGCGCGCGGAGGACGCAGAGAGGAAAATGAGGTGAATTGAGCCATGTTTTTCTCTTAAAACGCCCACTTTTTCTCCGCTCGCTCAGCGAACTCAGCGGTGGAATAGCTTTTTTCAGGAAATCCAATACCCACTATCCAGTATCCACTATCCACTATCCAATATCCAATATCCAAAATACCCAGCATCCCACCACCATGTCCCAAACCTCACATCCTCCCCGCCCTCGCGTCTGGGTCATTGGCCTGGACGGCGTTCCCTGGACATTGCTCCAACCTTGGATCGACCAGGGTCATTTACCCACCCTGGCCCAATTGCAGGCCGGCGGCGCGTGGGGCGGTTTGCGCTCATCCATTCAGTTTCTCACCGCGGTGGCCTGGTCTAGCTTCATCACCGGCATGAATCCGGGCAAGCACGGCATTTTCGATTTCGCCCGACGCATTCCCGGCACCTATGACCAGGAGCTGACCAACGCCGCGCGCCGCGCGGGCCGGAGCCTGTGGCGCATTCTTTCGGATGCAGGTCGCCGCGTGGGCGTGGTCAATGTGCCCATGACGTTTCCGCCCGAACCGGTGAACGGCTTTCTCATCGCCGGCCTCGATACGCCCGGCCTCGATTCGGCCTACACTTATCCGCCGGAGCTGAAATCCGAGGTCAACGATGTGCACTTCATCGCGGTCAGCACCATCGGCAAATCGCATAGTCAATATCTGGCCGAAACACTGGAGGGCGTGGATAAGCGTTTCGAGCTGCTGTGGCGCACCATCGACCGCGAGCCGTTGGATTTCTATATGTGGGTGGAGATGGAGACCGACGCCATCCAGCACTGCTCCTGGCGACTGATGGATGACCCGTCCCACCCCAATCACGACGCCATCTTCCAGGTGTATAAACGCATCGACCAACATCTGGCGCGGCTGGTGGCCAAGCTTCCCCACGACGTCACGCTCATTGTCATGTCGGATCACGGCGCGGGGCCGATTGCGAAGACGGTCTATCTCGATCGTTGGCTGGCGCGACATGGTTGGCTGCACTACAAACAGGAGCGGGGTCTGAGCCTGGCGGATCGCGGCCGTCATCTGGCCCGCGTGGGCGTGCGTCGCACGCTTTATCTGGCTCAGCGTTTCTTGCCTGTGGCCGTGAAGGGTTTTCTGAAGCGCTTTTCGGGCGCTCACGCCGCGGTGGAGACCTTCATCGACAAGGCCGATATCGACTGGTCGCGCACCGCGGCCTACAGCACGGGCAATCTGGGCAATATCAATCTCAACATCAAAGGCCGCGACCCACAAGGCGTCATTGAGCCGGACCAGGTGGAGAAAGTCATTCAGGCCATCACCAAGGCGTTGTATGAGCTGCGCGATCCCGACACGGGCGAGCGTATGGTGGCCCAGGTGATGCGCCGTGAAGAGATCTACACCGGCGACATGATCGAACGCGCGCCCGATTTGCTCATCCGCTGGACAGATGACAAATATCTCGCCACGAAAGACTACGAAAACAAACCCGATGGCCCGCTTTTTGGCGATAAGCAAAAATTTGGACGCCACGGCGCGGCTTATGCATTAGACCAGACGGGCACGCACATTATCGAAGGCGTGTGCATCTTTTACGGCTATGGCGTGCAGCCCGGCGCGCGACTCCAGAACGCGCAGCTTATCGATCTGGCCCCCACCATTTTATATTTGCTCGACACGCCCATTCCTCGCGCCATGGATGGTCGCGTGCTCATCGAGGCGTTTGCGCCTGAGATGGCGAAAAAGCCCATCCGCTATGAAGAGGATGAACAAGATATCCACGACGGGCCAGACATCGACTTGAGCGAAGAAGATGAGGAAGCCATTCGCGCCCGCCTGCAAGGCCTGGGCTACGTGGCTTGAGAGGATGGGATTCCGGGACGATGGGATAATCTCGATGAGCGCACCCACTCATTCCTCGAACCCCAAAACAACGCCGACGCTTTCCGTTATTATTGTCAACTGGAATGCGGGCGCGTATCTGCCCGCGGCGTTGGATGCGCTTTTCGCCGCGCAAGGCGATTTGGATATGGAGGTGTGGCTGGTGGACAACGCGTCCAGCGACGGTTCGCCCGCCATGGTTAACGAGCGTTATCCGCAAGTTCGGGTTCTGATCAACGAAGAGAATCGCGGGTTCGCGGCGGGAAACAACCAGGGCATCGCTCGCGCGCGTGGGCGCTATCTCTTGTTGCTCAACCCCGACACCGAAATGCCGCCTACGGCCCTCCGCCGTTTGCTGGCTTATATGGAGGCGCACCCCAAGGTGGGAGTGGTGGGGCCCAAGTTGGTGGGCGAGCGGGGCAAGATTCAGGGCGGCGCGGCCGGGTACGATCCCTCGCTGCGCACGATCTTCAACTACGCCACTTTTCTCTATCGCCTCTTTCCCCGCCATTTTCGCGGTCTCTGGCTGCCTCATCAGCTCTACCGACAAGAGCAGCCCATCCAGGTCGATTGGGTGTCGGGCGCGTGCATGTTGGTGCGAACCGAAGCCGCGGCCGCGGCCGGACCGCTGGATGAAAGCTATTTCATGTATTCGGAAGATGCGGAATGGTGCCGACGCATTCGCGGCGCGGGTTATCGGGTGGTTTGCCATCCGGGCGTGACCGTGGTGCACCATATTGGCGGCAGCGCGCGGCAACGCGGCCCCGACTTCTACGGCCACAACATCGACTCGCTGGATAAAGACCTGCGCCGGCGTTATCCGGCCCTGAAAGTGGCCATCATGCACCTGTTTGGCGCGTTTGGCTTTTTCCTGCGCTATCTCATTTACGAAGCGCAATGGCTGCGCTGGCGCAAGCCCGTCTTCGCGGAGCTGCGCGACCTGTGGGCCGCGTGTTTGCGCACCAGCCTCGCCCGCGCCATCAAACCGGCTCAGGAATGACCATGTCCACCGCTCGCGTCGTCGCCCGCAACACCCTCTTTCTCAGCCTGGCCCAGGGGATCCGCGTGGCGCTGGGGTTGGCGCTGATCTTGTTCATCGCCAATCGTTTTGGCGCGGTGTGGCAGGGCAAGTTCAGCATCCTGCTGGCCTTTCTCAACATCTTTCAGGTCTTGGCTTCGTTCGGCCTGCCGCGGCTCATCACGCGCGAGGTGGCGCGCGACCACGAGGCCGCAAACCGCTATTTTTGGAGCGGCTTGGCCGCACAGGGCCTCACCACGCTGGGCGTGATGGCGGTCATGGCGGCCGTGGTCGCGCTGATGCCCTACCCATCGGACACCAAGGCCATGTTGTGGTTGGCCGTGTTGGCTTTGCCTCTGTTCACGGCCTATTCGGTGGCGGGCGCGCTGCTGCGCGCGCATGAACGCATGCAATATCTGGTCTACGCGGAGGTGCTGAGCGCGAGCGCGCAGCTGGCCGTGGCCGTGGTTTTGCTGGGCGCGGGGTTTGGCGTCATGGCGCTGGCCATCATTCGCATTGCGGGGTTGGGTTTGGCCGCGGTCACGGTGGTCGCGTCGGCCCTGGCGTTGCGCTACATCGGCCGACCCGCGTTCGCTGCAAGTTTCGCCAAGAGATTATTGCGCGAATCGACCGATTTCTTCGGCCTGGCCGGATTCGACGCCTTGCTCCACCGTTTGGATGTGTTGGTGCTGTCGGTGGTTGCGGGCGAGGCCGCCACGGGCCTGTATGACGCGGCCTTTCAGATCGTGAAGGTGCTGATGACGCTCATCCTCTCCTTCACGGACGCGGCCTACCCCACCCTATCGCGGCTTTTCGTGCGCGAACGCGCGCGGTTTGGGCTAACCGCGGGCAAGGCGATGCAATATGGGATCATCTTGTTATTGCCCGTGGCCGCGGGTCTCACGGTGTTGGCCCCACAGATCATCGATTTCCTTTACCGCCGGCCCGCGTACGCGGCCTCGGCCGATATTTTGGCCGCGTTGGCCTGGGCGACGCCCTTTTATTTTCTCTCGATTTTCCTCACCCGCGGGCTCATGGCCGGGGATCGCGCTCGCGCCGCGTTTTGGGTGACCGCGACCATGGTCGCGCTGGGATTGGCCATTCTGGCCGGATTGAGCGCCGCGTTTGGGCCGGTGGGAACGGCCTGGGGCCTCGTTCTGGTCTATTTGCTGGGGGCGAGCCTGGCCTGGCGCGCGGCGCGGGGCATGAAGATCGGCTTTGGCACCAGGTGTCTGGTTCGTCCTGCATTGGCCGCGACGTTCATGGCCGCGACGCTATATCTTCTGCCCGAACTCACCCTCTGGCTGGCAATTCCCCTGGGCGCGGGCCTTTACGCCGCGTTCGCGCTGGGCCTGCGCGTCTTCGACCGCGAAGACCTGGCGTTGTTGCACTCGTTGATGGGGAAATAGCCGCTGAACAGGACGATAGGACGATGGACGATAAGAGCGGCCAGCCCCATCTTCTTTTCGCCACCGGGCAACCAACTGTCTTAGGAGACCCATGAAAACGCGATCCAACCCGTCCCATGCGGCCACGGCCATCATCAACGCGCGGGTGCATGCGATGGAGGGCGTGATCGAGCCGGGGGTGGTGTTGGTGGTTGGGGAGCTCATCGCCGCGGTGGGAGAGGGCGAAAGCGTGGTCCTGCCGACGAATGCCAGGCTCATCGACGCGCAGCGCGGGTCCATCACGCCCGGGCTCATTGATCTGGCGCGGTTCGAGCGGGAAAACGACCGGCCCGAGGCCGAGGGCGTCACCGCGTATGTGCGCGCGGTTCCGGTGCATGGGTCGTCCGGCCTGCGCGACGCGGCCCGCGCGGCCGCGAATCTACACCGCG
>JAADII010000120.1 GCA_013151415.1 Chloroflexota bacterium
TCCCTCCCCACAGCCGCCTGACTCCAACGCACTATAACCTTGTAACGCCTAAAGCATATCACAAAAAATAAACCCTGTCAATACATTTCGCACCTCAATTTGTCTCAAGTAGGCCTCATTTTGTCTCGCGAATAAATTAGGGACGCGGAGGGCGGCTTTCATGCCAGAAATTGCCACAGTGAACGGCAAGCGCGACCGGTTCATCTTGGACTTCGGAGCAAATTTGATCCTAGAGCATGTCTGTAATCGCACCGGCCGCGCGTCGGACTCCGCCCAGCTCATGCATCTCGGCCGCCAAAGCCGCGGCGCGTTCGCGGAAATCGGGATGATGCACCACATCCGCCAGAATGAGGGGCGCGTTTTCCACCGTGAAATCCTTCGCCCGAATGCCATACCCCACCCCGGCCTGAGTCACCCGCGCGGCCTGGGGAAACTGATCGCCTGCATGGGGAACCACCACCTGGGGGACGCCATGAACCAGGGCCGCGTGGGTTGTCGCAACCCCGCCATGATGCACGATCGCGCGCAAATGCAGAAAGACCGCGTCGTAATCCACCCACTCCAGCACCGTGGCCCGGCCCGGCGGCGCTTCGCGCAAACTCGCCAGGACCTGCGGCGCGCGGCGTCCCGTCACAAGCAGACTCTGACACCCAACCATCTGTGCGCTCTCGGCCGCAAGCCGAAAAAAGGTCTCATCGTCGGCAAAGGTCGAGCCGAGCGTCACCAGCACCAGGGGACGCCGGTCGGGCGGGGAAAAAGGCAAGGGCCTGGGGGAAGCGGGTAGGCCGCCGCAGAACACGGTTTGAGGCGCGATTTGGGGGAGGTCCGCGTACCAGGCGCGGCAGAAGAAATCGAGATGAAGATGAGGCGAGCGAGGCATTCCACGCGGCAAGTCCCAATAGTCCCCGCGCACGCCCGCGGCCTGGCATAGGGCCATCACGGCCGTGGTGGCCTGGCCCGCGCCTTGAGTCTCCGGCAAGGCCGGACGGCCCACCACCACCAACGGCAAATCCAACTTCTCGGCCAACAACGCGCCGGCCGCGGCGTATGGCTCCGCCAACACCACATCCGGTTTCCATTCCCCGGCCCGATTCTCCAGCTCGGCCAAAGCTGCAAGGACTGATTTGGGACTCAGCCACACGGCCAGAGCCCGTTCGCGGCGCATTTTAGCCCGCGTCTCGGCATCCAGTCCATCGGGCAAAGGCGGCATATTGTGTCGCCAGCCGCTGGTCTTCAGCCCAACAAATCTTAACCCCGCCGCGCGCACGGCCCCCTCCACCCCGCTCCCGCTGGCCCAAACCACCTCATGCCCCCGCTCCTGCAAAGCCTGCGCCGTTTTCAAAAACCCGCCCCAATCCAAATGACCGGGCAAGTCGATGGAAAAACAGAGAATTCGTAAAGACATGAAAACGAGTCAACAATCAACAGTCAACGGTGAACTGCGCCCCCTAAACCGTGCGAATGTCCAAAACCTCGACGCTGAGATCGGAGAGGATGTCCTCGAGATCTTGCTGCGTCAGGTCGCGCACTTTCATGACCAGCAGCTCGGTGGTGGGATCGGGCGTGGTGAAAGTGACCAGGCTAATGAAATTGCCCCCGGCCTTGGTGATGGCGTTGGTGATGTCGGCCAACATGCCGATGGTTTCGGGCACGCGCAGGGTCACGCGCACCCCGCGTTGCCGCGCGCCCAGCGCGTCCACGGCCGCGCGGAACAGATCCGTCTGCGTGATGATGCCCACCAGGCGGCCATCTTCGAGCACCGGCAACGCGCTGACTTTGTTGTCGGCCATCACCCGCGCGGCTTCTTCGATGCACATATCGGGATGCGTGGTCACGGGATCGCGGACCATGCAATGTTTCACCGGCCCCTCGCCCACCAATCGATGCGCGTCAACGATGCCCACCAATTGTTCACCCTCCATCACCGGCACTCGCCGAAAATCTGAAGCGGCCAGCAATTGCCGCACCTCGGCCACGGTCGCGTCGGTCTGCACCGTGGTCACTTTGCGAGTCATGATATCTTTTACAAGCATTCCGCTCCTCCTTTGCAACAATCGGTTTCAAAAAGCAGTAAAAGTTGGTGACGCCTGGCCGAGAATCGAATTCGACAAACTCGGACGCGCACTTTTGGGTCTACGCGCCATAAGGCGCGCGTTCTTCTTTGAGCCGGCTCAGCGCGCGATCGATGTCATCGCCTTCGACGCCCTCCACTTTATCGTAAATATCGGCCAAAGGAAGCTCGCAATCGATGGATTCCAGCTTCACAACCGCTCGGCGACCCTGGTAGGCCGTAAGCAGCCAGCGATCATCGGGCTGACGCACATACTGATAAACTGTCATCCACTCCTGCGCCGCCAATACATATTCTCGAAGCGATTCCAACGAGCGATAATGGTCGAATTTTCGGCTCAGATCATAACCCGCGGTGGATGGCGACAACACTTCGATGATCACGGTGGGGTTGAGGAGCGTATCGCGACGGTCGTCCTCGAATTCGGCCTTTCCGCACACCACCGTCACATCGGGATAAGTGTACGAACGATACGCGCGCGACCTCACCCGCATGTCGCTGGGATAGACCTTGCAGGGTCGCTTTTTCAATTGCAAACCCAGATTCATGACGAGATTGGTCACAATCAAATTGTGCGTTTCGGTCGCGCCGGCCATAGCATAGACGCGACCATCAAAGTACTCGCTCTTGGTCTCGGCCTCTCGTTCGCGAGCCAGGTATTCTTCCGGGGTGAGACGAACTTTGGGAGAAGATTCGATAACCATCCTCCATCACTCATTTTTCATGCGGGTGCGTCCACTTACATCAGTTTATTTATACCCGAATTCGCGAAACACGTCCAGCGCGAGGTCGGGTCGGTCGGTCATAATGCCATCCGCGCCCAAAGCCAGTAAGCGACGCATTTCATCGGGATCGTCGATGGTCCAGTAATGCACTTTCTGATTCTTGCTATGCGCGGCGTCGATGAATGTTTTCGTATCCAGCCGAACGCCGCCCCGTTCCACGGGAATCTGGTAAGCGTCGGAGAGAGGACGATGAAAGCGCGTGAGATAAAGACGACTGAGAATGTAAAACGTGCGAATCTCGCCGGGCGCGGCCGCGCTGGCCACATAAGGCGCCACCTGACGGAAATACTTCATGGTCTCATCATCGAAGCTGCTGACAATCACCCGGTCGGCCGCGCCCGCCTCCTCGATCACTTCGACCAAACGCTCCACAGACTCGGGCGCGTAATCCTTGATCTCGATATTGATGATATGTTCGGGAAAGGCGGAAAACACTTCGGTGAGAGTGGGGATGACAATATCCTGGCCGCGGTAAGGATACGTCGCGCCATCATCAGGCGTAAACCAATAGCCCGCGTCCAACTGCTTCAGCTGGGCCACGGTCATTTCACGCACCTTGCCCTGGCCATTGGTCGTGCGGTCTACGGTTGAGTCATGCATGACCACCAGTTCCCCATCCTTGGTCAGACGCACATCCAGCTCCAGCACGTCCGCGCCAATTTTGGCCGCGTTTCGAAAGGCTGGAATCGTGTTTTCGGGCATCAAATCAGCGCCTCCGCGATGAGCAAAGAGCAAAGGCCGGGCGGACGCAAACACCGGCCGATCGTGTCTCGGCGCGACCGTAATGGCTCGATGCAAGGCGAAGATGAGCAAAATGATGAACAGAGAAAGAACAATGCGAATAAGAATGTCGCGGCTCATAAGAAACAATTTTGAAAGGGGTGCATGAAAGGCAAAAGGGCGACCGTAACGGTCGCCCTTCATTATAACACCATTTCGATCTCACCCTTGCATCCTCACCCTTGCATCGGGTTATAAGTGATCATGCACACTCATGTAAGACCCTTTTTCCCACATCGGAAACCATTTCGGCCACGCGCGTCACGTGATCTTCATTCATGATGGTTCCCGAAGGAAGACAAAGACCTTTCTCGAACAGCTCCTCAGCCACAGCCCCGCCCACGATCTCGCAATCGCGAAACACCGGCTGCAAATGCATGGGCTTCCACAAGGGGCGAGATTCGATGTTCTCGGCCTCCAACGCCCGACGCACATCTTCGCGGGTGGCGCCAAACTCCTCCGGTTCGATGAGGATGACGGTCAGCCAGCGCGTGGCCCTGCCCCACGGCGCTTCGGGCATGAAAGTGACGCCGGGAAGGTCGGCCAGGTTTTGGCGGTACCATTCGAAAATGCGGCGCTTTTGCTCCACGCGCTCGGCCAACACGCGAATCTGGCCGCGGCCCACGGCCGCGAGCAAGTTGCTCATACGATAATTATAGCCGATTTCGGAATGTTCGTAATGGGGTGCGGGATCGCGCGCCTGGGTGGAAAGCTTGCGCGCGTGAGCAATGAGATCAGCGTCATCTGACACCAACATCCCCCCGCCCGATGTGGTGATGATTTTGTTGCCGTTGAACGAAAAAATGCCCGCTGCGCCAAACGCGCCCGGTGAGCGACCTTTGTAAGTCGCGCCCAGGGCCTCGGCCGCATCCTCGATGAGAGGGACGTCATACTCGAGACAAATTTCTCCAATGCGGTCGATGTCGGCCGTCTGGCCGTAAAGATGCACCAGCACCACGGCCTTGGGCAATCGGCCTTCTCGCGCTTTGCGGGCGAGGGTTTCGGCCAGCAGGTCGGGATCCATGTTCCATGAAACCCGCTCGCTGTCGATGAAGACCGGCTTCGCGCCCAGATAAACCACCGGATTGGCGCTGGCCGCAAAAGTGAGGGTGGAGACGATAACCTCATCGCCGGGTTCTACGCCCAAGTGAATGAGCGCTAGATGAATGGCGGCCGTGCCCGAACTGAGAGCGAGCGCGTGTTTCGCGGCCACCAGCTCCGCGAACTCCTGCTCGAATGCGTCCACCTGAGGGCCAAGCGGCGCGATCCAGTTGCTCTCGAATGCTTCTTGCAAAAATTGCCATTCGAGACCTGACATGTGGGGTGGGGAAAGGTAAAGACGAGGGCGCGTCATGTGCGAATCATCCCTTTTTTAGCAATCGGGCCGGAACCCCGACCGCGGTGACATTGGGTGGAATATCATGGAGGACAACCGAGCCCGCCCCGACAACGCTCCATCCGCCCACGCGTCTTCGAGGCGTCACTGTTGCGCCAATGCCCACGAACGCGCCCTCTTCCACTTCGACCTCACCGCCGAGATGGGCGCCCGGGGCAATGTGAACATGGGCGCGGATGCGATTATGATGATCAATGGTGCAACCGGTGTTCAAAATCACATTCTCGCCGATGACCGAGCCAGGATTGACGACGACGCCGGCGCAGATCATCGCGCCGCGGCCAATTTGCACATCCGGAGCAATCACTGTGCGTGGATGGCGGGCCACGACGAAACGTTCGCCTTGCTCGCTCAATCTCGCAAACAAACGCCTTCGCGTTTGATTGTCGCCCACCGCGACAACAATCGCATCATGCGAGATAGTGGATAGCAAAGAAAGGCTTCCAAAAACAGGTAGCTGCAAAAAACGCTTTTCCCATAGAGCGTCGTTGTCATCCAGATAGCCGATCGGACGCAACGATGCGTCATCTTCATATATTCGCCATAAGATATCGGCCACCACCTGGGCATGGCCGCCAGCGCCGATGATCAAGACATGCTTGCTCATGAACGACTGCCCATGAATTCTTCCATCGTGGCCCGCCCAGGCTGGTTGACGCCCTCCCGTTTAATGGTTTTCCATAAGGTCAGAGCAAGTATCTTTAGATCAAGCCGAAAAGTGAGATGATCGACATACCAAACATCCAACCCAAAACGCTCTTCCCATGAAAGCGTATTTCGGCCATTGACTTGCGCCCAACCGGTGATGCCGGGCCGCACTTCATGTCGGCGCATCTGTTCGGACGTATATCGCTCGAGATATTGCATGAGCAAGGGGCGAGGCCCCACCAGACTCATGTCGCCTTTAATGACATTGAACAATTCGGGCAATTCGTCCAGGCTGAGGCTGCGGAGAAAACGACCAAATGGGGTCAAGCGTTCGGCATCGGACAACAGGTTTCCCCGAGCGTCACGCGCGTCGAGCATGGTGCGAAACTTGTAAATGATAAAAGGCTTGCCGTGCAATCCGGGTCGCTGTTGACGAAAGAAGATGGGCGAACCAAGCATGGACCACACAAGCAAAGCCACCACAAGCAATACAGGCGACAAAATGATGATCGCAACCGTGGCCACAATCAGATCGAAAACTCGTTTGCCGCGATGACGATAGAATCCGTTCATGAGCGCGCCCCCTTCATCATGAGTCACTCATGCTTTCCAGCAAACGTTTGAAAGCCTGAGCCTGACGAGCGCGGTTGAAATGTTGGACCACGCGCTCCCGCCCGCGCTCACCCATGGCCCGCGCCATCTCCGGATCATCGGCCAAAACGGTTATGGCTTTAGCCAGGGCCTTATCGTCGCCCGGCGGGACAAAAACGCCCGCGCCGGCCTCCTCGACCACCGAACGAATTACGCCATCGATGGCAAGCACGATGGGACGGCCTGCCGCCATGTAATCAAAGACTTTGTTGGGATACGTGGTGCGAAACATGGGGATATCTTGCAAAATGGCCACGCATGCATCCGATGCGGCCAAGACTTCGGGCATTTGGGCTTTAGGCAATGGACCGGTGAATGTCACATTATCCAAGGCCCATTCACGGCTCAAGGTTTCAAGCCGCGAACGCTCTTTGCCGTCGCCAACCAGGAGGAAGTGAATATCCTTGCGCTCGCGCAAATGATGGGCTGCACGCAACAGGGTCGAGATGTCGTTGGCCAACCCCAAGGCGCCGGCATACGTAACAACAAAAGACGCCTCCACGCCCCATTGCCGCCGGAAGGCCGAACCCCGATTTGCGGGATCAAACATGCCTACATCGACGCCGTTGGGGATGAAGGATATCTTGGTTGGATGGACGCCGGTTTCGATGAGATAATCGCGATAGGCTGGTGAATTCACCAAGAGATGAGAGGCGCGAGCGTAAAGAAAACGTTCGAGCCATCGACTGAGCGCAATAAGCAAAGGGTTGGTGAGCACCCCCATGTCAATGGCGAACTCAGGCCAGAGATCGCGCACCTCTAGCAAGAAAGGCCGCCGTCGAATCGCGGCCACAAACCAGGCGGAAAGGGACTGGAAGATGGGTGGCGTGGTGCCTATCACCACATCGACATCTTTTACGCGCAACGCGGCCAAAGTGGAGGAGACCATGAAAACAACGAATACAATGATACGCCAGAGAAAACTTCGATGCAAACTAGAGGGGGCGTAAGCGCGAATCACGTCAACGCCCTCGTAGTTGCATCGTCCAGTGGCGGTCCGCCGTCCTGAAAGATAACTCACCGGACTAGCCACCACAGTAAAACGGTGGCCATGTTCGACGCAGTGGCGGGCCAGCTCGAAATGCCGCGTTCCGCCTGGCTCTCCGGGAGCGACAAACGCTTGATGAATGAGAAGTGCGTGCATAAATGAAGCGAACTCCACGAACGAGCCATTCATCCCACGATGATCGGCGCGCCAGGCTCAGGGTTAAGAGATAAGCGTATGGCAAGGGTAAGGGTTTGCAGGGTGATCTCCTGCTCGGAAAGCATGATGCGGCCAGGCTCGGGGCCAAAATGGGTGATGAAAAAAAGAGCGGCGGCATCAACCGCAAACGCCAACGAGAGCGCCGGCTTCAGGCAAAAATAAGAGGGGGCCTGCCATCCTCGCGGAGAGGTTTCATCGGCCCGAATCAGAGAGATGCGGCCGGGCGCAGAAGCGGCGAGAGCAGTGAAATACATGCCTGCCGGAGTGTCTAAACTCAAACGTTGCGCCTGCTCATCCCATTGATAAGGAAAATCGTCAAAAAGCCAATGAAGCCGATAACGATGCGCTCCGGCGCTGTGCAGACGATCCACAACCAACCAATGCTCGGCGGGCAGCCGCACCAAAGCCCGGCCATGCCACGCAGGCGTTGGCAACCGCTGATAACCATCGTGCTCGCCTTCCCAAACCGTTATTTCGTGAGCGGTGATGTCGCGACGAAGCGAGACGCGAGTCGTCAACCAGGGAAGCCAAAGAAAAACGCCTGGCCGCTCCATTTGGTCGCGATCATCCACCGTGACGGTGTTGTGAAAGCGGGCGCCAGCCAACGGGTTACCCTCCCAAGGAGGATCCGCGTTGTAACTATAGGTTCCGGGATCGATGGCGATGTTTTGTCCGCGCCACCAGATATCCACATGAAGCGCGTCGGCCTGCCCAGGTCGATGACGGAATGTGGGGCCGCGTGTAAATGCAAGACCGCTTGAAGTGCGCAACACACAACACCCCCCTATTTCGGCCTGAAAATCACCCTGCTCTCGCGTTTGCCGGGAAGCGCGTAGCGCGGCGGGCCCCCACAGCCAGAGCAGATCTTCATCCCAGGGGCCGCGCTCGAAACAACGTTTGCCCTCGATAAGAAAATAACCGGCCTGAATCGCGGGGCGAAAATCGCGGTGATGACAATGGTTGAGGGGCAAAATAAGCGCGCCATCGTCTTGACCATAATGAGGCAACCGTCCGCTTTCCCGGTCCATTTGACCATGGAGAAAATGGGTCGATTCTTCGATACGGCGCTGAACAATGTTGGGTAACGGATCGCGATTCAGTTCACCTATCCGCCACGCCCAGATCAAATCGTGTAAAGCCAGACGATGATAATTGAACGAGTGTTGAACAAACGCGCCATCGTCGTAGAACAGATCATAGGCCGTGTGATGCAACGCGTCGCGACCCCGCTCGCGCCAACGACTGGCGCACTGGAATTCAGGAAACAACAATCCAATGGTCCACAAGCCAACGCCCTCGCTGATGCTATGGTTGTTGCGTTGGCTCAGCGCATAATCCAGATTGGCTTCAATGCGTTCGGCTGAAAGGGCTATCATATGGGCCAATTTCACCACGCGTTCAGGCGTGGTTGCAGGGCTGGTTAGAAAAGCGTAAAACCCAAAACACCAGGCCATGACGCGAAAGGTGATCTCTTGCCCACATTTCCAGTTTGGCCCAAGTTGCGGAGGATTGGCGCTTCTCCAATCCTCCACGGCCATCCAAAAGAGTTCGGCCAGCTGCTCATCGCCTGTGCGAGCGTAAAGACGCACCAGATCAAACACAAAGCCAAACCGATTGAGCTCCCATATGAGCTTGATATCGCCGCGACCAAACTCATCGAGGCGGCTCCAGTGCTGATTGGCTGGCCACTCGCGATTCGTGAGCGGATTTCGCAGCCAGTTGGGCGGGAAACCGGTTTTGGCGGTCAAGCAAGTGAAAAGCCGAAGTTCGCCTCTGCTCAAGCGTTGGACGCGCCGCGCCAGAGAGGAGGAGGTCGTCGCGTCGATGTCGCGAAGATGGGACTGAAATTGCTCGAAATCGGTGGGAGAAAAGAAAAAGGTGGGGCCAAGAGTGCGACGATAGGCCAGGTAGGCGTTTGGCTCAGCCAAAGACGCGTCGTTTAGAAATTCGGCCAAAGGCCTCTCATCCCATGAATGGGCCGGAAGCTGGCGTTGGATGAGCCCCAAACGAGATCGCGCGGCGTAGGCCGCCCGAAACGCCAGCCAACGCGGCCCAAAATAACGATAGAGAAGCCGGACAAACTCGAAACGATTCATGAATTCGCCACTATGTCCGCGACGCGTTCGCCCGCGCGACCATCCCAAAGCGGCGGCGCCTGGCCTTGCTTGCTTTGTCCGGAGAGGATTTTATCCACTTCCTCGCGCAAGCGGTGCATATTTTGCCCAACCAAGATGTTCGTTCCCACCTCGACCGTGACCGGGCGTTCGGTATTGGCGCGCACGGTGAGACAAGGCACGCCCAGATAGGTGGTCTCCTCTTGCACGCCGCCCGAATCGGTGACGACGAAACGCGCGGCGTCTTGCAAGGCCAAAAAGTCAAGATAACCCAAAGGTTCGAGAAGATGCAAACGCGAGTTTCGTATCTCATACTGCGCGTCTTGAAGCCGGACGCGGGTTCGGGGATGAATGGGGAAAAGAAGGGGAATTTCAACCGCGATTTCTTGCAATGTATCCATCAGCGAATGAAGCATGACCGGATCATCCACATTCGAGGGACGATGGAGGGTGATAAGACCATAGCCCCGCGGTTCGACGCCCAAATCGCGCAGTATTGTCGCTTGCCTCGCACGCGGCAGCAATCTCACCAATGTATCGATCATCACATTGCCCACCAGGTGGATTTTTTCACTTGGCACGCCCTCTTGCAAGAGGTTGACATTGCCATCGACCGAGGGCGTAAACAACATGTCGGCTATCTGATCGGTGAGGAGACGATTGATCTCTTCAGGCATGGTGCGGTCGCGCGAACGCAAGCCGGCCTCGACATGACCGATAGGAATCAACAACTTGGCGCACACCAAAGCCGCGGCCACGGTGGAATTCACGTCACCATAAACAAGCGCGAGATCCGGTTTCTCAGTCAACGCCACCTCTTCGAAACGCATCATTATCTGAGCCGTCTGCCAGGCGTGAGAGCCTGAGCCGACATCGAGATTGATATCGGGTTCGGGAATATCCAACTGCCGAAAAAAGATTTCCGACATGTTGGCATCGTAATGTTGCCCCGTATGCACCAAAACCTGAGAGATATTGGGCTTTTGGGCCAGCGCCTGCATCACAGGCGCGACTTTCATGAAGTTGGGTCGTGCGCCGACCACATGGATGATCTTAAAAGGCATGATTGGCCTCGTTGCGAATGGACAGAACAAAGAGTGATGAGTATATCTGCCCGCCAAAACGACGATCGTATCGGCTGGCCAGCGCGTTTAAGGCGTAAGGCGTGTGAGCAATGAGGGTTTTGGCAAGATTGCGTAATCGACTGCGCCCGGGCGCCAACCATCGTTCTTTGGAAAAGAACACCCGGCTAAATGGCAATCTTTGGTGCTCGATCAATGCAAATCCATACCTATCAGCAATGAATTGCATGGTGTTTAGACCCAAAAAATGCATATGACCGGGAATGCCCCAATCGAACACGGCTTCTTTTTCAACGTGTTTGCTCATCTCCCCGGCCTTGATAATGAGAACGCCTTTAGGGGAGAGCAAACCGCGCAAAGCATAGAACAGATCATCAAGCGAAGGAATGTGGGAAAGGACATTTATCAGAGTAATGACATCGAAATGACGATGGTATCGAAATGCTTCGACCGGGGTCTGAAAAATCTCGCAGCCGGAAACGCGACGCGCATAAGCGGCTCGGGCCGCGTTGAGTTCGATGCCCACGCGATGCAGATCAGGAAACTCGGACAAACGCTCCAAAAGATACCCTGAACCACAGCCCACATCCAGCACGGCGGATGCATTTCGACAGTATTCGCGAATGATGGGATAAATGAGATGATACGTGTATTGCGATGAGCGGTAATGGCGGGCGGGCCCGAGCACATCCAGATCTTCGTAATCGTAATCGATGACCGTTTCATGCACTTCCGCCACATTCTGTGGATAGGGATGAATGAAAAACAGCTCACATGAAAGGCAACGCCGCACCTTGTGGCTGCGGTCGTGAAAACGATTTTCGTTTTCATTTTTTCCGCATAGCGGACAGATGATTTTGCTCGATGAATCCGCTTTCGACGCCATGCGCTTCACTCCAAAAAAATCGGTGCGCCCCTCTCTAAGCTGCGTTGTGCCGCCAGTGTGGCGCGGGTGGAAATCATGATATCATCAAAAGACATGGGTTCAGGCGCGCGGCCGATGAGATAATCGACAAAGGCGCGCCATTCGTTGCGATGCCCCTTGTCTGCGCGCAAACGCGCGGCGGCCTGATGTTTCTTGCCCCCGCTTCGAACGCTCAACACGCGAAAATCCTCCAGGCTGGCCGATAGACCGCCGCCAAAAACCTCTAAGCGCTCCTTTGAAAAGCCTTTATCTCCGTTGGCGGCATAGATCAGGACGCCCACGCTGCCGTTGACGAATTCGAGAGTCACTACAAAATTGTCATGGCGATAGCGCCCGACATTCGGCAACGCACGCGTCTCTACGCGACGAGGCGTTGAATCGGCCAGGAAAATGAGCAGATCGATGAAATGGCACCCTTCGCCAATGAGCCTACCGCCCCCTTGCGCAGGATCGTGCAACCAATGCTCAGGGGGAATATAGCCAGCATTCACGCGATAGGTAAGCAACAACGGCTCTCGAACATGGCGAAGATGGCGACGCAACGTTTGCACAAAAGGCGCGAACCGACGATTGTAGCCCACCATGAGATAAGGGCTGACGCGACCCGCCCCCGACTCACCTTCAACCTCCTCTGCAATCGCCGAGAGCTCCTCCTCGGTGAGACAAAGCGGCTTTTCAACAAACACATGCTTGCCCGCTTGCAAAGCGGCCAGCGCCTGACGAGCGTGCAAATGGTGGCGAGTGAGAATGGCCACCGCGTCGATACGCGGATCGTCGAGGATTTCGCGCTCGTCACTGGCGCAATAGGCGAAACCGAAACGCTTGCCTGTGGTTTGTGCGCTGAGACCGCTGCCACTGGCGATAGCCATCAGCTCCACAGGCTCAAGGCCCTTCAACGCGGGCAATAGGGTGGCGTTGGCATAAAGACCGGCCCCAAGAACGCCGAGATGAACCCGCGACAGCGACGCTGAAGAGGGAAGCGCCTCGCTCTCGCTTCTTGCCCGCAGCTGAATCTTGCGAGCCAGGTCGGGCTGACCCGGATATGTGAGCACAACGCCCAAGAAAGGTTCGCCGCTCTTGCCAGTGATGAGTTGGTAGGCGCGAGAGGCTTCCTCGATGGAGAAACGATGGGTGATCAGCGCCTCCGCATTCACCTGACCGGATGCGAACAACTGCACACACGCTTGCATATTGCGCCTTTCGGTCCAACGCACGTAGGCGTAGGGATAATCTCGCCCCTTTTCTTCGTATTCAGGATCGTATCGTCCCGGGCCATAGGAGCGAGAAATGCGAAAATCCAATTCTTTTTCGTAGTATGTCTTACGGGGGATCGTCATACCCACCGCCCCCACGGCCACCACAACGCCCTTGTCGCGCGCGGCCTCGCCCGCCACCCGAACGGGCTGGTTGCTTTTCGTATCCGCAGTGATGAGAATGGCATCAGCGCCATACCCCGCGCCGCGTTGAAGACAAAGGGCGACAAACTCCTCAACCGAAGTGGTCACTGCATCCGCGCCCAAACGCTGCGCCAATGAGGCCCGCTCGGCCAATAGGTCCATGCCAATGACGATGCAGCCACTGGCCTTGAGCATTTGCACAGTGAGCTGGCCCAACAGGCCCAAGCCAATAACGCCCACAACCTCGCCCAATTTCACATCGGCGAGCCGGACGCCCTGCAAGGCAATGGCTGCGAGCGTGGTGAATGCAGCCGACTCGAAGGAAACTTCATCGGGCAATTTGACCACCAAATTCTGGGGGACGGAGACGATCTCGGCATGAACCGCATAGCCCCCCCCTGCGCAGGCCACGCGATCCCCTTTTTCAAACGCTTCCACGCCCGCGCCAACATCGATAACCACGCCCGCGCAGGAATAACCTAGAGGCATGGGTTGGCTCAGTCGGGTGCGAGCGGCCTCCAATGTGGTGAGAAGGCCGTCGCGATGGGCTTTTTCCAAGGTCTGCTTGACCAGATCGGGACGCGAGCGGGCTTTTTGCAACAAATTCTTTTCCGCAAAATCCACGATCATGCGCTCGGTGCCGGCCGAAACCAGAGAAACCGCATTGGCCACCAACAGCCGGCCAGGCCGACTCATTGGTGCGGGCGCTTCCACCACTTCGGTCGCGCCGGTGTCGATGTGTTGAATGAGTTGCTTCATGGCAAAGGTTTAGTCGTTCCTGATCTCCTTTTCGAGATCGCGATACATGGCAATCAGTTTGGCGGCCTCGTTTTCCCAATTGTAGCGGGTCAATACGGCCTCGCGGCCTTGCCGCCCCATGCGCTGGCGTTTTTCTGGATCGGAGGCCAAATCATCAAGCGCGCGGGCAATATCGTCGGGGTCCGATGGATCGACCAGCAAACCACAACCTGTTTCTTTGATAATGGAACGCAGCTCAATGGCGAAATCGGGTGCAAGCACGGCTAAAGCGGCCGACATATAATCAAACATCTTATGCGGCATGGCATAGACATGATTCTCACGTCCGGGTTGGAACAAGATCAAACCGATGTCCGCAGCTTGCAAACATTGAAAAGCCTCTGTAAACGGCATCCAATCATCAATGACAATGCGGTCGTTCAAACCCAACGCTCGAGAAGCGGCTTCAAACGCTTCTCGACTGCCATCGTTGAACTCGCCAATGATGTGCAAACGCAGCTTTTGCGATTTTACGCGAGCGAACGCTTCGAGCAAAACTGGCCAGCCCCGCACGCGGCTGATCAAACCCAAATGCACGGCCGTGACGCGGTTGTCTTCGACTGTCGCGGATGTTTCTATAGGGGATGGGTCTGGTCGAGGTGAAAAATTGCCCACAACGATGCTCTTCTCGGCGGCGCCGGGATAATCTCGCGCCATCGACGCTTGCGCCAGAACAAGACGATCGGTAAAGGGGAGCAAGAGTCGGAACAACAAACGCAATAGCCCTGCAATCAGGGGGCGCAAGGTCGGCGGCAGTCGTCCGGCTAAGAAGGTGGCCGGATAATATTCATGCACATCGAATATTATCTTTTTCCCGCGCAACACTTTGAGAAACACGCCCACCAGCCAGGAATCGACCTCATTGCAATGATAGAAATCCGCATCGACTCTGGCCGCCATCCGGTAAAGGCGCGGCAATTGCAGCAGACGATCGAGAAGCCGGGCGGGTCGAGGGTAGGGCGTCACCATAACGCCCTGCTCGACAAACGCCTCTTCCTCCGAAGGCGCAATGTGAACAACGCGGAAGCCAGCGTTGGCCAGAGAGACCGCCTCCTTGTCAAAAACGCGCTTATCGCGCGGCGGATGCATCGCGGAAAGAAAACAGATCGTGCTCATTCGAAGCGAGTCCTTATCATGGTTGCGAAGCTTCCAGGATATCGACGATCTTTTCTGCGGCTCGACCATCGCCGAATATCAAGGGCGGCGCACCAGTGACGCGCAGCGAGTTCGCGGCATGAAGTATCTTGTCGCGATCGGCCCCCACCACCACATTCCATCCCGCCTCAACCGTCTCCACCCATTCGGTTTCTGGTCTGAGCGTGATGCAAGGCACGCTCAGGAAGAACGCCTCCTTCTGCACTCCGCCCGAATCGGTGAGAATGGCTTTGGCGTTTTCTTCCAGGATCAGCATGTCGAAATAACTCACCGGCTCGATGAAATGCACACCCCTGGCTTGCAAGGCGTGGATGTCCATATCGAACTCGAGCATTTTTGAGCGGGTGCGCGGATGCACCGGAAAAACGACTTTCTCCTCTATTTCGGCCAACGCGGTTAAGATGGCGTGCAGATTTTCGCGCACATCGGTGTTATAAGGACGATGGACCGTAGCGAGCATGTAGGATTTGGGCGACAAGGCAAGGTCATCCAAAATGGTCGAACGCCCGCGCGCGCGTTGCAGAAAGAACAACAATGCATCGTACATGGTGTCGCCCACCCAATGCACGCCGGAGCGAATCCCTTCGGTGCGCAGGTTTTCGACAGCCGTTTGGGTGGGGCAAAAGAGAAGATCGGCGCAGTGGTCGGTTAACACGCGATTATGCTCTTCGGGCATATCGCGATTGAAAGAACGCAATCCGGCCTCGACATGAGCAATAGGAAAACGCAGCTTCACAGCCGCGAGCGCGGCCGCGAGGGTCGAATTGGTGTCGCCATACACCAGCACCCAATCGGGCGATTCGCGAAGCATTACTTGCTCCAGCTGCATGAGCATTTGCGCCGTTTGCCAACCATGCGCGCCCGAACCAATGCCCAAATTGAGGTGAGGACGAGGAATTTGCAACTCGTCGAAGAAGACTTGCGACATGTTGGCGTCATAGTGTTGTCCGGTGTGGATCAGAACATCTTCATGACCTCGGGCGCGTAGCGCTTTACATACTGGCGCGGCTTTGATGAATTGGGGGCGAGCGCCAACCACCGTCAGGACTTTCATTGTGTTCATTGGCTCGGTTCGAGTGCAGGTTGCGCAAACCATTGCAGTGGTTCGATGTCGGGATAATTTTCTTTCATGCTTCTACGAGCGGCTGTGCAACGGATTGAACGCCAACTCGGGCCAAAATTTGTTGCAAGCGCGGAGTCTGGGTTTCCCACACGAAGCGCTCGCTCACTTGTTGAGCGCGTTGGCGGTAAAACGATTCTCGCTCCAAAATCTGTCGCAACGCGCGCCCCACGCGTTCAACCGAAGACGCGTCCACCACGACTCCGCATTGATATTGCTCGACCAGGCTCTTCATGGGGGGGTTTTCTCCCACCACGACCGGAACGCCACGCGCCAAAGCCTGGTAGAGCCGATTGGGAGCGCAATATATCCAATTGAGATTGCGCATTTCATAGAAAACCACGCTGGCAAGGGCTGCATCGATGTAAATGGGCACGTCCAATTGAGGCACAAAATCGACGAAACGAATGCGTTCATCGAACGATGCGCCGTATTTTTGTCGATACCAGGCCACTTTTGCCGGATCATATCCGCCCAATACGATTAGTTTCGCCGCGGGCAGAGCCATCATGGCCGCCACCAGCTCATCCAAATGACGCCAACGACCATGGCCGCCGCCCTGAGCCAAAAAATAGGGTTTGCCATCCAGCCAGTCTTGCAGCTCTGTGGGCAAAGCGCGTCGAGCGCTTTGAACGAAAAGTGCGTCGGGATAATTCTCTAAAGAGATGATGGGCGTGCGCAAACGCTTGCCCAACCGCTCTTCCAAAATTTGTCGACGCTCTTCATTGGCCGCGATGATCACCTGACAACGATTCATCAACCAGGCCAAAAGACGACGAGTTCTCTCGCGAGCAAGGAGGCTGTCGGGCGGCAGCTCGTGTTGGTCCCACACCAACCCTTTGGCCATCCCCATGGCGCGCCATAAGGCCAGCAAGGGAATCAGTGCGGCGAAGGTCATGTCGTGAATCCAAATGATGTCTGGGCGCGAACGCAGTAGATGATGGAAAAGACGAAAATATAATTCACCGGTCTTGAGCCAGAGTTTCTGGCCGCTGGGGTATTTCGTGCGAGTTTTGAGCGCGACGGTCCGAGCCGGGATGCCGCCATAAACGGTGAGCGCGGCCGCTTCGTTTTTCTGCTCCAAAACCATGATTTCGACATCAACGCCGAGAGCAGCCAATGAGCGGCTCTCTTTCCGTAACCGATCATCATAGTCCAAATGATGCGTCTTGATGGCCATCAAACATTTCATATAAAGCCCCTTAACTTTCTAGGTTCTCGCGACAACCCAGTGATATGGGAAACAAGAACAGATCATCGATATCTAAGAACGCCTGATGGTTGGTCTCCATGGCCCAGTAGGTCACTCGCTCCGAGCCGGGCGGGGGGATGGTCAAATAGGTCACCCTTCGCCATTGTTCGGCGGGATAACGAACTGGATAATCCGTCTCATTTTCTTCAACCTTTGTCGCGTTTGGAAATTGCCAGTAAAGGCCGATCCTGGGGCGAGCATCCTGAGCCGAGCGATAGGTGACGCCCACAAGATAGGCCTGTTGGTCCACAGGAGTGGGGATTGTGAAACTTTCACTGCCAATTCCCACAGAATGCCCTCCCTGGCTTTGGAGATGCAAGAAAACGCCGCGTTCGGGCAAGGCGGGATCGCTGACAAACTCGATGTCGGCCAATGTCTGATTGCGAAACAAGGCCTTGAAACCAGGGGGGAGCCCGGGCCCAAGTGAAACCACTTGATTGAAACCGCCATCGCGCAACAAATTTTGCACCCGCTCGATTTGATACAGCCTGCTCTTCCAAGCGATGGTGCGCTGATTTATGGTCAAAGGCGTCTTCATCTGTAAAGCATTGTCGGGTTCGATTCGCTCCCAAACAAGGATTATGTTCACCGGCGCGTCGAATTGAATATCCTGATTATCGACATAAACGCCGTTCAAACGCCAGCCCGGACATATTTCATCCTGAACCAGGGCGCCTGGCGGCGTCATGGCATCCGCCTCTGTCAAGGCTTGCTCGGCCAGGACGCGATCACCCATAGCATACTGAACGCGGGCCAAACCCAGCAGCGCCTCCAAGCGGATTTGCTCCGTTCCTTGCTCGTAAGCCTGCCGATAAAATGCACCCGCATCGTCGAAGCGCTGGCCGGCTTCGGCGTTTTCGGCCCTGACCAACGCCTCGCGCCCCGCGCGATATTGCTGAAGCTCTAAGGTGGCCGCCTGAGCGAACAAGCTCTCCAATCGCTCACGATATTGCGCATATCGCGCCCGGTCTTCATGGGAAAGGTAAGCGTCGTATCTCTTTGTTTGCTCAATGCTCATGTCTGCGCGGGCTTCGCCCGGAGCCAAGAAGTAATTGGCCAACTGCACAAATGTGGCGTTGCGAGCCGCTATTCGCATCAGGACGAGGCTCGACAAGCCAACAAGGAGAGCGATCTGGAGGAGAAGCAAGCCGCGTTTTATGGTTTTCGACGCCGCATTCATGCGCATTCCTCACGCGCCGAGACGTGGGCCTCGGCTCGAACGGGTTCCAATTTATCCGGAGCCACAAGTCGATACTGAGCGCCGCAACGCCCACAAGCGGCCGCCTTGTTGATCAGGTTCAGTTTCTCACCGCACTGGCACATCCAACCCACCACCCGCGCCGGATTGCCGACCACCAGGGCGTAATCGGGCACATCGCGCGTGACCACAGCGCCCGCGCCCACGAAAGCATACGCGCCGATCTCATTGCCACAAACAATGGTGGCATTGGCCCCGATGCTGGCGCCCCTGCGCACCAAGGTGGACTTGAACTCCTCTTTTCGCGAAACGTGGCTCCGTGGGTTGACAACATTGGTGAAAACGCACGATGGCCCGCAAAAGACATCATCTTCTAAAACAACGCCGCTATAGACCGAAACATTGTTCTGAATCCTAACGCCATCGCCGATAACGACATGAGGGCCAATGTGCACATTTTGCCCCAAAACACAATGCTTGCCGATGCGAGCATTGGCCATGACATGACTAAAATGCCATATCTTCGAGCCTTCGCCGATTTCGCATGGTTGATCAATGACCGCGGTGGGATGAACGTAATACTCTGGTCGCGAACGGGCCAAGATGACATCGCGCCCCGTTTCCAGGGATTGCTGACACGCGTTGAGCACCCGCAGCACGCGCCGACCCTCAACGCCATCGGTAAGGGGGCGGGAACGATTTTCGATGCAATTTAGAAAATGCTCGCATTCCACACGCAGCGGTTCTGTGGGTTCAAGCTCCACGGGAATGGCTTCGGCCTTGTGGGGCACAGGCATATGATTTCGCCATTCGATCTGATGAGGATAGAGCAAGAGCTTTTCCTCCCACGGCGCGGTGTCGTTGAACACGGCCATTTGACGATCGCCCACAACCACCAAACGCTGCTCTTTGTAGGGATGAAGCCAACTAACGAAAATATGCGCTCGCAGACCGCTATCAAATTCCAATACGCTCACCGTAACGTCTGCAATATGTGCATGCAAATAATTGCCCCCGCGCGAGGTGACCGATTCGGGCAAGGTGTCGGCCAGCGCCAAAATGGCCGAAATATCATGCGGCGCGAAACTCCACAGAATGTTTTCTTCGCGACGAATTTTGCCCAAATTGAGACGGTGAGAATAGATGTAAAGGATGCGCCCCAACACGCCATCCCGCACCAGTTCCTGCAACTTGACAAAGGCGGGATGATAACGCAACAAGTGGCCCACCATGAGCACGCGGTCATGCGTTTGCGCCAAAGCAATAAGCTCATCCGCTTGCTCCTCCATCAAACAAAGCGGCTTCTCCACAAAGACGTCTTTGCCAGCCAGGAGCGCTTCTTTAGCCAGCACATAATGCGTTTCGGCCGGCGTCGCGATGGCAACGGCTTTGATATCAGCATCATGCAATACAGCCGCGTACGCCAGATGTCCTGAAGCGCCCGGATATTGCTGCGTTAGGTGCGCCAATGTGGCGGGATCACTATCGCAAATGGCGGCCAACGCGCCCAATTGATAAAAATTCCGCACCAGGTTTTTACCCCAATATCCAGCGCCCACCACGGCCACGCGGCTGTGTTGGGGCGCCGCCGCAGGCTTCGGCTCAAATTCATCAGCAAAGGGCTGTTTCAATGCAACCTCCATAAAACAATGCGATGGGGCAAGAGCATTTTTACTCTGCTTCAAGATACAAGAGGGTGGCCATGCCAAAGAGCAACCATGTCCATATGGAAGATTTTGTTCCCCAAGCCACGGAATCGATCAGGCCATGCAAGGCGATGATCAGAAGGCCGATGACGACGGAAAAGGCGAGAGACGCCCAGGCCAACCGCTGATGCTGAGCAAAGCGCTTGTGAGCCTGCAAGGCCATCCACACGCACAAACCCCATAACGCGGCATAGGCAACCAGACCGGGTAGACCGATATCAAGACCGATTTGCAGAAATAGATTGTGTGCATGAGGGATCTCAACACCGGGCGCCAACAAGGCGAGGGAGCGATAGGGATAGAAAAGGGGTATGACCTCATTCCAGGCCCCAAGCCCGATTCCACTCAGTGGGAAATCGCGTAACGCCTGCAATGCGCTCGCCCAAATCTCTAGGCGCCCCGCCATGCCGCCCAGAGGATCATCCTGAAAGATCAAGGCGTCCAGACGAAATGGGCCGTTGCCTGTGGCCAGCGCCCAAATGCCAGCAAAGACGATGGGAACCGCGGCCCAACCGCGCGGCCATCGCAAAAGGACGGCCAGGCCCAGAGCCAGGGGCGCAGCCACCCAAACGCCGCGCGTGCGAAAAATGACGAGAATAAAAATAGAGGCGAAAAACGTCGCCAACGCCAATGCTCGCATCCAACGCCGCGAGCGGCGGGTCTCGCCCACAGGTCGCCAGGCCAAACTGATGCTCACCGGCAACCAGGCGGCCAACGCGCCCGAAATAACATTGGGATTCACAGTCTCGGGAATTCTTCGCCCGACCGCCAGCAACCAACCAGGGAAAAATGACAGATGCACTTTGCCGGCGTCCACCAACAGCGGACTGATGGCGGCGAGCAACGTCGTAACCAGCAAAATCATGCCCAATAGAAAGCTTATGCGCATTGGGCCCGCGCCCCAAATCAGCACAGCCCAGAAAAGGATCCCGCCAGCCACAATATAAGCCAGAGCCTGCCGCGCGGAATCGGGGGCTGGCGAAAACAACCAGGCCAGAAAGGTCGAAACAAACAAAAGGGCGAGCAGCCAATCGGCGGGCGAACGACGCCAAAAACGCCCTTCGCTTCGAAAAGAAAGATAGGCGAAGAGAACCAGCAACGGCGTCACCCAAAGCGCCTGTCCTGGAGAGAGCAGTAGAACCGCCAGTATCGCGGCCAAAGATGCGCCGGCGATAAACGCCGCGAACCAAAACCTGGCGCGTGGAGCGAAATATCGACGAATCATGCCCGCATGTGCGGATTCTATCGAACGAACCGTTCTCGCCAACGCCCTGTCCATCCCGTAGTCTGAGAATTGGATGCCGCGTCCGCTTGATCCGGCTCGCGCGAGTGGCCCAAACGCACATGGGTCGCATCAGGAGCGGCATTTAACACCACGCCGATGATCCGTCCGCCTACATCTTCGACCTGCTCCAAAACCGATTGCACCTGCCGAATATTCTCGTATCCCGAACGAATGACCAGAAGCGTTCCTTCAACCTTACGCGAGATAACCAACCCATCGGCAAGTCCTGCGATATGGGGGCTGTCGATGAGCACGATATCGGCCATCTGCTGCAACCGTCGCAAGAGTTCATCCATTCGCCCAGAATCGAGCAACTCGGATGGCTGATCGGTCGACGGCCCGGCCGGGAAGATGCGCAATCCTGGCAAGGGCGTATCGTGCAAAAATGACTCCGCCGCCTCCATATCAGACTCCAGCCATGTCGATAGCCCACTGCGATTGGGAAGAGCGAACAGATCATGGACGGATGGAGAGCGCAGGTTTGCATCGACTAGAATCACCCGCTGACCGCCCGCAGCCAAAAGCGCTGCAAGATTGACGGCAACGCTGGTTTTTCCTTCGCGAGGCGAGACGCTGGTTATCAACAAAGACCGAAGCTCAGGATAATGAGAGCGCAATCTGGTGCGCAGATAACGAGCGCCTTCAGCAAAAGGCGAAAGGGGTGCGGCCAACGCGACCGGGCTATTTTCAACAACAGGCGCGGATCGGGGCAACGCGCCCAAAGAGAGGGATTCCAAACCGCGCGCCAGTTGTTCGCTCGTGCGCACTTTGTCATCAACAAACTCAAGCGCAATCACCACGCCTACAGAGGTCAATATTCCTAAGAGCGTGGCTAACAACAATCCGATCATCGTCACCTGGCTTGTAACGGCGTTCTTCTTGGCTTCTGGAACAGCAGGGAAAGCAAAACGAACAATGCTGCCTTCACCAACCGATGCTGCAATGCGCACTTCTTCCAATTTGTTGAGCAGCACCTTGTAAGTGTTTTGGGCCGCCTCTTTCTCCAATTGGAGCTGATTCAGCCGCGCGTTCTCGGCTTCAACCTGTGATTGAAGAGAACGAATCTCTGCTTCAAGGTTATCGATGATCTGCTGACGCTCGGAGGGCGCGTCGGAGCGTCCTTCCCCTTCGGCCAGCGTTTGCTCGATATCCGCTTTTTTGCTCTCGAGCAGATAGATGATCTCGTCCACTTGAGCTGCGAGTTCGTCTATGCTCGTTTTGGCAATCAAAGGAGCCAGTTGATCCGGTTCAAGGGTCAAAGAGGTGGAGAGACGCTGGTCAAAGGCCACGCGACTATCTGACTCTTCGACGCCGTTGAAGAAAATAAGACCATCCTGAACCAACACTCGATTTTGCAACAATAGATAGGCCAGGTAAATGGATAGATCGGGTTCGTCTATGTTGCGAAGGCGTCGCTGAAGCGCCTTGGCGTCGACCGACAAACGCTCCAACTCGGCCGCGCGCAAGCGAAATGCATCCAATCTATTTAGACGATCGGCCAGAATCTGCTCAAGCAGAACCGTTCTATCTTCTAGACGACGCTGTAACTCGAGCAGAGGAGAAGTGGCCAATGCCTGGACATAGCGCGCCTCGGCTTCCTCATAAGCGCGGCGAGCCGCTTCGACTTCAGCATCCAGGTTGGCGGGCGTGGTTGTGCCGCCAAAAATGGCGTTGGCTTCTGTTTCGTAGGCCTCGGCCCACGCATTGGCGATATTCGCGGCCAATTCAGCATCGCCAAAGGTCGCTTGAATGAGCAAAACCTCGCCGCCAACCGAACCCTCAATATATGGCAACAAGGCGCTGGGCTGAGTAAAGCCTGGCGGCAGTTCATCTTTCAATTGTTCAAACACATGCTGAGCAATGATGGGACTCTTGACAAGGGCCAGAAGCGCCTGGCGTCGGTCCACCTTTGAGTTCACATCTTTGGGAAGACCAGAGTCGATGGTTTTCAGCTGCGGCTCCAACTCAACACGAACCGCCGTGGGCAAGATAAACAACCCAGCCTCGGCCTTGTAAGCGATGGCCTGAGTAGTGCGACTCGCGAAGAATACGTAAAGCGCGGACGCCAAAAGGGCGCCAAGCACAATGATCCACCAGCGTCGACGTAGAACATCGAGAAAATAAGCAAGACTCACTCGTTGAAATCCTCCGCAAAAGAAATGAACCGTTCGATTGCGCGGCCAACGCAAAATCAAACGTCAGCTAAGTATACCAGAAGAACGGCGACCTGGAAACCGCCGGATGTTCTCGCGGGCGTCAAGCCCCCTTCAGCATAAAATAAGCCGTCACCGCAACAAGCGCCAAAAAATAGAACGCCAGATACACCCAACGCAGGGTGATGGAGCGTTTTCGCACCGTCTCATATCCATATCCCACAAAAAGCATGCCAAAGGGATAATACATTAGAATATGACGGATGGTGAATGTGACAATGCCGACGCTCAAGAATAACGTGATGAACATGAACAGATAAGGCCAGGTCATTCGCCGACGCACGGCCGATAGAAGCCCCAAGACCAAAAAGGGAATGGCCAAAGCCTGCGCCAGCGCGCCAAGGCTGAGCAGGTTGCGCTCGATCTGCGAGCTGAAAATCGGAAGAGGCGAGAGAGAGAGGTAGACAAGACGCAGAGGCGCGCCTATATATAATGGCGCGCTGTATATCATGGCCGAAAGTCCGCCTTCTCCTAGTGCGCCGCGATATTCGGCATATCGCCGATACTGATTGAGCGCCGCCTCCCATGAAAACGAGGTGACGAGCTTGACAGGGGTGAAAAGGTTGAGAAACATGGCCAAAGCCCCACCCAAAAGCAGCGCCAAGCCCGCAAAACGAACAACGCGGTTTTGCCAATAAAGGATGTAAATGGTGGCGACAATGGCCAGGGTCATGATCTGCGCGGCCCGTTCGCGCGTCTCCCATAAAATGAACACCAGCGCGGGCGTGACCAAGAGAAGAAGCAGTTTCCATCGCCTTTCATAGGCGACGAATGAGCTCCAGAAATAGGTCAAAGCAAACAAGATCAGGGTGACCAGCATATCGCGGAACGTGTGTGCGCTCACATACATGACAATGGGCGCCACGCCCAATAACCCCGCCGCCGCGAGCGCGATGGCGGCGGATAAACGAAAGTGTCGCTTACCCGCCCAATAGACAAAGATCGAAAGCCAGGCAAGGAGAAAGGCGTTGAAAAACCGTGGAACCAGCGTGTGAAAACCGCCCAATGGAGCGGTGAGTCGTTGCAACAAGGAAACGAGATAAACGTAAAAAGTGACGGTGCGCACCTTGTACCATGTCATCAACCGTGGATAGTTCCACCACTCGAATCTCTCTACGAATTCTCGCGCCGTATCTTCAAACATGAGGTCATCCGAACCGCCGCCAAAATAAGGCGCGCCATAACGTTGCAAATAGATATAATAGAGACCTAGAACGAACAAGATATTGAACGCGTAGACGACCAAAAACAAACGACGCTCCGCTCCTCCCCATTTGCCGCTAATCCACGCGCCCGCCAAGCCAAAGGCGTAAAAGGTGACCGCAACGGCAGGTGAAAACTCTCTCAGCGCCGCGATGGCCACCACGATCATAACGAATATCCATAGCGCGGCGATATAGACGTCGGTCCGCTCGCGAAATCGTTGGAGCCGAAATGCGACGCCTTCGGTGGAGAGCCACTGACTATGAAGCACCATGATGAAACATTGGATCAGCCGGGCGTGGAGGTCGGGTCTCCCTGCATCCAGCCTAATCTTGAAACAACGATTGTAAGCGCGGCATGATCTGTTCTCGCCGCGCCTTTTCGGTGAACGAGGCCAAAACGCGAGCGCGGCCATGTTCACCCAAACGGCGCGCAGCGACGGGATGCGTAAGCCATTCGCGTAAGACGGCAGCCAGGGCCTTTGGGTCTTCTGGCGGAACCAGCGCGCCCGCGTCGCCCACCGCGTCGGCTACTCCGCCTACGCGCGCGGCTGCGCAAACCACGCCAAATGCTTGCGCTTCAATGTAAACGATGCCAAAACTCTCGATGTCGTCAGGATCAGGCCGGCTCGTCATTACAAAAATTGTGGAGCGGGCCATGAGTTTCCATAAATCGGCACGCGGAAGACGATCCAAAAATCGAACCCGCGTCGCAATGCCTAAATCTTGGGCCAGATCTTGACAAAATCGACGATAACCGGGGCGCGCCTCCGCGCCCGCAATAACGTATTGCCACTCCAAGTCTCGAAGTCGCGCAAGCGCCCGAAGGACCAGATCGACGCCTTTTCGAGGATAGAGATGCGCAGCCGTGAGGATCAAAGGGGGGTGGTCGCGCGGGAGATGTCGATGTTCTTGGGCGGCTTGCAATAGTTCGGCGGAGAGAAAGGGATGGATAACCTGCATTTTCGTTGGAGAACAGCCATAATCAGCAAGCAACTCCTGGGTGAAGTGCGAGTTAGGCCAGAGCAAATCCGCGGCGTGCAGCGCTCGCATCATGCGCGCGTGGCGATAGCCTTGCTTGAATCGGCCGCGAACCTCGGAGCCATGGACCTGAATGACCACTTTGTAGCCGAAAAATCGGGCAAACCAAACCGCAGGCAAACCATAATGCAACCAGGTGGAACAAATGACAAGCTGAGGTCGAAATGCAACAACTGCGCATAAGAAATGGAGAAATCGCAAAGGCATGCCCACCCGCGAACGGCGATGACGATGCATAAATGCGGCGAAAAAACGGCAAGCGCCAGACCCTTCGCCCAATTCGTGCAACACCCGCATTTCATAACCGCTGTTTTTTAGCAGCAGCATCAAGTCGTAGGCGAAGGCGGCCACGCCGCCGCCATCCGGCGGGTAGACATGAGAGCATAACAACACGCGCATTAGTCGGATGGATTCTCCCCAGACTTCACCGCCCAGAAAACAAAGTGACCGCAATACCGCAGTTTTAGATGATTGATGGTGCGCGGCGATTTACGGCCTATTTTCCCGGCCATGGCGAAGAGCCAATTGAGCGGCGATTCGCGCTCGAAAAAACGGTCGAACCAACGAGGATGCCCCAACATGCTCCGCAACATGAGGGTGAGACCATCAATGCCCGGACGAATTTCTTGCACCTGAAAACCCGCATCTTCGAGCAACCGGCAAAATCCCCAAGGCGTATAATTCCAATAACTTCGAGAGTGATAAGGCTCGAGATGGGAGGTGGAGCCGATAAAATGGCCGCCAGGACGCAAAAGACGATGAACTTCGGCCAAGACAGCTTCGGGATGGCGCACATGCTCCATGACCTGACGGCTGTAAACCAAATCGAACCCCTCGCTCTTGAATGGCGCATGCAAACCGTCGTACGTCACGATATGGGAGGTCTCGGTGCGCGCGCTCACTTCGCGAGAATGGGGAATGTCTATGCCGCACCAGCACAGATCTGGAGCAATATTTTGAAAAAATTTGCGCGTATGGCCCAAACCGCATCCAAGGTCAAGCACCACGCGAATATCTGGCCGGCGCGCCAGTTTGGCTGCGTAATCATATGCCGATATTTGGGCGCTGACCTTATTGGGCGTAGGAAGATCGTGGGGCGCGATCATGCTTCAACGAGTGCTGGTTAACCGTTTGCGCAATGCCATCGGCACGCGAAAATCAAGGCGTTGCAAACGTCCTCGCAAGCGCCTGCTGAAATCCCACACGCGCCAGAGAAGCTGATAAGGCCAGGAGAAATGACGACCCCTGACAAGAGCATGTTCTTGCTTCGATGCAGAAGTGGAGGAAAGCCCGCCACTACGAAAACCGCAAATAACAATGGGCACGCGTAAATGAGCGACGCGATGTTCGCCAAACACGCGTAGGTTCCAATCGTGGTCGCTGGCAATCTTTAAGGTGACATCGAAAAGGCCCACTTGCTCAAACACCTCTCGACGGACGAAAACCGAATGCTGACAAAGAGGATTGCGCAAAAAGAAAGTGAACTTATCAAGGCGATCGGGATGTCGCATCAGGATCTTTTCCTCGCCCTTATCCCTAAGATAATCCCCATAAACGACCTTGACTTCGGGATGCACGGCAAATGCTTCGGCCACTGTGCTGAACACATGGGGCGAATAGAAATAATCATCCGCGCCAAGAAAGACGGTTACATCGCCTTCGCTGGCCAGAATGCCTTTGTTCACCGCATCGAAAACGCCTTCGTCCGGTTCACAGATAAGCTTGGCGATATGAGAGCGATATTGCTGAATAATAGCCAGCGTATCGTCGGTGGAGCCGCCATCGACGACGACGATCTCCACATCTGGATAGTCTTGTTCAATAACGCTTTCAAGCGCTTGGCCCAACGTATTGGCCGCATTAAAAGTGGGAATGATGACAGATATTTTCACGTTCCTATCCGTTTGATGATACGAAGAGCGGTTCGATAACGGGTTAAGCGCCAAAGCCAGGTGGAGGGTGCAGGGGAAGTAAAAAGACTGTCCACCTCTGCGAAATACTTGTCCATATTCGAAGCGGTTTTCTGGCGCGAGTGCATTCGAAAACCGGCGATGGATTCAGAGAGCTGGTATAGATTAGCGTATCTTGCGAAACGACGCCAAAGTTCATAGTCGGCCGCATATTGCATGCGGTCGTCCAGATAAGCTCCAGCTCGCTCCCAAAGCCATCGAGCCCAAAGAACGCTTTCTTGCTGTATCCAGCCCAACCGCCGGCCCTCATACAGGCCGGCGCGAATGAAAAGACGGTTGAATTTCTGCGGCCTTCCTCGGTGAGTGAGTCGATCTGATTCGTCCCAGAATGCTTTCAGACCGGTCACCCAAGGGCGTTCTGGCTGCGACTTCATGGCCAACACCGCGCGCGCGAGGCCGCCGGGCAAATACATATCATCGCTATTGAGCCAGGCCATGATCTCACCGGTTGAGCGAGCGAAACCCTTGTTGATGGCGTGGTATTGGCCGCGGTCTTCTTCACTCACCCAATACGCCAACCAGGGTTCGTATTTGCGGATGATATCAACGGCGCCGTCGTCGCTACCGCCGTCGATAACGATGTACTCAAGATTGGGATAGCCCTGAAGCAACACCGAGCGCAGGGTGGCTTCGATGTAGGAAGCTTGATTATAAGAGGGCGTAACAATGGTGACGCGCGGCCATGGCCGGCCGTCGGGCATGGTGGCCGGCAGCGGTTCGGGGACTTCGGTCCAGGGCCACCCAGAGCGGTCGGAGGGCGGAGGAGGAAGCATCATTTATCCCTCTCGCGTCGCGTTCACCTGCGCCTCAATCCATGCATAGGTTCGCGCGATCCCTTCTCGCAGGGGAATTTTGGCCTCCCAGCCCAATGATTTGATGCGCGCCTTGCTAAAATTGCGCGCGTGAACGCCAATGGGGCCCGGCACATATTTTATGCGCAAATCTTTCCCTGAAACATCGATAACCGTTTGCACCAATTCGGCGATGGTCACCCGCTCGTCACTACCCAGATTGACCGGACCCTCCAAATCTGAATGCATCAAAGCATAAATGCCATCGACCAGATCATCGACATAGGTGAACACGCGAATGGCTGTGCCATCGCCCCATACTTCAATGCTATCCCCATCGTCAGCTTCGGCCACCTTGCGACAGATGGCGGCCGGCGCTTTTTCACGGCCTCCTCGCCATGTCCCCTCTGGACCATAAGAATTCTCGAAACGAGCAATGCGCACTTGCATGGAATAATGACGGCCATAAGCCGTGGCTACGCGCTCGGCGTACAACTTTTCCCAACCATATTCATTGTCTGGTTGGGCCGGATAAGCATCCTCTTCGGTCAACGGCGGTTCGTCTGGCTCCATATCTCGATAAATGCACACTGAAGAAGAGAAGAAATAGCGCGGCGTTCCCATTTGGGCGGCCGTGTGCGCCATATGAATATTGATGAGCGCGTTATTGCGCAACACCTCGCACTCGGCCACCGAGATAAAACCCATGCCTCCCATATCCGCGGCCAACTGATACACTTCATCGAACGCGCCGCCATCAGGCGCGGTTAATGCCTGTTTACAATGCTCGGGTTGACGAAGATCGAGCAACAAAAACTCATCGGCCTGAGTGGGCGCGAACTCATGGTGTTTGATATCCACGCCTCGCACCCAATAACCCTCGCGTTTCAGTTTCTTGACAAGATGTCCGCCGATAAAACCACCGGCGCCGCATACCAATGCACGCTTCATAAATAAACTCCTTTGGTTTAATGACGATATGTGGGCTCTATGCATTGCCGTCTAGGGGAAACGTTTTCAAATGCTCCCGCGGCATTGGCGGGAAAGCGGAATATATTGCAAAAGGAAGGATGCATTTTGACACTAATCAAGCTTTTGTGCAACATCGGAACAGTGACTTGATGGAGTAATTCCAACGGTGATCTGCTCACGCGGGTTCACTCCCGGCCGACTTGGGCGCGGAAATGAAACAGAAACGTTTCTGTTGATCTGAAATGCCATGGCTTAATCAGCCGGCTGACCAATGGGCACAAAAAAGACATCATCAAAAGCTACGGGCGCTGCGCTTTTGAAATTGAGCAGCCAGATTTCCGCCGCTCGACTACCGGGGAGGGGTTTGGCCACGCCAACCACATGCCGCCATTCTTCAGTCTGGACCTTGCTGGCTACATAAGCATACGCGCGCGCGCCTTCGGGAAGAGAGCCTATCCATCGATAGCCCAAAAAAGCATTCCCTTGCGGCGCTTTAATCCAACCGCCTTGCAAATAGAGTTGGCCCTGCTTCACCTTGAATGCATTGGAGACAAAACTGGCGTTGATGTTTTGTTCGTTATTGGCCAGTGCGCCCACTTGCGTCAGTTCACCATTTCGTTCCATTGTCCGAACCTGGCGAACGGATGGATCTTCCTTATAAATGCTTTTGGAGAAACCGAGAGGCGCGCCATCGATCATGCCCTGTTCGAAATCGCCATTGTCGATCACGCTCCGAGCCGAAGGCAAAACCTGCGCCCAGAGATCGTTATCAAAAGCGCGCCAACTGCCGTCCTCCTCATCTGGATGTTGATTAGAGGGCGCGCGCCAGAACAATATCAACTCAGCCGACTCTCCACGCGCCAGTTTGGCCTCGTCGGTGCGATAACCCAGCAACATCCATCCGTTGCGCAACATTTGCCCAACGCCATAAACAACAGCAGCCGGGTCCACTCTGGCGACGCCCAACGCCTCCGCCAACAGGTCGTCGGCGTCCCATTCCTGCAACACGCTCACCGGCTCAATCGCCAAGGCCTGGCGCAAAGCATTTCGAGCTTCGCTGTTCATGCCTTGGGCGCTGTAAAACTCTGCCAAACCTATATAAGGCCATGTCTGATCTGGGTTCGTTTGCAGAGCCCGTCGCCACACGGACTCAACCGCCCGCATGTCGCCTTTCAATTCATAGGCTTTGCTCAGCCCTGCATAGGCCTCTCGTAAGCCAGGCTCTCGATCAAGCGCTTTTTCGAATTCAGCAATCGCAGCAGCCACAACCTCCTCACGGGTGGTCGGCAACTTTGGTGTCGAACGTTTGCCCTGATAAAGCCAAAAACTGCCCGCTATAATGAGCAAAACCCCCACCAATACAGGGAGCAGCCAAATGAAACGATGCCCCGCAAAGGACGCCGGTGAATGTCCGACGGGCCGGTTTTCTTGGGAAAAGGAGTCGTATTGCTCAGACATAAAAAGCCTATCGTTGCTTTATTCGTAACATGCGCGTTCATTCGTATCAAGATCAAAAAACGCCGGCGTCCGGTGAGGGGGAAAGGAGCTGCAAATAACGTCGCCCCATGAGCAAATGAGGCCAGGCCGCATTGGGAAACGCCATCGAGGCTTTGTGGTGTGCATTCATCAGATCCTCCCACTTGTCTTGCTCAGCATACAAAGTCATAAGACGCCGATAAGGCCGTTCATACGATGGATTCAGCCCAATGGCGGCCTCATATGCTGCGATCACCTCATCGTAGCGCCCCAAACGCTCCTTCACTTCCGCCAATGCCACCCATGTCTCTGCATCCCCTTCATCCGCGGCAATGGTCGCTTCGTAAACGCGCGCCAATTGAGACGGACGATCCAATATCATATAAAAACGAGCCAACGCCGTGAATAGATCCGGATGATGCATATCTGGATTCATTTCTTGTCTGGATAGCGCTTGCTCGAAAGCTCTTTCGAAAAGCGCGAGCATCCCCGCCTTATTCGCTGTGGAAGCGGCCATCTGGACATACTCTTCCACCATGCGCATGGGCGCCAATTCGATGGCCTCACGATACGCAGACGCCGCATCTTCGGGTCGTCCCTGCGCATGGCGCAATGCGGCCAGGGCCAATAAACGCTCCACGCGAATGGTGGACGCGCCAAAGATGTGCGCAGCCAAAGCCTGATCGAAGCGTCTCACAGCCTCGTCAAAATTATTTTGCTCCAAATCCAGACGCGCCAGCCCGGCATGCGCAGCCGACTCGATGAGCGCGTTGGCGTCCATAGCCAGCGCTTTCTCATAGGCGGCTCGCGCCGCGGTTGCATCGCCCTGTTTCGAGCGCACATCACCCAACAAAAGCCACACTCCGCCCGCCTCGGGATGAGCGTTCGCCCATTGCTCGGCCATCTGAACTACTTCTGGAGCAAGATCGGCCGCTTCAGACAATGCCAGATGATACTCGAATGCAGCCCGGTCCCAATCCCCGCGTTGGGCGTATGCTTCGGCCACTTGAGCGTAATATTCAAAATTGTCGGGCGAAGCTGGCCGAAACACCATAGGGCCTCCATCAAAAAGGTCTTCTACAATCTGACCGACATCGCTCTCCTCTTGATTGAGCGTTTCAGCCACATCCAAAAGCAGTTTTGGCCACACATTCGCAACAACAGTAACCGGATATTCACCGTCATTGTATGCAAGGTCCGCGGGCGGAGGTTCGATCTCGAAAATCTGAAGCTGATACAAACGCTCCCGATCCTGCCAGCTCGTCGAATAGACCATCTGGAATGCAGGATGATCAAGTATATAGTCGGGCAATACGTTCAGGCTGCGGTAGAAATCGGAGGATAAGGAGAGGATGAGAAACTCGCTGTTCGTCTCCTGGATGATGCGCATCAACTCATCGGTCGAAAAAGCGGCGTATCGGCCAGTAAAGCGGCCGGGCTGAAAATAGGTTGGACCGGAAAATCGTTCGCCAACGCGTCCCTGCGAGGCCGGGAGAAAGAATTGCAAGGGGCGCGAACCGGGCAATAAACGAATGTCACCGCGATTGAATACATGAATTTTGTACGCGCCCCGACCAAAGAAGCTGAGAGCCTCAGCATTCATGGATGTTCCCGTCACATTCGCCGAGATGGAAGCGTGCGAGCGCAACCAATCCACGGTCTGATGCAACTCCGGCGCGTTCTCATTGGCGTAGCGATAATAGGGACTTTCATCGTAAGGATATTGGCCAGGCAGTCGCCAGGCGGACCACGCACCCCATGCAACGAAAGCCGCGGTCCCAAACCATATCAGAACCTGCGCCCATCGCGATGTATGATTCAACTTGTCCACAAGCCGACCACCCCATTCCAAAAGCGCCGCGATGGCTCGCCCTAAAATGATGTAGGCCACCCAATAAAAGGGCATGGCATATCGGGGCTTGAAAGCAATGACGGTAAGCGGAGCCAATGAGAGCAAAAGCCAAAACAAAGCGCGACCGCCCAATGAGCGAGTGCGCACGGCGTCGATGAAGACAATCATTGAAGCAACGCCCAAATAGGCCAACAAAGGCTGCCATGCCGTCTGCTCGCGCACAAAATCGGCAAAGCCCAACAAGCGTGGCCACATGTCAAGCGGCGATCCAAGGGGGCGTCCCGACCATCGACCCAAAACATAGCTAAACAGAAAACTTAGCACAAACCACAGCAGCAAGACCGCGAGCAAAATGAGCTTGTCTTCGATCCTGTGTATCAAGGTTCGCGTGCGCGCCCCTCCGCGAGTGTAAACCAAGGCCAGCAATGCAACCACGACAATGACGGAAGCAAGAATGAGCCAAAAGGTTGGTTCAACGACTTCAACGCCACGGGCCAACATCCAACGATAGGTGCTCTCCATATAGACGCCGTCCGTCAACGCATAGAAAAGCGTCATCCATCCACCCAACGTCAGCAAGAACCCACCATACATCAGCATCAATATTTTGAAATTTTCGCGACAACGCCATTCACTCACGCCGCCAAAAAGATAGATGGGGAGAGGAAGCCACAAGATGGCCGCGTCTTTGACCAGCATGGCAATGGCCAGGGCAATGCCCGCTCCCACACCCAAAGCCCGTCGCGCCCCCTCGAACGCACCAATAAGCAACCACAAACTCAATAGCATAAAAGCGGTCATGGCCTGATCGATGGCCATGTGAACGGGAAAACCCATCATGTATTGAGAGGTCGCCACCAACGCGACCGCGAGCAAACCGGTTTTGAGATCATAGAGTTGGCTGACGATTCCGTAGAGAAATATTAAATTAACAACCAACGCCAGCTTCGTCACCCAAAGCGCGCTCTCAGCAGAAACACCAAACAACAGATAGCTAAGAGCCAGAAACGTTTCATAAGCCGGCCTCAAAGCCAACATCTCATAGTTGCCCTCAAGTAGCAAGCGGGCGCGTTCGAGATAGCCCGCCATGTCTGAACCAAAAGCGCCCACGCGAAACTGAAAAACAGGCATGACAAGTAAAAGGAGCGCGAGCCAAACCGCGATTGCAGGCCAACCGAATTGATGATGACTTGATCTCTCGCTCACGACTCAACCATCCTCCGCCAGGGTCGAGACAGCCTCGGCCCACTTCAACCCTAGACGATTAACCGACAACACGCCCAAGGCAAAGGGCGCCCCAGTCCATAATACTCGCTCGATAGAGGTGGCGAAAATGGCAATATCGAAGGGAACGCCAATGGCCACCAACAAAGTGATGAGACTAAGATCTTTGGCTCCCAAACCCAATGGCAATACAGAGATGACGCCCAGCAACCCACTAATGGATTGAACATATAGGATGGCCAGGGGCGCAACCATATAGCCCAGCCGCGTCACAACCGCATATGTCACAAAGGCGCGCAGAGCTATGCGTATGAGCAGCAAGATTACGTACGCGAATACATAAAATGGCTTGACCGTTTTCGCCGACGCGATAGTTCGTTCCAAAAAACGCCGCACGAAAACAAAATGTCGACCAACGACAAAAAGGGCAAAAGCAGCCAGAAACGATATCGTGAAAAGAGCCAACACCCCAAAGTAATTTACATCCGAGACCAGAAACCCGACGACGTCATCAAACGCAAGCACCGCGCCAGCCAGAACGATGAAACCAACGACTCCGAGGCCGAGAAAAGTTTCAAGGGTGATATTGGCCACGGCCACCGTGGTGGGAATGCCCAAATATTGTTTGAAAAGCGCCAATCGCACAGGCAACCCGATCTTGGCCGGAGTGGAATGACTGGCGGGTAAACTAGCCGTCACGGTCAAATACAGATCCCGATACGAAGGCGCGTATCCCAAACCTTTCAGTATCATCTGTGTGCCAAGCACGCTTTCCAATACATGAAATGTGGCCAAAAGGATGAGCGCCAAAGCGAAGCGAAAGCCCAATTGGCGCAGTAAATCCAAAACATCATAGGTGATGAGAAAATAAACAAAGAGCGCGGCCGTCAACAATGAAAGCGCCCATGCCAAGCCTTTCAAGAACCGAGGGTGAGAATGTAGGCGACTCAAGGCTTTTTCCTCAAGATGCGCTCTCGCGGGCCAAATTGCTCCACCGCGTCCACAATAAAGGGCGTCACATCGATTTTTTCCGCCAATAGACGTTGTCGTCTCTCCCGCCAAACGTTCGATTCATGGAGCGAGAGAAGTTCTTCGGCCTTGGCCAACGCCTGTTCCTGGCCGCGATAGGGGTCGGTGAAGGCGAACACAAGACCGTAGACCTCGGCCTGTTCTTGAATAGTGCCTGCGGTGATGGTGGATATGCTGATGGCGGGTGTTCCCAACATGGCGCACTCACTGGCCATGGTCAAGCTATCGCCGAAGAAAAGAGCCGCGTAGTAGAGGAGATGATGAATCAATTCCGGCCGGTGAGTCAATCGGTAGGGAGCCAACTGAGATGGCAGAGCTTCTTCAGCGCTGATGAGCACTCGACCAAAGCTCTCTAATCGTCGCACTATCTCCATCGCATCACGAACGCCTTTCCCGCCGCGGAAATAAACCGCGCTCTCTAAAGACACCAGGCGAACGACAATATATCGCTCATCCGGATGCAAGCCAAACGCTTTGAGGGCTTCTGGATCGGGCTGGAAAAAATGGGGATGCAGATAGGCCAATTCATGATAGCCCTCATAAACAATATGTTTATGAGATGGAACCGCGCCTTGAAAACAGGAGGGTGTGCAAATGGCGCTGGCAAAAGGAAAGGTGATGGCATTCGATAACGCGTCGCGTTCGGTGTCGGTGAAAACGACCGAAGGCGTGCGCGTAAGCCACCCCGTCTGAGCAATGAAAACGCCGGCGATTGCCGTCAACACATCGGGCTGCATGCGCCGGATCACACGCGTAAGTTTGGTATTACGAATCGCGAGCTCTGCGGATAAACCTATGAAGCCCTTTCGAGCCGGGCCGAGATCGATGAAATCGAAGCCATAAGCCGAAAGCAAATCAACGGCCACATCTTTATGCCGGGCCGTGATGATGATCTCATGACCGCGCCGCTGCCAGGCATGAATGGCATGTTTGAAAAAATGCACATGGGCGGGATGCGTTACGTCTACTAATATGCGCATATGCGCCGTTCCCTCACTTCAAATGGGTGTTGTAGTCCATATCGAACCACATAGCAAACAGCAAGAACTGCAACCCTGTAACGACGCTAAACATCAACGCCAAGGCATTGATTGCCGGTATCTTGCCTTCCACCGCCAACCAAATCCAAAACATCCTTCCGGTCAAAACAGGCGCGACGATTAACAAAAGAATAGCAGACAACGCGTAAAAGAACACCAACGGATGGAAATCCAAAATCACATATTTTCGAATCATGCGCATTAGAAATAAGCGCAAAATCAACAACGATAAGGCGGGAATCATGCGTATGGGATGAACGCCTGATTCTTCGCCCACGTTGTAGAGGGGACGCACCGGCACATCGCGCACGCGAAAGCCATGAATGTTGAGACGAACAAGAAGATCATTGGGGCGCCCATACCCTTGATGCGTCTCGTCCCATTCAATGGTTTTCAAGGCCTGGCGATTGATCGCCGCATACCCACACTGCGAATCAGCCACATGCCAGTAACCGGAGGCGATCTTGGTCAGGAGTGATAAAACCGCATTGCCCAAATAACGGACCTTGGGCATAATGCGCCACGCCTCTCCGGAAATGAGTCGATTTCCTTTGGCATAATCCACTTCCTCGGTGACGACCGGCTCGAGCAAGGCTGGCATGTCGTCGGGATCCATCTGAGCATCCGCATCCATGGTGACCGCCACCTCTATACCGTGGTCTCGACACCATTTGAAACAGGTGCTGACAGCACCGCCAACGCCCTGATTGACGGCATGACGTATCAAAACTATCCGGTCCGACGTCTGATGCTGACATTCCTCAACCACTTGACTGGTCTCATCGGTGCTGGCGTCATCAACCACAACAATCTTATCCACAAAAGGGGGAACGGTTTCCAACACGCGGCGGATCTGTTTTGCCTCATTGTAAGCGGGAATCACCACGCCGATATATTTTTGTTGATACATAGTCGCTCCTCCTCATCATTAACGCCTTTTGGTTGAAAAAACCGCTTACTTGCCAAAACGAAGAGATCGGCGCACTCGATTCACTCGATTGGCAAGCATGTTAATTTTGCGAAACAGATTCAATTGCCGTGCAAAAGCCTTTCCAAGCGATCGGACTTCGGCGTCATGTTGTTGGCGGTAATGTTGATAAAGCGCTATGTCCACGGCGTTCAACTCGCGCAGCCTGTTCAATGTTTCCCGGCTCATGATGCTCTCCGGGGGACGCGACGGGCCGCGATTTTGTCTTGCATATAGAATAAATGGCCGGGGCCATCCTATGCGCGCGCTCAGCAAAAGCAATGAGGCGTCGTATCGTTCCAAGAGGCCAACGAAAAAGTATTCATCCAACAACGCTTTGGCCTTTTCCAGATCCACGCACCCGGCAATGTGAAATGTCTGCCAGTTTTCCAAGGCGTTGTCATGGGTGATGCGCTCGACAAAGTACTCGTCGAAAGGGAGCTGCGAACAATGTTCTCGACCCGCGCGCGTTGTTATCTTGCGCTCGTGATAATAGAGGGAAACCAGTCGCCGCACGGGGTCGCGCAAAAAGGTGACCGGCTGAAACCGAACGCCTTCCAGCGCGGGCAATGGCGCGCGAATGGAGTGCGAAGCGAGGCATCGCATATGAGGATGGGATAAGACCAGGTCGGCAATTTTGTCAGATGAGAAAAACTCACCGGGAACATGAGAATACACCTTGACAAACGCCCGACCATAAACCCGATCCAGCACGCGATTGAATGTCGTGCCGCCGTTTTTCGGGATATGAACATGGATGAAAATGGTTCTTTCATTCATAACAAATCCATTCCTAATGTCACCAAAAAAACGCTCACTGCGTATTATATCATCCCTTCATCTTTTTGTCTCATTTTCCTAAATTTCATATCCACATGCAAACCCGCCCATCCTTCATGCAGCCAGGGTGGGGGCGCTAAGACGGCGAAGCAACGAAGCAACCTGGATTTCCGCCGGACATCGGAAATGATTTGACGCGAATGAACACGAATTTCTCGGTTCATTCGCCAAAATTCGTGTTCATTCGCGCCAGGATAAAGAACGTCGGTGTTCAGATAAGTTATTATCGCGCCATGCCGTGCGCCAGCAGCGCCTCCAGACCGTTATATGCGTATGTCAATCGTTCGATTTGAAACGTTTGCCCCGCGGCCAACAGTGAACGCAATTGCGCTTCGCGACGCATGAATTGACCCCGATCCAACCGACGTTGCGCGTAGGCGATGGGGCGCCGCCAGGCCGGTTCGGGCAACACTGCATCGAACACCACCACCAGTCCGCCGGGCCGACACACGCGCCACATCTCGCGCACCGCACCCCACACCAGTTCATCCGGCATGTGATGAAACACGCCGATGCACCACACCGCGTCGAACGCGGCCGCGGGGAAAGGCAAGGCGTCGGACGAGCCGACCAGGGCCGGTTCGCCTTTGGCTGCATAGGCTCGCGCGTAGCTGATGGAGTAATCCAGCCCGACCGGATGCACGCCCAGCGGCCACAATCTTGAGGATGGCCCGCAGCCCACATCGAGGATGCGGGGATTTTCCGGCAAACGCGCGAGCAACTGTCCAAAACGCCGGGCCAGCGTTTTATCCGCGCCCGGCGCCAGAATCAATCGTTGCAGCCGATAAAGCCAGGGCTGCTCGAGGAGGCGATAAAGGGGTTTTTCACTCATCAAACATCACTTCGCCGACCGCCACTCCTCTCTCGATACATTAGCTTGACGCAACAACCGCGTCAGGAGATTCACCCCTATCACGCTCCGATGAGGGTTCGGCAAAATAAGCCGTCGGTCTCCTCGTAACATGAATTCATGACGTCCACCTGAATAGGGGCCTTCAAATCCTAATCTACGCAAACGATGGATAAATTCACGGCGAGATACAGGCGTCAATCGTTGTGACATCACGCAGCCAATCGCTTTGGCGGATGGATTTCCAGGCCATCCAGGGGCGGGATAGGCATCCCTTGCATTAAGCTAAACAATAGCCAATCTTCCAACGCACTGGCCAGATTGCGACGACAAGCCTCTAACGTTTCACCGGTGGCCCAAACGCCAGGCAATTCGGGTATCTCACCATAGTAAGGCTCCTCATCTTCGATAATCTCATAATGTGCATGCTCCATCGCTCGGTTCATATACTCTATAAGCATATTCGTCCTCCGTCGTATTGACCATTGTCAGTGAAACCCATTATACCACATCCGCCACGCCATGCGCGCTCACCGATCAAGTCTTGGCCGTCAAAGCAGCGCTCAGGGTTTCCACCACTTCATCCACCTGCTCTTCGGTCATCAATTGGAACAGCGGGAGAATGATGGCGTGATCCTGTGCGCGCTCGCTCTCGATGAGCATCTCGCAGGAGCCGGGCGCACAGTCGCATTGGCCGCGACGCGCGCATAACCACGGCTCTTGGGCATAGGCCGGTTCGCGGTGCGAGTTCATCACCGCGCGGCGCGTGGAAACGCCGCGGTCCAGCATGAATTGCATCACATCGCGCTGGTTCGCGGCTTCGGGCAACCGCACCACAAAACTTTGCCAGTTGCTGCGCGCCCAGGCCGGTTCTTCGGGCAAACCCACGCCCGGTATCTCGCTGAGCTTTTGGCGATAGCGCTCCACCAGATAACGCCGCCGCGCCACCATCTCGGGCACGCGCTTCAGTTGTTCGCGACCCACCGCGGCCTGGATGTCGGTCATGCGATAATTGAAGCCCAGCTCGACATACGATTCGAAAATCACCTGTCGGGCGCCATGCCGCACCGTGTCGGGCACGCTCATGGAGTGCTGTCGCCACAAGCGGAATTTCTTATCCCATTCGGGATTGTTCGTGGTGATCATGCCGCCGTCGCCCGTGGTGAGCAGCTTGCGGGGATGGAAGGAGAAGCAGGCGATGTCGCCGTGGGGCCTGCCGATGCGCTGCCATTCACCCTGCCACAAAATCTCGCTGCCGATGGCGGGCGCGGCGTCCTCCACCACAGCAAGGCCGTGTTCGCGGGCAATGGCCACGATCTCGGCCAGGTTGCAGGGCATGCCCACCTGATGCACGCACAAAATGGCTTTGGTGCGCTCGGATATGGCCGGTTCGATGAGCGCGGGGTTCATGTTGAACGTTCCCGGTTCGATGTCCACGAACACGGGCGTGGCGCCGCAATAACGCACCGCGTTGGCCGTGGCGATGAAGGAATGGCTCACGGTGATGACTTCGTCGCCGGGGCCCACGCCCACGGCTCGCAGGGCCAGATGCAGGGCCACCGTGCAGTTGGAGACCGCGCACGCGTGTTCGGCTCCGACGAATTCGGCGAACTCCTGCTCGAACGCGGCCACCTCGGGCCCTTGCGTCACCCAGCCCGAAGAAAGGGGCCGCTTGACCGCCTCGATCTCTTCCTGGCCCAACCAGGGTTTGGCTACGGGAATCATGCCGCCTCCTTGGCGCGCTGTTCGCGCCACCATTTCACCAGCCGGCGCAACCCCTCTTCCAACGACACCTCGGCCTTGAAGCCCAAAAGCCGCTCGGCCTTGGAGGTGTCGGCCAGCCGACGGCGCACGGGATTGACTTTGCGTTCGGGGCCGTATTCCGGCTTCAAATCCGACCCCATGACTTTGAGCAAGGCGTAGGCCAGCTCGTTGAGGCTGGTCTCGACGCCGCTGGCAATGTTGAAGACTTCATCCGTCACATCAGCTTTGGCCGCCAGCAAATTGGCGCGGGCGATGTCTTCGGCGTAAATGAAATCCATGGTTTGGGTTCCGTCGCCGAAGATCAAGGGCGGTTTGCCGGCCTCGATGCGCTCCATCCAGCGCACCAGCACCTCGGTGTAAACGCCGTAGATGTCCATGCGGGGGCCGTAAACGTTGAAATAGCGCAGCGCGACATAATCGAGACCGTACATGTCGTTGAAGCTGCGCAAAAGCCCCTCGTTGAAAACCTTGGCCGCGCCGTAGAAGGTGCGGTTGTCATAAGGATGATGGTCTTCGCGGGTGGGGAACTCTTCGGCCAGGCCGTAGACCGAAGCCGAGGACGCGGCCACGATCTTCTTCACGCCCTGCTCGACCGCGGCTTCGGCCACATTGAACGTGCCGTCCACCAGCACCTCGAGGGCCAGCCGCGGCTCCTGCGCGCATTGCGTGATACGCAACGCGGCCTGATGGAACACAATATCCACACCTTCCATCAGGCGCTTGAGTAGATTCACGTCGCGAATATCCCCCTCCAACACCTCAACCGGCCCATTGGCCATGGCCCAGGCCAGATTGGACAACTGCCCGCGCGAGAAATCGTCGATGATGATGATTTCGCCCACGCGCTCGCGCACGAGTTGATCGGCGATGTGGGAGCCGATGAGACCGGCCCCGCCGGTGATCAATACTTTGCTGCCTTCAAGTTGCATTGGGTTGCCTTCCTTAATTTCTGACACGAATTGAACGAATTCGGCGAATTTTCCTTGCTTTGTTCGTGAAACAGGTTAATCCTCCGCCTCGCTTCGCGACTCCGCCCCTTGGCGTTGCCCCAAACCGGGGAAACCCAACTGCGCCCGGAGCACGAACAGCGGACGACCTCGCACCTCGTCCAGGATGCGCCACAGATATTCGCCCAGGATTCCCAGCACGATAAGCTGCATCCCCCCCAAGAACAGCACGGCCACCATGAGCGCCGCGAAGCCCTCTACGGCCACACCGCCGAATATGCGCTTGAAAATGACCACGAAGCCCCACAAGAAGCTGAGCACCGAGACGACAATGCCCAACAGCGAGATCAAGCGCACCGGCGCGTAGGAAAAGGCTAGCAGCGTATCGATCGCGGCCTTGATCTGGCGACCAAAGGACCATTTCGAGGTTCCCGAATGGCGTTGAGGACGCTCATAGGGCACCTCGGTCTGAGAAAAGCCCGACCAACTGATCAGGCCGAATGTGACGCGGTTCCGCTCACGGAAAGAGGAGAACGCCTCCACCACGTCGCGATCCAGCAGACAGAAGCTGCCCGTGCCCCCTTCGGGATAGTCGGGCAAGGCCACGCGGCGGATGAGACGATAGAAAAGGGCCGCGAAGATGCGCTTGCCCAGGGGATCATCCCGCTTGGCGCGCACGCCCCACACGATTTTGTAGCCCTTGCGCCAGCGATCCAGGAATTCGTGCAGCACCTGGGGCGGGTCTTGCAAGTCGGCGGCCATAATGATGGCCGCGTCGCCGCTCGCGACCTGCAAGCCCGCGGCAATGCCCACATGACTGCCGAAATTGCGCGTGAAGCTGAGGGCTTTGACCCGCGGATCGCGAGCATGGAGCGATTCAAGCACCGCATACGTGCCGTCGGTGCTGCCATCGTCGATGAAGATGAATTCCCAATCGACCGGTTCGCGCGCGGCCACTTCCATCAGCCGCTCGTAGAGAACGGGAATGTTATCTTCTTCGTTGAATGCGGGAATGACGACAGAGATGAGAGGAGGGGGCGGCATGATGAACCAATGACGGCGTTAAATGTCAGGCCGAGCATTTGACAATGCTGTTCTATGATGTGCGCTTGACCGCGTTGTCCGGTTGAGGTAGAAGCTTGATCAACCCCCGCAAGGCGCGATTCACGGCTTCCGAATCCGGAAAGTACGCTCGAACATCGCGATCGAGAACAACCGTTCCTTCAGGGAGTGCAAAATCGCGCACCTCCGTGGTCCCATCCATCTTGTGAATGATAACCTGATACCCGCGACGATAGTCCTGATAATGTTTGCCCCGAACGCCGTCCGAAAAGTCATACTCTGCGGCGATCTCTTCATCAGGATTCTGTGTTTTGATAAGCTCGTCTTTCATATTGTCGTCGTTCATTGGGCGTGGCTTTTCGGCAACTGATAAGACGGATGCGTTGACCGCGTTCTGTGTATACAACAACGAGTACGCGGCCGCTGATGGATAGTCCTATGTCAATGAACCGATCTTCGTGAGCTGAATGGGCCTCATCGAATATGGTAATGGCATTGGGATCGCCAAAGACGGTGATCGCCTCTTCAAAACTGACGCCGTGTTTATGCATGTTCGTAAGCGCCTTCGCTTCATCCCATTCAAACTGGAATTTCATGCCGATGGCTCCTCATCCATGAAGGCGTCAGTTATTGACGAAATTATATCACGGTATGGGCAATCCGCGTCAATCCACGTTCCAGAGCATCCGATTCCAATGACTTATATCTCTTTCAATCAGTGCAGACAGTTCGCGGTTGGGATGGAAGTAGACGCCGTGGAGAAAGGCCGCGGTGAGGCGTGAGCGCGTCTCGTCCCCGCGGCGGGCCGAGTTCACCTTCTGGCCGAAATCGAAGGCCAGCCGGGGTTGAGGGGAGACGCCGAGGAATTGGAACAAGGTGCGGGCCAGGGCTTCGGGCGCGGCGACAAGATCGTCGAAGAGCAGAATCAAAATCTGCGAACGGGGAAAGCGCGCGAAATAGGGTTCGAGCAGGCGGGCGTACATGCCTCGCGACATATAGGAGAAAGGACGGGCGTAGCGAAAACGCGGTTCGTAGGAGACCTCGCGTTCGGGTTCGCGAAGCAGGGCTTCCTCGAACGAAAGCGTCTCGATGCCGTTTTTACGCGACCAGAGATAATTGGAAAAGGCCCGCTCCACCGGATTGCGCAGAATGAACACCAGCCGAACATGGGGCAAGTCGCGGTGTATGCGCTCGGCCACGCGCGGATCTTCGAGGTAATTGGTGGATTTCTCGCCAATGGCCCCGAACCCTTTGGCCTCGGCAAACCACTTTTCCGAATAATAGCTCAATCCTTTCGCGTATTCCTCATCGACCAGGAAAAACTTGGGTTCGGGCGACCGTGGCCGGGCCATGTAGATTTCAGGATGGGCCGCGCAGAGATCATATAAATAGGTGGTGCCGGAGCGGGGAGCGCCGGCGATGATGAAGGTGGGGAGAATCATGGGGGTGGTGTGTCGTTCAGCGTTGGCTTGCGACCGCGTTGGCCGCGCGACGCTCATCGCGGCCTCGCATGACATAGAACGCCGCGCC
>JAADII010000174.1 GCA_013151415.1 Chloroflexota bacterium
GTGGTGGTGGAAGTGGGGATGACGGTGGGGCTGGACGTGGGAATGACGGTGGAAGTGGGGGTGGGACTGGGAATGGGGCTGGCGGTGGCGCGATGAAAAGGAGGCGTGGGGATGGGGGTTCTCGTGGGCTGTGGAGTATGGGTGGGGGTGAAGGTGAAAGCGGGGGTGAAGGTCGGGCGCGGGGTTGTGGCTGGCGCGGGCGTGCGACCGGGCGTCGGCGCGCCGGTGAGAGCCGGGCCAAACGCGACGGAAGTCTCGCTTTGCGTTGGTGGCGAAAAAACGACCCGGGTTGCCGCCTTCTTGCCCGACGCTCGCATTGCTGCTATGGCGGCTGCCCCTTTTTCGGTCTCCGATGCGGCTATCGTCGCAAAGGAGGGGTCGGCATGCCATTCGTTCTCCTCGGCAAGGCGCAATTTCCGTTCGAGAATGCTCTCCTCGACGACAACGGTTGTGGGGGTGAGCGCCAACTCAGATAGCGGCGTGGTCGCGAGCGAATAAAACGCAAGACCAGTGACCACTACGGGCACGATCAGCATCACGAGCAGGCCGAAAAAGGCCAGACGATTGTTAGACAGCATGCTTCAACCTCAGCGAAATGGGTTTGGAGACCGGCGTTAAATCTTGCAGACCAAGCTGCAATTGCACAAAACGGGCGTAGGCGCCGTTACGCGCCATCAGATCTTCATGTCGTCCCTGTTCTACGATGCGGCCTTCTTCCAACACCACAATCACATCGGCGTCGCGGATAGTGGAAAGGCGATGTGCGATGATGAAGGTGGTGCGCCCCTGTTTCAGGCGTTTCAGCGCGTCCATCACCAGTTTTTCAGAACGGGTGTCGAGCGCGGCGGTGGGTTCATCCAGGATGAGGATGGGCGCGTCTCGCAAGAGCGCTCGGGCGATGGCGATGCGCTGGCGTTGGCCGCCCGAAAGAGTGGCCCCGCGTTCGCCCACTACGGTGTCGTAACCCTTGGGCAAACTATGAATAAATTCTTCGGCATTGGCGGCTCGCGCCGCGGCGATGATCTCCGCATCGCTGGCGTGGGGCTTGCCGTAGGCGATATTCGCGCGAATGGATGCAGCGAACAATACCGGGTCTTGGGGCACAATGGCAAACTGACGACGCAGATCGCTCAAACGAATCTGGCGTAGGTCCACACCGTCCAATGTGATGCGCCCACGTTTTACATCGTAAAAACGCATCAGTAGATTGGCCATGGTGGATTTTCCCGCGCCCGTGCTTCCCACCAACGCCACCACCTGGCCCGGTCGCACATGCAGGTTGATGTCTTTCAACACCATGCGATCTTCTGCGCGTGGATACGCGAACCAAACATGCTCAAAACGCACCTCGCCCAACGCTCGCTCCATGGGGCTGGCGTCGGGAGCATCCACGATGCTTTGCTCTGCATCGAGCACCTTGCCCAAACGATCGCCGCTGGCCGACGCTTTCTGCAACGACGCAGCCAGTTTGCTAAAACGTCGCAATGGACGATACATATCTTTGAGATAGGACATAAAAATGATGAGCTCGCCCACGGTGAAGTTGCCCACAAGCATTTGCGAGACGCCATACCAAACCACCGCGGCCGTGCTCGCGGCCTGCACAAAATCGATGACCGGACTAAACGACGCCTCCCAACGCACCGATTGCAGGCCCGATCGGATGCGCCGACGACCATACTCTTCGAACAGCAACCGTTGGTGCGCTTCGCGGCCAAAGGCTTTGACCTCGCGAATCGCGCCCAGGGTTTCCAGGGTTAGATTCATCATCTCACCCTCTTGCTGCCGAGCCTCTTTGGCTTTGGCGCGAATGTTTTGCCGAAAGAGGATGTAAAGAAACAACAACAAAGGCGCGTAAGAGAGCACGATGATGGAAAACCGCCAGTTGATGAACAGCATGATGGCGGCGAAGCCCAAAAACTTGACCGCATTGATCATGAAATCGCCCATGCTGCTCACCAGCGCGCCCATAATGCGGCCCGCGTCTTCGGTCACCCGTTTCAGCACATCTCCTAACCGTCGGTCGTCAAAGTACTGCATGGGCAATCGTTGCACATGATCGAACACCTCCGAGCGAAGCAGAAAGGTGGATTTCTCCTGGACAACGCCGTTGATATACTCAATGATAAAACGCGTGAGACCTTGAAACACAGTCAATGCCAAGAGCACAACGCCCAGAGCCGCGGCCAGGCGTCGGGGATCGGGGCCAATCCAATCGGCGAAAGCTTGAGCCGCTTCGTTTTCATAGGGCTTGCCGCCGATAACATTGTCCACAATGAACTTCAATGGCCAGGGCGCCAAAATGTCGAGGCCGGCGGCCACGAACACCAACGCCAGTGAAATGGCGAGCAAGCCGGTGTATGGCCTGAGATAGCGCAAATAGCGCGCGTCGATGCCCAGCAAGGGGATGTAACGCACGTTCGCGCGCTTTCTACGCGGCTTTTTAGACGACGATGCAATGATCATGGCGTTGTTTCAACCAACAAAAGCGCTTCCAACCGTTGCTGAAGCGCGTTGTAATGGTCTTTCCAGGCCGGTCGGGTGGAAACCACGTGCAACAGACGGAAAAAGGTCGCGGCTTCATAAAAACGATAACGAGACCAAAAAGATGCATCGACATCGGCCGCGCGCTGGTAGCTTTCCAGGAAGAGATCGATCTCTTCCGTAAGCTTTTGTTCGCCGGTGACGGGGTCGAGGCCCAACATGACCAGATGCGCGGTAAAATTGGCCACATCGATGGCCGGATCGCCCCACGCGTACAGGTCCAGATCGATGATGGTGAGACGGTCTTCGTGAAACAACACCTGGCTATAATAGAAATCTCGATGAACAGGCGCGGGCTGCGGCGTCGCGGGCGCATCCGCCGCCCAATAGCGAAGCATCTCGTAAAGGCGGCCAATGTGGTCTGCATCTTTAGGTCGCCAATGGGCCAGCTCGGCCGCGAACCGTTCGAGATTGAGCAATTCGTCGTAGATGCTCCACCAACGCATTTCCCGATGCATCTCGTAAGGAACGGCCAGGGTCTGGTGCAATTTGGCCAATCCACGAGCGGCGAACGCCACATGGGGCCGCACATCCATCCGGCCGACCAACTGATTGAGCGTTTGTCCGGGCTCGCGCGATTGCACCTGCATCCGCATCTTGGGTAGGTATCCTAACGCCAAGGGCACATGAATGCGATCGGCCGCGTCTGGGCCAAAGCCATGACGCGTAAGCGCTTTTTGCAACCGATGCAAACGCAATCCGCGATCATCTCGAAAAACTTTGCCCACCCACTGCAAGCGCACCGGACGACCCGACGCGCGCTCCCAGGCGCTGATCTCATATGCCAGCACGCAACGTCGTCGCGGCTTATATTTCAACACTTCGATGCGCTCGACGCGATTCAAACGATAAGGCCCTTTTTCCTGAAACTGAGGCAGATCCTTCATCAGAGGCGCGGCCAGGTCGGGGCGGGTGGCTCGGTAGAGCCGTTTACGCAGTTTGGCGTCCAGCAGAGGCAATGTATAGGACTTGCGACCGAGGGGCAGCTCGATGACCAGGGAACGCGGTTGCAAGCGCTTCAGCACAGCCTTGGCGTTCTTCTCCCAAGTGTGATGATTGAGCGCATCCACAGCGGCCCGCCACCCCATATCCCTTGCCCGCGCGGGGTCGGAGAGCATTTCACGGATAGCGTCGGCCAAAGAATTGGGATCGCCGGGCCGATAGAGCAAGCCATTTTCGCCTGGCCGAATGATTTCGGCCTGTTGTCCTAAGGCTGCGGCCACCACAGGCCGGGCGCAGGCCATGTATTCGAACAGTTTCAGAGGCGAGAAATAGAAATCGGGCGAGTCCTTGTGCGTGGACACGGCCACATGCATGGCCGCTATGTATTGCGGAACCAGATCATGAGGAATGGGGCCGGTTAGCGTGACTGCATCCTTCAACCCCAAATGGACGATCTTTCGCCTCACCATTTCAGGCGTCTCGCCCACCAGCAGAAGATGATAACGGTCAGACTCTTCATAGAGTAGCGCGAATGCAGCCAGCAGCGCGTCCATATCGTGCCAGGGCCGGACTCGCCCCACAAAGCCGATAATGGTCCGCTCGCGAAGGCCATAGCGATGATGCACCGCCCCGCCCCGCACTGCGGGATGGAAACGTTCGGGATCAACCGCATTGGGCAACACCAAAACGCTCTCCGGCCGAGCGCCTCGCTCTATCACATAGCGAGCCAGGGCCTCGGACACCACCACAATGGTGTGAGCGGCCTGGAACTGGTCCCGCTCGATACGCGCTGCGAGCGCATCGTCGAATAGCTGACGATAAAGGCTTGCCTCCCGCCGTAACGGGCTGTTGACCTCCAACACCAGGGGCGCCCCCGTCATGCGAGCCAGCTTCGCGCCCGCGTCGCTCCACAAAGAGTAACGCTCGTATATGAAATCGTATGCCTCGTTCTCAAGGATCGGAGCGATCGCTTGTTGCAAGGCCTGAGCATGAGCCTGCGCTTGCCATTCTTTGGCGCGCGCGGCGTCTCCTATTTTGGGACGCAATTTGGGCGGAGCGACCTCGATCAGGCGGGCGCGAGGCGCAGGCCCATCGGAAGGGCCACGACGAGCCGCCACGAGCGTGATGTGATGTCCCAACCGGGCGAATGCATTGATCATCGCTCGCACATGCACGGCCGCGCCTTTATGACCCTGAACCGGCGCCCCTCGATCGGCATTGACATAAAGAATTTTCATAGAACCGCCAACAACTCCTTAGCATCGGGTACGGGAATAGCGGGCAATTCGAGAGAAGGCTGAGAGAGTGAGAAGGCGAGAGGCGCTTCCAAGCGTTGGGCGCGCGCCGGTTCGGCCAACCACTTCTTCAATTGCGCCACGTTTTTGCGCACATCAAAGGTTTCTTCCACCTTGCGGCGGGCCGCGCGCCCCATCTCGCGACGCAAATTATGGTAAAGCAAAAGCGACGAAAGCGCGAACGCCAAGCCCTCGACATCGCCCGGCTCGACCAAAAGACCATTGACATTATGATCGATGATTTCGGGCACGCCCGTCAACGAAGTGGACACAACGGCCAGCCCACTGGCCATGGCCTCCAATAACACCGTGGGCAGACCGTCGCGATTGCCATCCGCGCCCACGACGCAGGGCAAAGCGAAGACGGACGCGCGACGATAGGCGGCCGCCACTTCATCTTGAGGTCGAGGCCCTAATAGGGCGACCTGTCTCTCCAATCGCAATTCGGCGATGAGCGTCTTCAAGGCCTCGCGTTGCTCGCCCTTGCCGATGATCTGACAACGATAGTTAAGCCCCCACTCCGAAAGCAACGCGCAGGCTCGGATCAACACATCGAACCCTTTCTTCTCCACCAGCCGGCCCACGCTCAAGATGAGCCCTGGACGACGATCTCGCTCCGGACCTATGGGAAATTGTTGTAAATCGATGCCGTTGTAGAGCCGACGAATGTCGGCCGGTTCATCACCCATGAGCGATTGGAGATAAGAGCGGTTGTAATCGCTCACGGTGACCACAAAACGGGCCGCGGCCATTTTGCCTTGCAACGATTTCCGACTCACATTTTGATGAAAAATGTCCTTGGCGTGCGCGGTGAAGCTGTATGGAACGCCGATCAGACGATGGATGAAATTGGCCACGCGCGTGGCGCTGGATGCAAAATGGGCGTGGAGGGCGTCCACCGGATGCTCCAGCAGGTGGCCGGCGATGTATCCGGCCTGAAGGAAACGTTTGACGACATAGTCATCCCCGCGCGCGCTCACTTCATCGCGCAAGGCCTGGTAGCGCCGGGGGTGATGGCTTCTCACGACAGCATGGGCGCGGGCCACGCGCTCCGGCTCCATTTGTGGATATTGGGGCGCATAGATCACATTGGCTCGAACTCGGGCCAAATTGGCGTGAAAACGCCCATCGTCGGGTTTGCGAAGAGAATAGATGCGAACATCCACGCCCTGACGCTCCAACTCCAGGATTTCGTTGACAATGAACGTCTCGGAAAAGCGAGGATACATCTTGAGAATATAGGCGATGCGAGGTTTCATGGAAGATATGCTCCGTGAGTTCAAATGTTTTAGCCAATGGTTAACGCGAGCCGATAAGGCAATGGCAAGAAAAGCGCGCCTTGCTCTGCTGGCGCGCCGCAGAGCGCGGCTATGGTTTCACTGACCCGTTTCAGCCCATCAAAGGGAAAGGGCGCGCGAGGCCGAGGCGCGTTGAGGGCCGCGATGACGGCCTGTTGCAAACGCGGAGGCGACAGATCGCGTGGGTCGAGCATATGAACCAACCCGCGACGAGCCAACGCCCGAGCGCGAATGCGTTGTTCTTCTCGCACCTTTGCTCGAGGGATGAGCAACGCTCGTTTTTCGAGTGAAAGGATCTCGCATGTCGAGTTGTAACCCGCCATGCTGATCACGAGGTCTGCGGCCGCAAGATAACTGACCAGATCGGGCGTGAACGTGAGCAGAGTAACCGGCAGACCTTGCGCCATGCGCGCGAGGCTTTGGCGCTGCGCATGCGACATGAGCGGACCGGTGACAAGCAAGGAGTGAGTGACGGGGTTGGCCCGAGCGACCAATTCCAAATAAGCGCTGAGAATGGGATAGCCATCGCCACCACCGCCCACAGTGACCACCGCCAGCGCGTCCTCCCGGTTCAACCCCAACTCTCTGCGCACCTGTTGCGCGTCGCGCTCGGGCTGAGCGCGACGCAAAAACCCGCATTCCACCAATTTACTCGCGGCTCGCGAGCTCATGCCATACGCATCCACAGGATCGAACACATCGCGACGCCCATATAACAAGATAAGATCATACACCTCATCCAACAGGCGATGAGTGTCGTTGGCCAGCCACTCGGCCCGCGTGGCCTCAGGGCTATCTTCGATATCGCGCATGCCCAACACCAGACGCGTATGTGGCGACCAGGTCTTGATCTGCCGCAAAGTGGGGAGGAGCTCGCCATGAACGCCCGCGGGCGTTTTATCCACCAGCAAAATGTCGGGCCGAAAATGGATCACGGCCTGCAAGATCATATCGGCCCGCCAGGAGAGCGTTTGTTTGAGCGTGAGGGGTAAGGCGCGAGCTTTGTATCGACCGCTGGAACGCTTGCTTAACGCAGGCAGCTTGACAATGTCCAGACGAGGAGGCGTCGCGAATGCGCCCGCCACCATGGAGCCCGTGACCAGCAACTGGTGAATATCGCTGATGTCGTTGGCGAGTCGTTCGGCGATGCTGAGACTTCGACGCAGATGTCCCAACCCGTATGTGTCGTGCGAATAGAGCAGGATTCGCGATCCTGAACTCATTGGCGTCATCTCCTTGCGCGTCTGTGTGTGGTTCGACGCTAGATAAGTGGAATGAAAAAAAGAGTCCGACTATTCTTAACGCAAAGACGCCAAAATGGATATGGGTTGACCCCCAAACCAGACGTTTAGCTCTCTTCGCCCTCCGGCATCGTGGATGAAACGAACCGGGCGGCGTCCGCTTCCTTTGCGTCGTCAGCCATGATTCATGGCCTGTTTTCACAGAGATCCGAAGGCGGGGCGGCAAACGTCGTTTCATCATCCATCTTGGCGGTGAACGGTTTTGCGCGATCGCACGGAATCGAGTATCCTTTATTCTTCTCGCGGCGCGTGTTTCAAACGCGGTCGTGGTCATGGGTACTTCGACTCGCCATCTCGCCGCAAAGTGCGTCAAAGGCGACGCGATCATCGGTTCAGCGTCGAAACGTGAGGCGCGCTTTGCCTGTGAATCGACAAGACGTCTTGGCGTAAGCCTTGCTCTTTTGGGCCGTCGGCCTCATCGACTATGAGGCGCGAAAGCGGCTTGCGCCGCCCAACGTAGACCAAAGACCGTGGGTCGGAAAGTTGGAAGCCCGAGTGGCGCACCGGCCGCTCGACCGGCTTTGGACGTTGGATTTGGGAAATCTGGACGTCGTTGTCAAGACAGAGTTTTGGTGAAAATCCGCGGAGATCCGCCAGATCGGCGTGGTCCGCGTTCTATTTCAATTTCCGAGAGCAGTCACCATTTCTGAAAGGAGACATCTCATGGCCAGAATTGTTCGCGCCGCGCTTTTGCAGGCCACCTGGACCGGCGATAAGGAATCCATGATCGCCAAACATGTCGATTATGCTCGCAAGGCCGCCGAACAGGGAGCGCAGATCATGTGCTTCCAAGAGTTATTCTACGGGCCTTACTTTTGTCAGGTTCAAGACCCACAATATTACAGCCTCACCGAGCGCATTCCCGATGGGCCCACCACCCGGCTGATGCAAGACCTGGCCAAGGAGACGGGCATGGTGTTGGTCGTTCCCATGTATGAAGAAGAAGACACAGGGGTGTATTACAACACGGCCGCGGTGATCGATGCAGATGGGACCTATTTGGGCAAATATCGCAAGACGCACATTCCGCAGGTGAAGGGTTTTTGGGAAAAATTCTATTTTCGACCGGGCAATTTGGGCTATCCTGTGTTCGAAACGGCCATTGGCAAGGTGGGGGTCTACATTTGCTACGATCGCCATTTTCCAGAAGGCGCACGTATGCTGGGATTGAACGGCGCCGAGATTGTGTTCATTCCTTCAGCCACATCACGAGGGCTATCGCAACATCTTTGGAAAATCGAGCAGACCAGTCACGCCATCGCGAATGGATACTTTGTGGGCACCATCAATCGCGTGGGAGTGGAGGAGGAGTTTGGGCCCAACGATTATTATGGGCAGAGCTATTTCTGCACCCCTCGCGGCGAATTCGTGACAACGTTGGGAGACCGCGATGATTTACCCGGATTGGGCGATCCGTATGAAGAAGAGCTGATTGTGCGGGATTTGAACTTCGACCTGATCCGCGAAGTGCGCAACGTGTGGCAATTTTATCGCGACCGCCGTCCTGAGTTGTATGACGGCATCTGCGATTTGTAAATCATCGACCGTCGCCTCGCCAGGCGCGCCTGGCGACGGTTTTGGCGATTTCTGGCACAAGATGATAGGTCGGTGGGGCGAGAGGACGATGCTGGCCATCGTCCCCATCGTCCCGTCGTTCTATTGCTCATCGTTCATCATACATGATCGGTTTCAGAAGTGACTTCCATATAAATCGCTCAATTTTCAAAAGGGGGTCTCATGGCTACGCTGATCAAAAATGGAACTATCGTCACGGCCGGCGACACCGTACAGGCGGACGTCTTGATCGAAGGCGAGCAGGTGGCGCTTATCGGGCGCGATCTACCCGCGGACGACGCCGAAGTGATCGACGCCACCGGAAAACTTCTCTTGCCGGGGGGCATCGATGTGCACACGCATCTCGACCTGCCCTTCGGCGGCACCGTTTCGTCCGATGATTTCTTCACCGGGCATCGCGCGGCCGCGTTTGGCGCCACCACCACCCACATCGATTTCGTAATCCAACCTATGGGAGGATCGCTGCGCGAAGGGGTGGAGGAATGGCACAAAAAAGCCGAAGGAAAGGCCGCCATTGATTACGGATTTCATATTGCCATCACCGACTTGCGAGACGATGTGATGGCCGAAATCCCCAGCATGTTGGATGAAGGCATCACCAGCCTGAAGTTGTTCATGGCTTACAAAGGGCTATTTCAGGTGGACGACACAACACTCTTTCGGGCCATGCAGGTTGCGGCCGAGCACGGCATGCTGATCATGGTGCATGCCGAGAATGGCGATGTCATCGCAGAGCTGACCAAAAAGCTGCTGGCCGAAGGCAAGACCGCGCCCAAATATCATGCGGAGGCGCATCCGGCCATGGCCGAGGCCGAGGCCACAGGACGCGCGGTGGCGCTGTCGGGCATTACGGGCGCGCCGCTCTATGTTGTGCATATGACCTGCGAAGAGGCCGTCGAGCAGTTGGCCTTGGGTCGCGAAAAGGGCTTCCCAGTTATGGGCGAGACTTGCACCCAATATATGTTCGTATTCGAGGAGCACCTCGCCTTGCCCGATTACGAAGGAGCGAAGTATGTGTGCTCGCCGCCCGTGCGCAAGCCCAAAGACGCCGCAGTCTTGTGGAAAGCGCTGGCCAATAACACGCTTCAGGCCGTTTCCACCGACCATTGCCCGTTTTGGTTCGAGGGTGGCAAAGAAGGTCGAATTCCGGGCAAGGAGTTGGGACGCGAAAGCTTTCATCAGATACCCAACGGCATGCCGGGCATCGAGGATCGAATGCCGGTGATGTGGCATCACGGCGTAAACAGCGGCCGTTTCAGCATGAATCGTTTTGTCGAAATCACCAGCGCCAATCCCGCCCGCATTTTCGGGCTCTACCCGCGCAAGGGCGCCATCGCCGTAGGTTCAGACGCCGACATCGTGATCTGGGATCCTGAAAAAGAGCACACCATCAGTGCGGCCACTCACCACATGCACACCGATTACAATGTCTATGAGGGCATGACCGTGCGCGGCTGGCCCGAACGGGTGCTATTGCGCGGCAAGACCATCGTGGACGGCGACGCCTGGCTCGGCGAGGCCGGAAGCGGCCAATTTCTACGACGCTCCCCCAACCCCGAAATCTTATAACCCGCCCACCCTCCATCTCATAGCACAGTCAGCATAAACCCTGACCTGTGACACCGACGCGCGAACGCCTATGACCACAGCCCGAAGAGCAGGAACGAGTTCTAGCGAAAGACCTTCCAGCCGCTTGCCCAAACCGGTGCGTCAGGCGCTGGCCTTCATCCTTATCATTGTGATCATCGTGATCCTTTGGGAGGGATTGAAGTGGTTTGCCGGCGACCCGTGGCGACCGGACAACAACCCTTTTGGCATCTCGCACAAGCCGATGTGGAAACTGAAAATCGCATCGGATTTGAACCTGCCCCATGTATGGACCATTATCGAAGCCTTTGGCAAGCCTTCGCGACGCAACGGGCCGCCTCTATTTGAAATTCTGTTGGCCGCGTCCTTTTTCACCTTCCGCGAAGCGTTCATGGGTTTTCTTATCGGCGGCGTTTTGGGGTTTGTGCTGGGCACGATCTTTGCGCATATTCGCTTTGCCGAGCGGGGATGCATGCCCTATGTGGTGGCTTCGCAAACCGTGCCCATTTTGGCCATTGCGCCCATGGTGATCATCTGGCTCAAGGCGGGATGGGTGTCTGTGGCGGTCATATCGGCCTATCTCACTTTTTTCCCGGTCACCATCAACACGTTGCGCGGGTTGAAATCACCGCCGCGTTCGGCAGTGGACCTGATGCATTCCTACGCGGCCTCCAAATGGGCCATTATGTGGAAACTTCGTTTTCCCTCCGCGCTGCCCTACATTTTCGTCGCCCTCAAGATATCGGCCACGGCCAGTGTGGTGGGCGCCATTATCGGTGAATTGCCATCGGGCATTCGCGATGGTCTGGGCGGAGCCATTCTCAACTTCAATCAGTATTACATTTCCGGCCCCCAACGCCTTTGGGCGACCATCATCGCCAGCGCGTTCGTGGGCATCTTTTTCTTCGTTCTCATCGCTCTGTTGGAAAAAATCGTGCTCAGCGGTCGTTATCCAGAGACCGAGTTGATGTAAAGAGAGGACTTGCGCTTATGACCAACACGCCCACCGTTTCCTTGAAAAACGTCACAAAAATCTTCAATCCGGGCCAACCCAACGAAGTCACGGCTCTGAAAAACATCAATCTCGACATTTGGCCTCATGAATTCGTCTCGTTGGTGGGGCCGTCGGGCTGCGGCAAATCCACCTTGCTTCGCCTCATTGCTGATCTCACCCAGCCAACCGAAGGAACCGTGCAGGTGAACGGCAAATCCGCTTATCGAGCGCGAATCGAGCAAGACTATGGCATCGTATTCCAATCACCCACGCTCTATGAATGGCGCACCGTGGCCAAAAACGTGGAATTGCCTCTCGAACTCATGAAATATGGTCGGGCCGAACGCCGCGAACGGGCCAGAAAGATGCTTCAACTGGTGGAACTGGAGGGCTTCGAGAACCACCATCCCTGGCAACTTTCGGGCGGCATGCAGCAGCGCGTATCCATTGCTCGCGCTCTGGCTTTCGATCCCGCGCTCTTGCTCATGGACGAACCCTTTGGCGCGCTGGATGAGATGACCCGCGAGCGCATGAACCTGGAGCTTCAAAACATTTGGGATCGCACAGGCGCCACCATTGTGTTCGTCACTCATAGCATTCCCGAGGCCGTATTCCTCTCCAACAGAGTGGTGATGCTCTCTCCGCGTCCCGGTTGCATCGCCGAAATCGTGGATATCGACTTGCCCATGCCTCGCGCCTGGGAAGTGCGCGAGGACCCTCACTACTTCGAACTGGTCAACCATCTGCGAGACACCTTACGCGAGATCGAAGGAGGGATGCGCGAATGAGCCGGACCGTATGGCGAGAATACATGCCCGCCATTGTGGTTGCCGTGGCGGCGCTGGTTTTGTGGGAGGCCGCGGTGCGCGGCTTCCAGATCGAACGCTTTTTGCTCCCCGCGCCCTCGGCCATCGTCACCAATTTCATAGAAAACTTCGAACGCCTGGTTCATATCGGCTGGTTCACCACCAAGGAGGCTTTGGGCGGCTTTTTCATTGGGTGCAGCCTGGGCATTTTGGCCGCGTTCATCACCGCGCGTTGGGTCGCGGTGAACGAGGCCATTCTGCCTTTCGCGATCGCGGCCAACTCGGTGCCCATTCTGGCTTTCGCGCCCATCGTAAACAATTGGTTTGGCGTGGACAACCCGCTTTCAAAAATGATCATCGTCGCGGTCATCGTATTCTTTCCGGTGATGATCAACACCATACGCGGGCTCACCCTGGTGGATAAGAACGCGCTGGAGCTTATGCACTCTTATGCGGCCAGCGAGGTCGAGATTCTGTGGAAGCTGCGCACGCCCAATGCATTGCCTTATATTTTCAACGCCTTCAAGATCGCGGCCGCTCTTTCCATGATCGGCGCGGTGGTGAGCGAATATTTCGGCGGCAATCGCTCGGCCTTGGGCGTCTTCATCACGCAAGAGGCCGCTTTGTTCCGCTTCGAAAACGCCTGGTCGGCCATCATCATCGCCTGTATTGTGGGCATCACCTTCTATCTGATCATCGTAGCGGTTGAGAGAGCGGTCATTCCCTGGTATTTCGAACAACGCAAAGCCGAACGGCATTGAGAACCGCGGCTTTGAAAATCGCGGCCAAAACCCGACGTCGCTCGAACCGGGTGTAATGAGCGGCCAAACCAACATGGACCACAAGGCGCATATCGACGCCAAAGGCCCATCATTCGTTCAGCCCTTCTCGCCTTTCTCCACCACCCCTTCCATCTTTCCACTCTCACAGGAGGAGATGCTATGAACTCAAAACGATCTCTAATTCTGCTGTCGGCGTTGCTGCTGCTCATGTTGGCGCTGGCCGCGTGCGGCGGCAAAGAAGCGACCGAGGCGCCGGCTCAACAGCCCACTCAGGCGCCGGCCGCAACCGAAGCGCCGGCCGCTCAGCCCGCCGAGCCAACCAAAGCAGCGGAAGCGCCCAAGGAGGGTTGCGACGAGTTGATCCCAATCCGCTTGCAGTTGCAATGGGTGACACAGTCGCAGTTTGCAGGTTATTATGCAGCCCAGGCCAAAGGCTTCTATGAAGAGCAATGTCTGGATGTGACCATCCTGGAAGGCGCGGTGGAAATCGTGCCGCAACAGGTGGTGGCTTCGGGCGACGCGGAGTTTGGCATCGCCTGGGTGCCCAAGATGCTGGCCTCGCGCGAGCAGGGCGCGAACCTGGTGAACATCGCCCAGGTGTTCCAGCGCAGCGGCACCCTCGAGGTCTCATGGGCCGATAGCGGCATCACCAAGCCCGAAGATTGGCGCG
>JAADII010000044.1 GCA_013151415.1 Chloroflexota bacterium
GCGCCCACCATCCAAAGCTATTATCTGCCCCTGATCGGGCGGGGCCAGGGAGACTGACCGGCTCAATTCGCTGGCGCAGCCTGAGAGAGCCTCCTCATCCATCGGGCCAACCTGGTCGTTAGGACAGTGAATTATTGGCCAAAGGAATAGGAGCGAATTGGCGGGTTTGCCGATGTAAAATACAGAATGAACGCGCATAATGAGGGGAAAGTTATTGTGACAAAACACCACACTTGGAGGAGTCTCTTTTATGAAGCGGTGCAATCGACTTGCTTTCCCCCTGCGTTTATGGGCTGGCGCAGCCATATTATTGCTCTTTCTGGCGGGCATCGCCGCCTCGAATTCTCTGGCTCAGGCCAGAATGAGCGAACACCCCCAGATCAACAAAAGTCAACGGGCCTTTGCCGTCTCCGGCGTCATTACCGCCATCAAAGGGAACACCGTGACCCTGCGCACCGATCGCGGCGTTTTGCGTTTAGAGACGCCGCCCAACAGCCGCATACTCACCCGTTCGGCTCGACCGGGCGGCTTGCAAGACTTACGAGTGGGCGATAGGGTGCGAGCGCGCGTGTATCCCAGCGCGGAAGGCGCATTGATCAGCACCTATCTTCGGACGCTTTCCTCTTTGCAACCCGCACCGTCGCCAAATTCGGTCCGGACATCGGCTTTTTTCCAACCTCAGGCCAATCCCTGTGCGAATCTGGGCGGTGGCGGCGGCCAGATCGGCGATTGGCCCATGTTCGCATATGACGCAGCGCATACGGGATTCAATAGCGTGGAAACCGCTTTAGCGCCCCCCCTCACCCAAGAATGGGTGCGTTCGGACCCCAATGGTTATGTCATTGCAAACCCCGTCGTCATTGGGCAGACCGCATATCTGGGAACATACGCCGAGTTTATGGCCCTGGATATGAACACGCAGACGGTGGTTTGGCAGCAACCGCTAGGGCCCACTGAAGGAGACAATGAATTTTCGACGCCCGCGCTATGGGGGGGAAACATCTATTATGGAACCTGGATGGGCAATGTGGTGAATCGCTCTCAGGCGAATGGGGCGGTCAACTGGATGACCAATGTCATCAGCGACGCGAGCTCGCCTCAGATCTACTCGCCTGTCGTGGTGAATGGCGAAGTGTATGTGGCCGTCGATCATTACACGCCTGACTTCTCTCAAGTCACGTCGTCCATTTATGCGCTCGATGCGGCCAGCGGAGCGGTGCTTTGGTCCACCGATGTGGTCACCGCAGCCATCAACGCCGGGTCTGATCCCTTGGTGTCGGGAAATCTGATCTACCTGGGGACGACCAATGAGGGGCTTTATGCCATCGACCGCACCACCCAAACCGTGGCCTGGCATTTTCCTTTGCCCGCAGGAGCCGTGTCCAATGTCAACTATGAGACCCATCTCACCGTGCAGAATGGGCTGATCTATGTGCCCGTCACCTATAGCAACGGAACCAATGAGCTTTACGCGTTGAACGCGACGACGGGCGCGGTGGCCTGGGTGTATACGCCATCCAACCCGGCCTGGCCTTTCAACTCCAGCACGTTCGTGTATGGGGGTAGTGTGTTGCAATGGCTCATCGAACCGGGTAACTCGGCCAATAAGATGCTGGTGGCGCTGGACGCGGCCACGGGCAATGTCACATGGACGAAAAGCTACACCGATAGCGGCGTGGATGGCGGTTGGTGGTGGCAAACCGCGGCCAACGGCGTGCTCTATCGCACCTCGGCCAGTCTGTTCGTCAACGGCTACGATCTTTTCGATGGAACGCTTCTCTGGTCGTATGACACAGGCACCTCGGTCGAGTCTATGGCCACGCCGGCCGGAGGCAAGCTTTCCTTCGTAGATGTTGATGGCATCTTCCGCGTGTTCGGCAACCCCGGCGGCGGTGGCGGCGGCATATGCGGAAGCGTGTATGAAGACCGGAACGCGAACGGCGTGCGCGACGCGGGAGAGGGAGGGCTTGCCGGCGTTGAGCTCGCGCTGTTCGACGGCGCCACGACCATCACCACCACCACCGATATTGACGGCGACTACGGATTCACGGGACTGGCGACAGGGACCTACACCGTCACGGCCTCGAATCTGGCCGGTTATCTCAGTGTGGCGGCCAATCCGGGAACCACAGGCGGGGTCGCGACCGACGCCGACACCATTAGCGGCATCCCTCTGGCCGCGGGCCAGGCGAGCAACAACAACGATTTCGGCGACACGCGCCTTGCCAGCGTTAGCGGGGTGGTCTACGAGGACGCCAACGCCAATGCCGCGCGCGACGCGGGCGAAAACGGCATCCCCGGCGTCACCATCACTCTCAGCAACGGCGTCGACACATACACCAACACCACCCTGACCGATGGCTCGTTCAGCTTCAGCAACATTTGGCCGGGCAACTGGACCCTGACCGAAACCAACCCGGCCGGCTATTTCAGCACCACCGACGATGTCATCACCCTCACCCTGCTTTCAGGCGACGCGCTTACGCAAGACTTTGGCGATGCGCGCTACGCGGACTTGGCGGGTGTGGTGTATGAAGATGTCAATGGCAACGCTGCTCGCGATGCGGGTGAACCTGGCATTGCCGGCGTGACCGTCGCGCTGAGCGGCGCAGACTATCTGGGCCAATCCGTCAGCGTGGCCACGACCACCCTGGCCGACGGCAGCTATCTCTTCGAGCAACTGCTTCCCGGCGACTACTCGGTGCAGGAAACTGATCCAGCCGGTTATCTCAGCGTCGCAGCCAATCCCGGAACCACAGGCGGAACGGCCACCGACGCCAACACCATCAGCAACATCGTTCTGGCGTCGGGTGACAACAGCCAAAACAACAACTTCGCGGACGCGTTGCCCGTTCGCATCAGCGGCGCGGTCTACGACGACCAAAATGTGAATCAGACCTTCGACGCGGGCGAACTCGGCATTGCCGGCGTCACGGTCAGCCTGGATAACGGCGCGTCCACCACAACGGCCAGCGACGGAACTTATGCCTTCGACAATCTGCTCCCTGGCAGCCACCAGGTGACCGCGCAGACCTTGAGCGGTTACTTCAGCACCACGCCCGACGCCATCACGCTGAGCGGACTCACTTCAGGCGCGAATCAGAGCAATGTCAACTTTGGCGACGCTCGCTACGCCTCATTGGCCGGGAACGTGTTCGATGATCTCAATGGGAACGGCGTGCGCGACGCGGGTGAGAACCCTCTGATGGGCATTCTCCTCACCCTCACCGGCGTCGATTATCTGGGCCAAAACGTTTCTCTCACCGATTTCACCGACAGCTCCGGCAACTACCTGTTCGCCAATCTCTTACCCGGCGACTACACATTGACAGAACAAGACCGGGTGGGGTGGGAAAGCACGGCCGCGATTGTGGGTAGCGCCGGCGGCGTGATCAGCGACGCGAACACCATTACGTCGATTCCCTTGAGCGCTGGCGTCGACGGCGTGGGATATGACTTCGCGGATCGCGTGCCGCCCACGCCCACCCCTACACCCACGCCAACAGCCACCCCCACCCCACCACCTACGCCCACGCCAACCAGCACGCCCACACCCTCGCCCACACCCTCTCCCACCCCAACCCACACATTCACACCCTCGCCCACGCCCTCTCCCACCCCAACGAATACACCCTCGCCCTCGCCCACGCCAACCCACACATTCACACCTTCACCAACCGCCACTGCAACGCCGATCGAAGACGAAATATGCAGCTTGGTTCGCGTCGAAAATCTCCGATTCCATGAATCAAAGCACGACAACCTCCTGGCCGATGTGGTCAACGAAAGCGATGAGAAAGCCGTTATCGAACGGGTCATCTTCTATTGGCCCGAAATGCCCGGCTACGACAAGGCGCGAATCGATTGGTACAAACTCAAGGATAAAACCATTTGGGAAGGCGACGGTTATGATCATCCGCAAGACACCACACTAACTTCATCGAAAAGCAAGCGCACAGTGCCCGCGCACAAAACGCGCACCTGGCGCGTCGATCTCGATAAGACGCCCAAACCACTGTATGAAAGCTACGGCATCGAACAATTTGGGCTCACACTTTACCTGCGAGTGGACGACGCACTTTGTGAAGTGAGTGTGAGTGGAGCCGAGGAAACGCCTACGCCTGAGCCAAGCGAGACCCCTGAGCACACCAAGACGCCCGAACACACCAAGACACCCGAGCGCACCAAGACGCCCCGAGACCCCTGAACACACCAAGACGCCCGAACACACCGAAACACCTGAGGGCACCAAGACGCCCGAACACACCGAGACCCCTGAGCACACCAAGACGCCCGAATCCACCAAGACCCCTGAACATACCAAGACGCCCGAATCCACCAAGACCCCTGAGCGCACCAAGACGCCCGAACCCTCTAAGACGAAAACACCTGAACCCACGCCGCCCGTATGCGAAAATACACCCGTTGATCTCCTTTACCTCCTGGACATCTCCGGCAGCATGGATCAATCCTATGTGGGCGCGGGAACCAAGCTTGAGGCCGCTCAGCAGGCCATTCTCCTCCTGAATCAGGTCGTGGCCGAACAACAAAACGGCAGCCGCGTGGCTCTGGTCACCTTCAACGGCGCCGGCAACGGACGAGGCGATCCGCCGCTCTATCCCGCCTATATTCGCCTGGTGCAGAAATTCACCACCAACTTCAATCGCTTTGAAAGACGTTTGCTGTCGTTGGATGCATCGGGCGGCACGCCCACAGGAGCCGCGCTTGAGGCCGTAGCCGAGTATCTGCCTCAAGCCTGGAAACCCGCCAACCGACCTGTGGTGATCCTGCTATCGGACGGCGTGCCCACCATCGATCTCGATGAACATGGCTTCCCCGACCGTTATGTGCAGCCCATCAGCCTATACGACAATGCAGGAAACTTCTATACGCCGGCACAGGTGCGAAACATGGGGCAATACTTCCCCATATATAACGAGCGCGCAGGCGAAACATTGGCCGACGCCATGCTGGGCGTTCAGCATCTAAAGGCGGCGTTGCCCGAAGCATTGGTCTACAGCGTAGCTGTGCAATCGGAAGCGGGCGGCATCTTCAACGCCGATATTTTGGAATATGTCGCGGTTCAAGGCGACGGCCAGGCCTATCCAGCCACCGATGCCAATGCTCTGGCCGAGGCGCTCAAAGCCATTCTTTCTGACAGCACATGCAGTGACCCGCCTCCGCCATCCACGCCCACGCCGTCGCCCACGCTCACGCCAACACCGGTGGCGGATAACGTCTGCACCCAGGTGTCTGTCGAGAATCTGCGTTTTCACGCATCGAAACATGACAATTTGTTGGCTGATGTGGTGAACGAGAGCGACGAAAAAGCGGTGATCGAGCGCGTTGTTTTCTACTGGCCCGAGATGCCTGGCTACGATAAGGCCCGCATCGATTGGTACAAACTTGGCAGCAAAGTCATCTGGTCGGGCAACGGCTACGATCACCCCCAAGACACAACCCTGACCTCGTCTAAGAGCAGGCGCACGGTCCCATCCGATAAGACTCGCACCTGGCGCGTCGATCTCGACAAGACGCCCAAACCGCTTTACGAGAGCTACGACATCGATCACTTCGGGCTCACGCTTTACCTGCGGGTGGACGACGCATTGTGTGAAGTGAGCGTCGGAGCCACAGAAGACTGAGCCTCGTGCATTTACTATTCGTCATTGCAAAGCCGTAGGGCTGAAGCAACCTCCATTTCAGGAACTCTCGCCACTCTCCCGCCCTCGCCGCCCTCTTCTGCATGCATTCCCCCACATGCAGAAGGGGGCGGCATCTTTTGTCCGAAAATGCGAATGCGATGTGGAGACACATTGACAGTATTGTCAACCAAGCGGTAAATGAGATCATGAACGCGTTGCGGGGAAACCGATGCCATGAGCTTTGACATCGATATTTTTATCTGTATCCGGCGCGGCAAAATGTGCTTAGATCACAATGGTTCTTTGGTCGAACGTGGTGATGACCCATCATCCATCATCCCACTGCCCCTTTGTTCTTGCCACGCTCACCAATCGATCCACATAGTCCCCCATGATCATGTCTACGCCCAACTGTTTCATACGGGCGATGTCGTCCGGTTCGTTCACGGTCCAGGTGTGCACGCGCTGGCCGCGTGCATGTGCGCGGGCCACGAACCCGGCCGTGACCAGCGTGTATTGAGGATGCAGGGCATGGGGGCGAAGCAAGCGTCGCCACCAGGCCCAGCGCAGATACCAAGGCAAGAAATCGCCCCAGGTCGCGCCCAGCATGATGCGCGGTTCGGCTTTTTTGATGGCCCAAAGCACGCGAGGATTAAAGGACGAAATCATGGCGCGGTCAAACAAATTCATGCGGCGGAAAAGATCGACCATGAGCGTTTCCACGCCGTCGAGACGGGGCGAATCGTTGACCACGTCGAAATTGAGCAGCAAACGGCCGCCTACAGCCTCCACCACTTCCTCAGGCGTGGGCATGCGCACGCCCGAGTATTCCGGGCCGAACCACTCGCCCACGTCGAGCGAGCGCAAATCCGCGAAGGTCCAATCGCGCAGCGCGCCGCTGGCGCTTTCGGTGCGCCCTAGAATGCGATCGTGGATGACGATAAGCCGGCCATCGACCGTGCGCTGCACATCCAGCTCAACGCCGTCCGCGCCCATGTCCGCGGCCAGCAGAAAAGCCGGAAGGGTGTTTTCAGGCGCATGAGCGGACGCGCCGCGATGACCAAAAAGCAGGGGTCGGTCGGGTGGATATTGGAACATGAGCAGCCTCCGCGCACTCGCGCGCGACTTCAAGTTGGCGCGTGGGTTGTATACGGGTAGAATACCTTGCTGGTCACCGGCGTTTTCTTGATCTTGACGCGAATGAACACCAATTTGACGAATAAAGCAAGAAAAAATTCGTCGAATTCGCTCAATTCGTGTCAAAAAAGGCGCAAAAAGCGACCGAAGTCAATTTTCGCCAGGCTCCAGCGCCTTATAATACACTCAAACTCAAATCAATGGAGGAATCAACGAACCCATGAGCGACAACGAACTCAAAGGCAAGTGGGCCTTGATCCTGGGCGCGTCCAGCGGTTTTGGCGCAGCCACCGCGCGGGCGCTCGCGCGTAAGGGCATGAACATCTTCGGCGTGCATCTCGATATGAAGCAAACCATGCCCCGCGTGCGCGAGGTCATCGCCGATATCGAGGCCGCGGGCGGCAAGGCCGTGTTCTTCAATATGAACGCGACCAACGAGCGCAAACGCAAGCGCGCGCTGGGCAAAATGAAGGCCGAACTGGAGGCTTCGGGCGAGCCGTACATCTGGCTGATGATGCACTCGCTGGCCTTTGGCACGCTCAAGCCCTTCATCGCCGACGAACCGCAGGACGCGATCGATAAGGCGGCCATGGATATGACCCTGGAAGTGATGGCCCATTCTCTGGTCTATTGGGTGCAAGACCTGGTGCGGGAGGAGATGCTGGGTCGCGGCAGCCGCATCTGGTCCATGACTTCGGAAGGCTCGCATCGCGTGGTGCCGGGCTATGGCGCGGTGTCGGCCGCGAAGGCGGCGCTCGAATCGCACACGCGGCAACTGGCCATGGAGCTAGGCCCGCGCGGCATTTTGGTCAACTGCATCCAGGCCGGAGTCACCGACACGCCGGCCCTGCGCATGATCCCCGGCCACGAGCAAATGATCGAATACAGCTTGCGCCGGAATCCACAAGGCCGTTTGACCACGCCCGAAGACGTGGCCAACACCATCGCCGCGCTGGCCACGCCCGAGGTGAGCTGGATTTCGGGCAGCATCGTGTTCGTAGATGGTGGCGAAGACATCGCGGGCTGAATCGAAGTCCACTATGGATTGCGCACGCAACGGTAGCCATGCCGGGGATTGCCCCACGATTTGGGCTGAACGCCCACATGGCCGTTGTAGCTGACGTAAAAAGCCTGGTTCTCGTCCAACTCATCGCCCGACCAATAATAGATGGGCGGCTGGTCGGGCGCCCAAAGGGGCGTCTCCTTATCGGGGCGTCCCTTTATCGCGCAATCCAACCGACCCGGCTCGCCGTTCCAGACGCAGCCCGCGTTTTGACCGTGCAAAACCAATGAGCGAGCGATCTCATCGGTGGTGGGCATGCGCCAAATGTTTTGGGGTTCGGGCGTCAAGGTCGAGCCGCTTTCGTCCAGATAACGGCAGAGGCCGGTGGTCATCATATCCTGCTCTGATGCGTTGCTTCCATCCGGTTTCCGCGCCTTGCCTTCCAGACCCACCGGCTCGACCCCATAAAGCGCGAGGCTGTTCCAGGCGGGATACCCGCCAAAGGGCTGTTTCCAGTTCCAACCCGGCCCGGCCGGCGCCCAGATCAACGACACGCCGTTGCCATCGATGCGTCGCGGCCCGCGGTCGCCGTCATCCACCCTGGCCAGCACGATGGGCAAATAATAGGCCGAAACGCCCGCAGCCACCAACAAGGGAGCGACCAGGGCAAGCGCGACCGCGCCGCGGCGCCACCTGCGCTCGCGCGGTGAGACATCTTCGATTTTCCGACGCCGCCGTCCTTCCCAGATAAACATCGTCCCCACCAGCACCACCAACAACGTGACCGGCATCCAACTGAGCAGAGCCGTTAGCGGCGCGCGGCCGTTGGCCACGCGAGGCCCCAGGATCAGGGCCGAGAAAACCGACCCCACAATGACAATGATCCAACCGCCCAAACGAGGCCAGAGCAGGGCCAGCACGGTCAGACTCAGGCAAATCGCCGCGGGGACAAGGTAGAAGACTGGGATGGGAAAGGGGTTGCCCCAGCCCTCATAATACATCTCGGCCACGCCCCAAAACGTCCACAGGCAGGTGATGAGGATCATCAAGCCGGCGGCAATAAGACCGGGAAGAAGAGATTTGCTCATTTGATCTCCAACCATTTCTGCAAACCCGGCCAATGCGTGCCGGGCCAGTAGACGCGCCGGCAGCGGCGACAGCGCGCGAACTCGGTTTGAGTGCGGGCCACATAGGGAGGAACCAGGGGCGCGGCCTGCGCGGGCGTCAGGCGCTCGAGTTCGCCATTGCATACGGTGCAACGCGAACGCGCGCCCGAAGGGCCGAGCGCATCGACAACTGCGGCCACCTGCTCCTCCAAGACGGTCGCAGCCACATAAAGCGCGCGCACCCCGCGGCGTCGGGCCAAAGCGCGATCACGCGTCACCAACAGCCGACCGGTCTCGCGAGCGATGGCCATCATCTCTTCGTCGGGCAAGTCATTGCGATACTCCGCGTCGTAGCCCAGCCATCGCAAACGACGGGCCAGGGCGCCCAACATGGCGTCGACAAGCAGGGGAGGGGCTTTTGCTCCGGTTGAGGGCATTTGGTATGATGCGGAAACAACAGTCAACAATCAACGGTCAGCGAGTGACATGAAGGCAAACAATCCGCCGATTGTCGCGTATGCTCGTCCCCTATTATACCCTAATCCCTTCCGCTATGCCTGAAACGCAGATCATCCCCATGTGGTCACTTCTGACCACGGCCCTGGCTTTGCTCATTCCGCTCGGCGCGGCCCTGGTGGTCGCGGGCGGCCGGCCAAACGATGAGGCGCGCCGCGTCCTATTGGCCTCTCTACCCGCGTTCCCGCTGGCCGCTACGGCCTATCTGGCCGTAGGTTTCGCTTTGCATTACGGCGGCATTGGCCTGCAATACGACAATCCCGAATTCGAGGCGCTGGTTTGGGAATGGACCGCTCTGACTCAGGACTGGGCCGCAACCTGGGGCATGGCTGGTTGGGCCGGGTTTTTTATGCGGGATGTGCAAAACGCGTTAACTTACGCCCTCTTTCTATCCGCGTTGCCGTTCGCGACCACGGCCGCGATGTTGCCCATGCTGGCTCTGAGTGGCCGCGCGCCCACGCTGATAACAGTGTTGTTTGGCCTGCTGACCGCGGCGGTGGGCTATCCCGCGGTTGCGAATTGGGTGCAAGGCGGCGGCTGGCTGGCCAATTTGGGCGTCAATATAGCCGCGGGACACGGGTTCGTGGATGTCGGCGGCGCGTTTCTCTTTTTGCTGGGCGGAGGCGCGGCTCTGGCCGCCATGTTCATCTTTCTGGATCGGCGACCGGCCAGTGATGAATCGGAGGCGGCCGCGCCGGGGGTCTGGATGAGCGCCTTGGGCGCGGGATTGATATTGGTCGGCTCAATCGGTTGGCTACTGGCCTGGCCATTGACCAACTGGGAGACGTTGAACGCAACCCGAATTGCGCTCAACGCGTGGATGGCCGCGGCCGGCGGCGGTTTGGCTGCGCTGGTTTTGGGCTGGTTGGGACTGGCCCGTCCAGCATCTTTGCACACCGCGCGCGGAGTGGTGGCTGGGTGCATCGCGGGGATGGCCGGCGCGGCCTTTGTTCCTCTCGAAATGGCGTTGCTCATCGGCGCGGCGGCCGCCGCGCTCATGATGCTGGCGATTTTTCTACTGGAGGATCGTCTACGGTTGCAAGATCAAGGCGGCGTCTTCGCGACATTCGGTCTTCCGGCAGGATGGGGTTTACTGGCCGTAGGGCTGTTTGCAGATGGAACCGCAGGCGTAGGGTTCAACGGTGTGGGAACAGAACAATACTTGGGCGTGGTCGGTCAGGGCGTGACCGGTCTCTTCGCCGCCGCGGGGTTTGCGGCCGATTGGCCGGGCCAGATGCAGGCGCAGGCCGTGGGCGCAGCCGCTATTTTCCTGTTGGCCTTTCTCGCTGCTTCGCTGCTGCTTTCGCCCATCGCCCTCCTTTTACGCGGGCGCGCTGCCAAAAAGGAAGAAGAAACAAAGTGAGACATCTTTATCTAGGGCTTGATGGTTGATTGGGCGGACGGATTTTGACGAACCCAAAAATGGCGACAGCGCTGGGGAACGCGCTGTCGCCATCTCTCTGAAAAGGTCGCTAAAAGGCCGTCGCGTTGGTTACTGATTATCGCCGGTTTGGCCAAAGGCCTCGCGCACGTTGGGCAACATGCAATAGAGTAGAATGAGCGCATTGATCAGAAAGCTGAGGCTGACATCCGACCACTCCGCCCTGCCAACAAGGTAGGTGAAGTTGACCACCATATTGAAGATGGTGATGACCACCAAAAACAGCCAGGCCTGAGGGTCCACGCGCCACAGCATTTGAACCAACCACACCCACACCCACACCATCAAGCCCCACATAATCGCGTTCCAAAGACTAAAACCGCGCACCGGGAAGGGGCCGATGAAGAAGGGCAGGATGCCCAAAGATTGCAAGGTGTGAATGCCCGCCAACACAGCGGCGATCCCCGCCAAAATGGCCAGTAAAGTGACGCCAAAGGGTCGTTGCTTTGCCATAATTCAGCTCCTTATGTAATGAAAATGAATGAGAAAAAAACGATACAATTTGAACGACTACACCACGGGTTCGGTGAATTGCTTGGCCAGTGCAAACCTTCGCCGGCTCATTGGTCTAACATGGCAAGATTCACCGATACTTATAAGCGTAGTATATACCCAACGCGCCCTGAACGACCAAAAGAAGCGCCAAAATCCAAACCAAAATCTGCCCGCTCACAAAGCTATTGAACATGAAGAGCAGACCCACAAGAATGGCGACGACGCCGAAAACGCCAACGCCCCAACCGCCGCCTTGGAGAGCTTCGATGAGGCCGGAAAGGCCAATGAGAAGGCCAAAAACGCCCATGATAAGCGCCACCGCGGCCGGCACCACGGCCGTGCTTTCGATGGGGTTGCGCAAGACCAACAAACCCGCGGCGACGCCAATGACGCCGCCAAACAGCTTCCAACCCCATTGCGATTTATCCATAAAAATGCTCATGAGATTAAAGACGCCTTGAATAAACCACGAGAGGCCGACCAGCAGCATGATCAGAGCCAGCGTCGCCGTGGTCTGCGTCAACAACAAGACGCCGATAACCAGCGAGACGATGCCCGCGAACAACAAGGCGTAGTTCATGGTGTGTTCTTGTTCTGAATACGTCATTTGAACGTCTCCTTGAGAGAAAGGAATAAAAAGAACGACTATTGAATCATGATGGCGAAAAATGAAAGATGGCGGAAAGGCCGGGGGATGGTGGCTGACCTTTCCGCCAACCCGATTATGGTAGCCCAAGAATCGCATCCTCATTCTAGCATGCTCGAAAACATCTCGATAGAGCCAAAACGATGTATAAAAGTTGTAAAAATTGGAAGCTAACTTATAATCAGTAGTGAATCGATTCTGAAGATGGGGTCAAATAGTGCTCTACAGCGACTTGAATCGAGGTGAAAAAGTGCTCGCGCCCAATTCTCTCGACCAGTCCGGCCCGATCCATCGTATCGAACACATCCTTCATCACGCCGCTAAACCACAACTCGACGCCCTGCTCCTTCAGTTCATTATGAAGCTCTTCCAGCATATCAATGGCCGTCACATCCACATAGTTGATAGGATCGGCATCGACGAGCAACACCTTGGTGTCGGGCGTCATGTTCAACGCCACGCGCACCAGGTCGCGAAAATTGGGCGCATTGGCGAAAAAGAGTAGGGCGTCAAAACGAAAAATAAGCAGACCGGGGAAAGTTTCGGCGTCGGGAAAGTTTTCCAAACTACGATAAGCAGTGCGGCCAGGTAGTTTGCCCAGGATAGCGGCGTGAGGGTTCTTGACCGAAGCCAGCAAGGTGAGCAAAGAGAGCACCACCGCCAGCAACAACCCACCCAATAGTCCCAACACCAGCACGCCCACCAGCGCAACCAACGAAGCCCAAAAGTCGCCCCGCCGCACGATCCAATAACGCTTGAGTTTGTGAAAACTGATCAGCTTCCACACCGCATGAATGACGATTGCGCCTAAAGTGGCCTCGGGCAGGCTATAGAAAAGGGGCGTTAGAAAAAGCACGGTGATGATAATGAAAATGGCGGCGATGATGGAAACCATCTGTGATCTCGCGCCCGCGCCAACCGAGGCCGCGGTCTTGGATAAGCTGCCATCCACCACAAAGCCGCCACTGACGCCCGCCCCCAGGTTGGCGACCCCCAAGCCGACCATCTCCTGATTCGCGTCCACCTCATATCCAAACCGGGTGGCGTAAGAGCGGGCCGCGGCCACCGATTCAGCAAACCCCACCAAAGCCACGGCCACCGCGCCGGGAATCAGCTTCATATAATCGCGCACCGAGATATCCGGCAACCCAAAAGGCGGCAGTCCCGCGGGAATTTCCCCCACAATGTGCACGCCATACGCTTTGTTCAAATTCAACGCTGCGGAGACGATAATGGCCAGGATGAGCACGGTGATGGCGGCGGGAATTTTAGGAGCGTACGCATGCAGCAAAAACAGCGCGGCCAAACTGCCCACCCCCACAATCAAAGTGGGGATGTGAAGCTTTCGAATATCGAAAACGAACTGCAACACCTCGCGAAAGAAACCGGCCGCCTCGACATCGTAACCAACAATCTTGCCCAACTGGCCAAAAGCAATGGTGATGGCCAAACCCACAATGAAGCCGCTCAAGACCGGCTTTGAAAGAAAATCAGCCAATACGCCCAATCTCAGCAGCCCCGAGAGAATGAGCAAGACGCCGGTCATGAGAGCAAGGCCCGTGGTGAAAACAACGAATTCTTTGGAACCGGTCGCTATCGCGCCGATGATGGCGAATGATAGGATGGCTACGGTCGAACTGGGCCCCACGTTGAGATGCCGCGACGTGCCAAAAATGGCGTAACCCACCAACGCCAATGGCGCTGTATAAAGGCCCGTCTGCGGCGGCATGCCCGCGATGCCGGCATAGGCCATAGCCTCTGGAACCAACAACGCCCACACGGTCAGGGCGGCGACGACATCCCAACGAAACCAGGATTTGTCGTAAGCAGGAAGCCACTCGAGAATAGGCATGAAAGAGCGAATGGTGCGTTTAGGCTTTGGCGGCGCTAAAGTAGTCATTATGAATAACTTGACACCTATAAGTGAAGAAAATCGCTTGATCGGGATGAACTGCGGTGCTCTCTTTATCTTGATCTGAGCGGACGATTTCTCATCGGCGCGAGTCGCGCCGGCCCGCCCTCCGAACCGACTAGATATCGGGTCGGCGATTTGTGAAGGATCGCCGACCCGATTCAATTAGACTAAGAAGATTTGGGTTCTTCGTCGCGATCGATCATCTGAGCAATTCCCTCAGCCGCCAATTCGGCCGCGCCTTCGCGCAGGCCCTCAGAGACCGCGACTCCGGCCATGCCCATGGCGGCCATCTCAGCGCCGGCCTCGGCCAACGCCTCGCTCTGGGCAGCCATTTCCCCGGAAACGGCCATCCGAGTCAGGCCTTCGGCCACTTCGTTCGCGCCCAAAGCCGCGACATCGACGCCGGTCTCGCGCATGGAGGCCGCCAACGCGCGCGCGGCGCTAAAACGCATGATGGTCTCCACCGCCATGTCTTGCAACTCGTCGCTCTTTGTATCCAGGAATTCGGCCAGGGTGGGCATTTCTAGCATGAGCGCGACATCGGCCACAGCTTCGAGTTGACCGGCAATAGCGGCCATGTTCATACCCAGGCTAAGATCTTGCTCGCTCATGGACTTGACCAGCTCGCTTTGCACCGCGATGTCTTCGGAACTAACCAGCAATTCAATGCCCTGGCTCACGTCGGCCACGCCAGCGGCCGCGACCACCTCGCTCAACACGGCTGCTCGCTCGGCCGCGGCCACCGCGTCAACGCCGCGAGTAATATCGCTTGCGCCCGCGGCCAAAGCCGCTCGACTCATATCGTCTGCGATCGCGGCCGCTTCCAGAGCGTCCAGTCCTTCGGCCAGGTCAGACTTTTCGGCTGCTTGCAATTCGCTTTTCGCTTCTTTGGTCATGTTGTTGCTCCTATATGAAGAGGATGTGTGGATTGTCCTGTCGCTTCGCTTTTATTCTTCGGTCTCAAACTGCAGAAGACCGGTGGGAGCGGTGAGGGTCAATTGTTTGCCCTGGCTGCCCAAAACCTCGAAAGACACGACCTCGGCCAACGCGTCCAGAAAAGTTTGCTCCTGCTCCATGATGGGTTGCTCGCAAACCTGACGTCCGGCTTGAATGTCGGTGATGCGAATCGAACCGTCACTGGCGGTCTGATAATTGGCCCTGAACTCGTTGCATCCTGCAAAACCGGTCGCCTTGCCGCGCACAAAGAGAATGGTGATCTCGGTGTCGGGCAAAGTGTTCAACAACTTCCATTCCCGTCGTTCCAGTGCGTCCGAAGGGTCGACGGGCGTGGCGGTGGGTTCGGGCGTATTGGTGGGTTGGGGTTCGGGCGTGGCGGTGGGTTCGAAAGTGGACGTCGGGGTGGGGGTGGGCTCTTCCACCGTGAGCTTGATGGTGGAGCGGTTCTCGAGCCCGTTGTTATCGACGACGGTGAGCGAAACTTCGTATTCGCCCGCCTCTTGGTAGGTGTGCGTCACTTCCATATTGGTGGATTGCACACCATCGCCCAGGTCCCACTGGTAGCTAACAATTTCGCTTCCTTCGGCTGCGCGCGAATCGGCCGCACTCAAGGTGATAGCCTCGCCAACCAGGGTTTGGGTCGGTCCACTGATGACCGCAACCGGCGGTTCTGAGGGTTCGGGCGTGGGGACTGGGGTGTCGGTGGCCGTGGGAGCCGTGGTGGGAACGGAAGCGACCGGGGTTGGCGTCGGCTCGGGCTGCGCGCCGAATCCGCCGGATAGCAGATAAAAAACGCCGATGAGCGCGGCCACAATGACCGCGACGACGAGGATTTTCATGCCTGGCGAGGCATTGCTCCAGAAATTCATAGAATTGGGTCTCCTGTGGAATTTGAGATATATCTTAAGATCGCGAGGATCTAAGATGCGAAACAGCGTTGGCAAAGCTTGTATGTCGCGTTGCGCTCATTTTGCTCGAAATTGCAGCGCGCCAGAACCCGTGTGAAGGGTGAGCTGATCATCTTGCACCTGGAAAGATGTGGCCGAACCCAATGCGGTTAGAAAATTCGTTTCCTGGTCCATGATGGGTTGGTCACAGGCCATGCGACCTCCGGCCAAATCGCTGATGCGCATGGTAGCGTCGCTGCTGGTTTGGTAGTTGCCTGTAAATTTGTTGCAACCCGCCGAACCCGACACTTTGCCCCGTACGAAAGCGACGGTGATCTCGGTGTCGGGCAAAGTGTTCAACAAGAGCCATGTGCGCCCCTCCAACGCTTCAGAAGGGTCGGCCGGCGGCTCTGGCTCAGGCGCTTCGGTGGCTGCAGGCGGAGGTGCGGGCGGAGGCGAACCGCCAAATGCGCCCGCCAATAAGGCGTATACGCCGATGAGCGCAGCGATAACCACTACGATTATGAGCGCTTTCATGCCGGTTGATGCATTGTTCCAAATTTCCATATTGAATGTGCGTCTCCTTAAAGTGAGAATTAAGTCAATCCATGGTTCGTTTCCGCCGGCCACATTTCCGCGGCTCGAATAGCCCGAAGATTGAATTCTCCGAACGCCGCGGTGGCGGGGAAAAGATCTTGTCGCGGAATCGTTTCAAAGGCGCGGGTCTTATCCAAACGCTCTTGCAAAGTGTAAGCGCCTGAAAAGAATAGGCTTCCCCAAACATGCAGCGCGGTGACGCCATCTCTTTTCAGCTTTTTCGAAGCCGGATGTTCTTCAAACAAAATGAGGGTGAAGCGCATGAGGGATCTCGGGCCCGCGCCCACATCTTCGCTTAAATTCTTGGGGTCGAAGGCGAAAAAACGCCTCTCGGAGAAAGGAGATCGCATCATGCGCTTACCAATTTTCGTTTGGGAAGTCGAAAGGCCAGGATGAGGGCAATGAGGGAGAAAAACGCCAGAAGGCTTACGCCCGCCTTAAAAGCCTGAGTGCGGGCCAGGTTGTAAATCCGCAACACCTCTTGCCGGATGTTTGCGTCTACGCCGCTCTCATCCAGGCCCGATTCGATAACTTCATTGGAAACCAGCTGCACGCCGTCTTCCACGGCCGCGGCCATTTCAGCCTTGGCCTCTTGAGGAATGATCGCACTGGCCTGAATGCCTTCGCCGGCGCTTGCCGTCAACGCGGCCAGCAAGATCGTGCCAATGAGCGCCACTCCGATCGCGTTGCCAAGCTGTTCGAAGGTGCTGTTCACGCCCGAGGCCTCGGCCGTTTGTTCGGGTTTCACCGAGGAGAGAATGAAGTTCAAAATCTGCGAATTGATGAGGCCCAAACCTAAACCAAACAGGGCTCCCACGGCCAAGTCGGTCGCGCGAATATCCGGCTTGATGGATGCGCCGATCACGCCCAGACCGGCCGTAGCCAACACAAAACCCGCCACAATGATGCGATTGGCGAAAAACTTGGCCGAAAGTTTGGCGCCCAAGATGGCCATGATCAGCAAGCTCAAGGAGAAAGGCATAAGGGCCAACCCGGTTTGCATGGCTGTGTAGCTAAAACTCAGTTGCAGCATCAAGGGAAAAATGTAGAGAAATCCGGCCATGATGGCCATCTGCACAAAACGCACGGCCATGCTCGATTTCAAACCGGGCGTCTGGAAAATTGAGGGTCTGAACAGCCCATCGCCGCCGCTGGCCTCCAACCGCTCCTCCCATGCAAACAAGAGCATGATCATGATGACGCCGAATCCAACCATCACAGGGCTGATGGAAAGGCCAAAAGGCGCAAAAGCCAGATCACCGATCATGAAGGGCTTTTTGGCCAGAAAGAAGCCATACTCTTGGGCCTGCAAGATCCCCAGCACAATGCTCGACCAACCCAAAATAGAGAGCAGACTGCCCAAATAATCGAATTTGGGGCGAGTTTCGGAGCGTTTATCGGCCATAAGCGTGCGCGAGAGCAGAAGAACAAGAATGGCGATGACCAATTCTGTGCGAAAAGCCCAACGCCAACTAATATAGGTGGTGAAAAACCCGCCTACGATGGGCCCCACGGCCGCGCCCACGGCCGCCACGGCCGCCACGATCCCATAGGCGAAGGCCAGGTCTTCGCCTTCATAGCGCTTGCGCAGCAAAACCTGAATCGTCGGAATCATCAGCGCCGCGCCCACGCCTTCCATCACCGACCAACCCACAATCATCACAGACAGGCTCGGAGCCAACGAGGCGAGGGTGGTGCCAATGCTATAAATGATCAAGCCAATGACAAATATCTTTTTCGTGCCGAGAATGTCTGAAAGGCGACTGCCAATGAGCATGAGCGAAGCCATAACCATGGCATAGATGGAGATGGCCGACTGCACCCCCACCACGGTGGTGTTCAAATCCACCACCAAGGCGGAAATGGATACGTTCATGATGGTCGTATCAATAACAATGATGAACATGGCCAAGGCCATGGTGATCAAGGTTCCCCATTTTTTCATGATTGGAATGACTCCTTGCCAATGCGGTTTTACGGAGCGGATGAAGAAGCGCTTCCAGCATGGGCCGCGGGGTCATCTTGGCCCGAAGGTGGAAGCGCGCCGGTCACGAGAGGGGAATCTTCAGCGCTAAAGAGAATAGCCAGCCAACGCGTATCGTCGAACGCGCCCAAAAGCAAAATCATGAGGGCCGCCAGCGGCCCTGCCAGCATGGCGCCCAAAGACCCCAAGATCCACACCCAAAAAATCACCGAAAATAGGGTCAATGTAGGCGATAGAGTCATCTCTTTGCCAACAATCCTGGGCTCGATTACTTGCTCGATAACCTGATTGATGACAAAGTAACCAACACCCAACAGGACGCCCGCCGTCAGACCTGATTCAGCCACCCCCAACAATAGAGCGGGAATAGCAGCGATGATCAAACCAATATAAGGAATGAAGCTCAGAAAGAAGGCCAATACGCTCCATAGCAACGCGTAGTCCACCCCAAAGATGAGCAACATGACAAAAACGCCAGCGCCTGTGAGAAAATTGAGCTTCACGCGCGCGAACACATAACGCAGCAAGCTTTGCTGAAACAGCTTCATGCGACGAAAGAGATCATTGGTTTCGCCCAGCCCTTTTTCCAATCGCCGGCCAAAACTTTCTGACTCGAGCATGATGAAGGCCAGAGCAATGAGAGCCATGACGCCTCCGGCCACCAGGTTTACAACGCCGCTCAACACCCCGCGAGCCGCATTGGTCAAGATCTGAAACAACGCCTCATTGAAGCGCTGAATGATTTCTGGATCCAGCTGAACGGCTTGCAGGCTTTGGACGAGGGGCAGCGTGTTGACCTGAAAGCTTTGGGTGTAGTTCTCCAGACCGTCGAGAAGCTGGGCAAACGACGAAAGCACCAACCAACCCAGCCCAACAAACACCGCCGTGATGCCAAGAAGCATGACCAAGAGCGCAACGCCCGGTGAAAGCCCGCGTTTTTTCAAACCATTGAAAAGCGGAACCACCAAAATGGAGAGAAAAACAAAGAACAGAAAAGGACCCGCCACCGCATTGCCGGCTTTGAGAATAATAAGAATAACCAATGCAGAGGCCAGTAAAATGGTCGGGCGCAAGATCGAATGCGTGGTGACGGTGACTTCAATGGGTTCGACAGGGGGGCTTGAATTTCTCATAAGCAGATAAACCATGCACATAAGGAGTGAAAGGTCTGTTACGCAAATTCCGGCGCGTTGGCGTCATGTCCTGCAAGATAACGGGCGTAAAGCTTGCTCAGCGGCGCGGCGCTGACGCCATGAGCCAAGACGCTGAGCAACACAGTGGCAATGACAGCGAGAATGATGTTCTCGTTCACCTCGATCAAGGACAATTCTTCGAGATAAATGAGACCCAGAACCACCGAAGCCAGTCCGCGAGGCCCAAACCACCCCATGAAAAGCGTGGTGCCAGGCTTGAGACGCGCGCCCATCAGGGCCACGGCTACAGGCGCCATGCGCACAAGGGTGAGGCTAAAAACGGCATAGAGCCATATGGTCGCCGTGATATGCGATAACCAGGGCGCGGCCAGTAAACCAAAGAAGTAGAAAATGAAGTAGACCAACAAATGAGCCCAGGATTCTTCGAATTCTTCGGCATGATCAACGGCGTTATTATAGGCCCACCGCAGGGCTATTCCGGCAACGAAAGCGGCGATGAAACCATTGCCGCCAACACTGTTGGCCACCCCCCAGGCGAGGATGGCCAGAGAAAGCAAGGCGATAAGATGCGAGCCCGAGTGCATCCAACCCTTCTGTTCAGACCATTCCAACAGCTTTCCGCCCAACCAGCCGATAGCCAGACCGAGCAACACGCCCAGACCCATTTGCATAACCGTAAATTGGAGCCAGGTGCGAGAAAAACCGTGCAGCTCGATGCCGGCCAAAGCCAGAAAAAGGACGAAAAAGGGCATGGACAACCCGTCGTTCAAGCCAGATTCCACCGATAAAGCCTGGCGAATGGATTCGGGAACCAACTTGCTGTTCACCACCACAGCGCCCAGGCTGGCGTCGGTGGGGGCCAGGATGGTGGCGAGAATAGCCGCCTCCCAAAAGGGGATGCGACCAGCAAAAAGCCAGTAACCCACCAATGAACCAAGAACAATGGTGAGAGGCATGCCGATCAAAAGCAACCGCGTCGCCAACTCGCTGCGATCCAAAACTCGCCTGAGCCTGATGCGAGTGGCGTCTCCGAAAAGAACGATGGCCAGAGCGACCTCCGCCACGGTGAGAATGGTGGCCCCAGCCGCTTCGGCGCCGGTGGTTTCGGAAAAACGGCCAACCAACGGCGGTGCGAGAAAGTAGGCGCTTACGCCTGCAAACGTAAACACCATCGGGCCGGTGATTATGGTCCCTTCCAATCGTTTGGCCAGCAGGCTGACCACAAACACGAGGATAAGGAAAATGATCACGTGCGTCATTAGCGCTTCTCACACAGGGATGCGCTCGCGGCCCGTGTAGGCGCCTCCGCTGTATGATGCGATGTCCGCTAATAAGCCTAAGGCAAGCCAAATCCAATCGAAGCCGACGATCCCGCCGGGAAAGACAAGGACATACATGAGCGTCGTCCAAGGCGCAAAGAGAAAGCCCAGAAACGGCCACAGAAATGTTTCAAATGTCGCTTGCCAACGAATAGGTTGAATCAGCCACCACACCAAAATGCCGAGACGAGGACCGAATAGGACCAGGGTTGTGAATAGGCAGCACATGGGGTTCCTCCGAAATGATGGTGGGGGGGAAAGAGAAAGGGAATGGTTGCGTCTTTCTTAAGTGAAAAAGGTGGATGCGAACTCGAATGGAAACGCTTTTGGGGCAGGCAATCGGCAGGCGCTCATCAGCTCGTTTACAAACCAAGCAATTGGCGCTTCTTGGCCTCAAAATCTTCGGCGGTGATAACGCCCGCGTCGCGCAGTTCGGCCAACTTTTTCAGCTCCTCGATATAATCGGCTTGCGTCGGACCGGCCGCGGGCTCGGTCGCGGATGCGCCCTGAGCTTCGGCTAAAGCGTGGCGATCTTCGTCATCCAGCGGCTCCGGCTGAATGCCCAGATCAGCCATCGCGACCTCAAGGTCTTCCGGGCTCAACTGATCCGCGGGCACGCCGGTGTATTCTTCGATCTGCTGTGCTTGATTCTTGCCCAGTTTGTAGGCCACGCCCGCAGTTGCGCCCAAAATGAGCAAAGCGCCCAGAGGGCGGCGCACCGCGCGACGACGATATCGCACGGGCGCGGGGCGGAACATGCGGCGTCGAGCGACGCGACGGGTGGTTCGTCGGGCTGTGCGCCGGGCCGTGCGTCGTCCGGCGCGTCTTGCTGCGCGTCTCATGGGTGGCATGACAAATTTCTCCTTGAGATCATAGGGTTATTCGGATCGCTTTCGAATTGGGGCTGGTTGCCAACGCCCCTCCAAAATGGCGGCGTCTGGCCAGTAAAGGCGCAATCCCAACATAAATGGCCCATCGGGCGCGGGCAGCCAGTTAGACTCTTTGTCCGGGCCGGGAGATTCATGCTGAATGTATACATCCAGAGAGCCATCGTCGTTGTAACGCAAACCGGGCGTGCGATCGCCAAGGGTGTAGCGATTGAGCGGATTATGGATGAAGAGGGTTTCGGGCAATTTGTACATGCTGATGGACCAAAAAGCATGGACGGGCGGAGGCGCGTCGAAATGAAGAAGGTAGTTGTGTTGGGAAGCGTCCAGAGGGTCGCCGTCCGCATCGCTCATGCCCATAAAGTTATAGGCCTCTTCAGGATTGTTGCCATAAAGACCGCGCATGCCGGCCGCGGCCCGAAGCAAGTATTTCCCTTGCATCATGGAGCGATAGCCAAACCCCTCGCCAATGAGCGTCCAATGATTCACCTCACGACCGATTTTGGCGCTGGCCTCTTTGATTTTTTCCAAACCGTCGGCCACCCCCTCATCAATAGCTTTTCGCAAGGTTGGATCCAGAGCGTCAGCTTTGAAGGATGCGCCCGGAGCAACGCCGATCTTCGCGAACTTTTCAAAGAGCGCCTGTTCGCTGGGGTGAATGTCTGCAAACCCCATCAAAAAATTGAAGTAGGTGATGAACTCGGCGCTCTTGGCCTTTTCGTCGTCATAAGGCGGGAAATCGGGTCGAGGAGCGGGTGAGGGAGCGGGTTGGCCCATCCAGGCGCTGAGGGGCGTCAATCGAAATTGCTCTTGCAAAGCGATGACCTCAGGCGCATCATGCTCTCCGTTCACTGCGGTGCGGTGCAATATGAACACGAATTGGGTCTCGCTACGCCGCACGCCGTCCACGTTCTCCGGCGTCTCGCCGTTCCAATCGGGCCCGACCAGCAAGAAATCGCCGCCTTGAAAACCCGTGGTGCGCGCACCGATGTATTCGATATTATGCGTGTAAAGATCGATCATGTGCGTCACAAAATAGCGTTCGCCAAAGTCGGGCAAACTGAGCACCAGCGGTTCGGTGCGGAGATCCAGCCAGGCCATGGAGTAGAGCGTGTCGTTGTTGGGTGCAACAACCTCGGTGAATTCGGGTCCGAGAAGCTGACGAAAGTGATGGAATTGATTGAACGGCGCTTGAAAACCGGGCGAATGCTCATTCACGGCCTGACCATACATGGTTTTGTAGTTCTCTAACATGGGATAGGCGAAGATGTAGGCCTCTTCGGCGATAGAACGAGCTTCTTGCATAGTTATCGTAGTCATACGTTTTGTCTCCTTATGAATTTTGCGTCTTCGCGGCTGCGCGCTTGCCAATCTCCCCGCCCAACGGCAACATGACAACCAGATCCACAATGGCAAGCACCACCAGGCTGATGATCACATCGGGCCGGTCGGAAAAGTTGCCCGCGGCCACCACAAACGCGGCTGAAAGATTGCGTTGGCCTGTGCCCAGAGCTAACACGCTTTTCGTGCCTTCGTCTGCGCCAAAGCCCAAAAGAAAACCGATGATGAAGGAGCCAAGATAGAAGATGACCCCGGCCAAGAGAACGCCCGTGCCCACCGTGCCCAAAATGGTTTTCACGTTCATGAGCAAGAGCACGCCCATCATCAAGAGCAGGGCCGTGTTTGAGGCCTGACCAAAGATGGGCTGCAGATGATCGGCCGACTCCTCATATCGGGCTCTGATGAAAAGCCCGATGGCCAGTGGAATGAGCATGGTGATGACCAACGATCGAGCGATGGCCGCCGCATCCACCTGCACACCCGGCAACAACAAAGGCAATACAATGGGCAGGAAAAAAACGCTGACCACCATCAGCAATGTCATGAGTCCGACGGAGTAAGCGACATTGCCCCGGGCCATTTGCGCCAGCTTGGGTAAGAAGGGCGCGCCAGCAGCGGTGGCCAGCAAAAGAAAGGCGATGGTGTTGTCTTCAGTGAATCCGCCAAACAGGTTGCCAAACACCAGGGTGAGAACGTAGGCCAATAGGGGGACGAGGATGAAGTTGGCCACAAGGGCCATCACCAGCAGCTTTCCATTCTTCAGCGGTTTCGTGATTTGGGGAATGGTGAGACTCAGCCCCATGGCCATCATGCTGCCCACCACAAAAACCAGGGCCGACAATTGGACGACGACGGTAAGGATTTCGGTCATGATAACCTCGTGAAAATAGCGAATCGATGCTGGCTGCTGGAGATTGGCGTCGAAATCCGTCCGCCCAGCGCCAGCAGCCAACACCTGATCTGCGGGCCGCCATTAGCCTTCAACAAGCTCGAAGTCATTCAGCTTCCAAGACTTGTCGAACCAGGGCTCCAGGGGGCCGTAAATGCGGAACAGCACCAGCCAACCTTTGCCAGGAACGGTTTGCACCCAATTGTTTTCCCAGCCCGCGGGCGCTTCCGGTCCGAAATACAGGTCCACCGAGCCATCGTCATTCACCCTTAGCCCGCTACGCACGCTGTTCAAAGCCGGAAAACGCTGATCGTTTTGCAACATGGCGCGCGTCTGCGGATCGTAAACAACAACGGACCAAAAATCCTTGGCGGGCGCGTTGGGGGGAATGGTGAGGCGATAGGTTTTGCTTCCATCGAAATAGGCGCCATCTTTGTCTCGCGCGCAGAAGGCATACTGCGAGCCCAAACCGATCATTTTGAGCACCATGGCCGGGGTGACCGCAATGGCGCCATAGTAAAATGTAATGCGGGCGTCCAGATGAACGCCTCCGCGCCCCTCGTCTCGCAGCCATTCGTGACTACCGCCCACAAAACCCCAATACCACTGCCGATCGGGATAAATGTACGCGTCTTTATCTCGGGGGGCGTAGAGAATGGTGCGACCAATGCCATCGGCGATGTTGGCCGCATCCTCATAGATTTCCACCCAACGTTCGTCTTTGGGAAAAGATTCGCCCTTTTCGATGCCAATGGCGGCCAAGAGGCCGCGGGACTCGGGATCGAGGGCCTCAATCGGTTCGCGCTGCACCACATCGTCGAGCATCTTGAAATAGCGGGCCGTGCGGGGAAAAATGGTGAGAGAAACCCGGCCACTCAGATTGTGGAATTCCATTTGGGGCGGGTTGGCCGCATCTTTCAGGGGATAGATCTTCAAATTCTGCTTGAAGAGATTGACAGAGAAGTCGGGTTTGCCATCCACTAGAAACCCGCGCAGCGCGCTCCAATTGACATAGGTGCGAGACTTCACCACAAAGACCTCTCGCGGTTCGCCGGCGATTTCCATGGTGGTTTTTACGCCGCCCTGATGGGGCGCGTCGATGTCGCCTTCGTAATCCGGAGGAAGGATGACATACGTCCCGCCCTGACCGCGGTCGGGACCGGTGGGGCCAAAGTCGATGACCCAGCGCATCCAGGCGTCATCCAGAAAGCCGGGTCCGGCTTTGGCCGGCATCTCGATAACGGTGGGGCCGTCGCGCTTCAGGTCGAGCATGAAGAAAAGGTAAACCGTGCCGGTGTTGCCCGTCAGCCAGATGAAGCGGGCGTCGGCGAGCTGCTCGCTGACCAACACATGTTGACAACCCGCGCCGCCCAGTTCATCATGCACCAGTCGCTGCATTTCGGTGGACACTGCGCCCATGTTGTTGAGATACGCCTCCACCGCGCGGGCGGTGTCAAGGTAGTTGTAAAGTTTTCGCACGGTCTTGGACTTAGGACGACCGTCGTCGAACTTGAGTTTGCCCAGGCTTGTCCGAACCTTATCAGGAACGATGACATCCTCGGGCATCGGGGTCTTGTAACCGGGCATTTGTCTCCATTCGCCCGCAGCAAAAGGATCTCGTTTGTCAGACATAACGATGTTGCTCCTGCTCTTGAGCCGTTGAGATTATAGAAGGATTGCAAAGAAGGAGGCGGGGAAGCTGCGCCGCGTTCTCTCCAGGCGTCATGTCCTGGCGCACGCGTACACGCGTATAGGTTCCGTCAGTCCACCCGTCGAACAGGCGGCGCAACCCATGAGCCATCCAAGGCCTCGGGCCTGGGTTGATATTCATGCAGCAGAGGTCGGAATGGCCCTTCGGGCGCGGGCAGCCAGTTCAAAGGCCCGGCGATATTTGAGCTCGTAATCATAATCCGCGCTCGATGAACCAACGCCCGCAGGAGGCTCGCCGCCCAAAGGTTCGGGCGAATTGTGGGATGTGTCGGTGCTCATGATTGTGTTCCTTGCTCGAGATAACAAAAAGGGCCGCTCCACAGACAACCGCTTTGAAAACTGCTGAATGACGACGGTGTTGACATGGTTTATCATCTCAGCGCCTGATCGTCTTTTTCCATTATCAGCGCATCGTCGTCTGCGGCCGCTGTTCCAAAAAATCGTAAGGAGAGTAGGGGATATCTTAAGTCGTACAGCGTATTCAAAATGCCCAACAAAACAGCCTGATCGACGACCTCTCCGGTCAAGGTGGTCACAAACTCGCCTTCATCCGTCTCCCTCGTGACAATGTGCAAGCCGCCCAAGCGGTCACTCCAGTCTGCGCTCAAATAGCCTTGAACGCATATCTGGTATCGGCCCGGCGACTCCATTTTAAGGTTGCTCATGCGGTTGCCATTTCAAAAACTCATATAAAGAACCTTGTCGGCTGCGGCGATCTTGAGCGACATCAGCCGACAAAGCGACCGAGCGGCCGTACAATTCGCCCCGACATCGCAAATTTATATTCAAAATGTTACCATGACCCGAATTTGCGCGACAGCCCCAAAAAGATGCAAAAAGGGTGTAGGTTCTGGATGCTTTCTTACTCGGGAGGAGAAAGCAAGCCGAGCGCGATGGCTTTTTCCACAGCCTGCCGTCGTCCCTTGACCCCAAGCTTTTGATAAATATTGCTGGCGTGACGCTTCACTGTGGCGGGCGCGATGAACAACTGGGCCGCGATCTCCTTATTGCTATAACGACGGGCGAGCAGGGCCAATACATCCAGTTCGCGATCGGTCAGCGGCTCCACCAGGGGAGGGGGCGTTTGCGATGAATAAGCGGATTGCGAGACAGGAAAGGCGCTTAATATCTCATCGATGAAATCTTGCGCTGCGCTCCGCCATCTCAGTTCGCGCAACGGCTCCATGAGCACCGGCCCCACTTCTAAAAAGGGGCGCACCCATCCGCCTGGCTCGGCGAGCATCACGGCCTCTTGCAGCGCCTCCAACGCCTTTCCCTGTCGCCCTAATTTTTGATGCGCCGCGGCCAACACAGGCAAGATATCAATTTGTTGGCGCACATTGTGCGAAGCTCGCGCCAATCGCCATTGCTCTTCCAGAAGAGCCGCTCCTTTTTGCCATGCGTCCGCCGACTCGCGCGCCACCAGCACGCGGGCTTGAGTCACGCGTGGCAGCTCCATCCACAAAAACATGGTTCGAGCAGGCGCGGAAAAATCAATACCGCGCACAATATGCGCGGCCTTTTCCACGTCTCCCTGCAAAACCGCCAATCGCGCCTGAGCGGAATGCGCCAAAAGCAAGCCCAATGGGTTCCGCGTAATGGAAGCATAGGTCAAGAGATCTTCCATCACTTCGGTGGCTTGCTCGGTTTTTCCAAGGCCCTGATAGCAAAGCGCCAGGCCAATATGGCTATCAAGGGGTGCGTGGTGGTCTAGCAAAAAACGTTTTTCAACCGCCTGAGTAAAATGGGACGCGGCTGTTTCCAGATCGCTCCAGCCCCAATGAATATGGCCCAACAAATAAGCCGCCCAACCCTCGAAAAATGGAGCGCGGCTCCGAAGGGCCATACTTTGGAGGCGGGTGGCGAACCGATAAGCCTCGGCCACCCGGCCAGACAACAGATAAACAAAAACAAGCGAACCCAGCAATCGCCCCTTACGCGCGTTGTCTTCACGCTCTTCATTGAGCAACGCGCGCTGCATGGCAATGGCTTTATCCGCCTTGCCAGCCATTTGGTAAACCGTGGCCAGGTGAAGCTCGGTCGCGCCGCGAGCAAACTTGTTCTCAGATGGGATCAAAGCCGCCGCGCGCTCGAAATGTCGGATGCTTTGTTCAAGCTCTCCTCGCCAAAGTTGCGGCACGCCGCGGAAAAAAGCGATCTCGCCAAGCATCGTTGGACTGGCGGCGTCTTCTTCGAGTTGCGCATCCAGTTGTTTGAGAAGCGGAGGAATGGCCGAGATGTGATGACGAAAATGAGCGATCCAGAGTCGAATCAAAAGCAGCTTGGGTCTGGTCTTGATGATTCGTTCTGGCAGATAGGAGAGCCATCTTTCCAATATGGGCCAGCGATCGGCGTTCAAGACATGGTCCTTATTATCCTCGATAAGCTCAATGGCCCTGTTTGCATCACCCGCAGCCAGCGCATGACGGATCGCTTCGTCGATAAGTCCGTTTTGAGCAAACCATTCGCTCGCCCGACGATGCAATCGAGCGATTTCAGCTTCACCCAGCTCCCGTCTTAGTTGACGTTTCAGCAAATCTTGGAACAAATGATGATATCGGAACCATCGTCGTCGCTCATCCAAAGCGATGACGAACACATCCGCCTGCTCCAACCATGCCATAAACGCTTGCCCGCCCATGGGGTCGGACACGGTTTCCGCATCACAAAGATGTTCGCAAAGCGGGGCGGAAAACCGATCGAGAATGGATGTTCTGAGCAAATGTTCTTGAATGGGTTTGGGCTGGCTTGCAAAAACCTCATTGAACAGATAATCGGTGACCAAACCCTGCACCGGCAGTTTTTCTGCAATTGCATCAAGCTCTTCGATGTCTTTCAGCGAAAGAAAACACAAACGTAAGCCCGTGGCCCACCCCTCTGTTTTCGCCTGAAGTTTCGCAGCCTTCTTCTCGTCGAGAGGTTTTCCATACACTTTTTGAGCGAACGTTCGAGTCTCGTCAATGGTGAAACGTAGATCATCGGTTCGTATCTCCAACATCTGGCCGCGAGCGCGTAACTGGCGAAGATTGAGAGGAGGGTTCAAACGCGAGATCAACACCAAATGCAGGGTCTGTGGCGCATGACAGAGCAATTTATCGATGAAATCATGCACCGCCATGTCGCGAACAAAATGATAATCATCCAACACCAGAATAAAGGGTTGTTCGATACGGTCTAAATCGTTGATGAGCGTTCCGGTCAAGACTTGCGCTGGGGGAAGCTCGGGCGCGCGTAAAAGAGCGTATGTGGAGCGAATGGCCTGAGGAAACATGGTTTGCACGGCCGCGATGAAATAGTTCAGAAACATGGCGAGATCGCTGTCGCCTTCATCCAGCGATAGCCAGGCGTTTGGACGTTTGCATTTGTCCAGCCATTCCAAAACCAGCGTAGTCTTGCCATATCCCGCCGGCGCCACCACCAACGTCAACTTGCGGCCCATGCGTTTGTTTAGTTGCTCAACAAGGCGCGGCCGCTTGGTCAGGTCGCTAACAACCCGAGGACGATTGAGTTTGGTGCGGATAAGCGTGAAGGGTTCCATCGAAACCTGTACGACCAATGGGATTCAGAAGCCCGCAACACCGCGCACCTCGAGTGGCGATGTTGCCCAGATTACAGGAGCCGAGACTCAGCAATAGGTGATAATCGGGCTTGTTTTGGCCGTTGATCGCCTCCTAAATGAGATGAACGCTGGGATCGCTTCGAAAGCAATGACAGACTTTACGTCTCGTCGGTGATGGAAGGAGCCGGAACGACCGCTCCAGAAGAGGTCTTTGCAGGTTTGGTTGCGCCGCCCAAACCCACCGTGGCTTTAATCTTATCCAGAAAGCCGCCGATCTCTTCCCGGGCTTGCCGCGCGCCTTCATCATCGACGCTCCCTTTGGGTCGAATAAGGCGCACAAACCCGCGCGTCGTCTCGAATTGCTCCAGAGTCACCAAGATCAACAGCGTCAATGGCACAGCCAGGATCGCGCCAATCGCGCCCAGCAACCAGCCCCAAATAAACAACGAAAGAAACACAACGATTGGGGAAATGTTCAAATTATCCCCCATCATCTTGGGCTGGATGAAGTTTTGCACGCTGCCGTTGATAAGAACAAAGCCAATGAACACGATGAACGCGGTGGTGGGGCCGTGCTCGGCCCAGGCCAAAATTGTGGGCGGAATCAGCGCCAACCAAAAACCAACCGTAGGTATATAACCCAAAAACCAGGCCAAAAGACCCCAGAGCAAAGCAAAATCCACCCCAAAGATAAGCAAAAAGATGGCGTCGCCTATACCCACCAACAAATTGATCACAGTGGTTACATTCACGTATTCACTGACATCGCTTGTGAAAACCCGAAAACTCTCGACCATGGTGGTCGCTCCCGATTCGAGCTCGGTCTGCCCAGACATGGTAAGCGCAGCGCTAAGCATGAAAATGAAAATGAGCAGCGTCATGAACACCTGCACCAACGCATTGGCAAACATGCCCACCACCCCCAAGGCGATGCCGCTGATCTCGCTGGCGCCAATCTGGTTGAGGTCGACCGAAATCGAGGTCGTTCGCTCGAACAAGGCGTTCCATTCCGCTGAGCGCGCGGCAATATTGTCGGCGTAAGTTGGAATTTTCAACCTCAACGCATACAACGACCAACCAAACAGCACCATCACCGCCAAGATGCCCCCGACAACGGCCACAATGGTGATGACAAAAGCCACCCGGCTCGACACGCCTCGTTTCATGAGTCGTTGAGGCAAAGGCGAAACCGCGATGGTAATGACAAGAGCCAATAAAATAGGATTGATAATGGCCGCAGTAGTCTTGATGCCCAGCATGATAATAAAAATGCTGGCCAAACCCACCACAAGAAAAATGGGACGCTGCGTCTGCTCTGTCATGAGATTCCTCATTGCATCATGCAGGCGGCTCAGCCATTGGACGAGAGCCGAAAAGAACCAGCGATATATTAGATTTTATCACAAATCGCTTCTCTGCTGTAATTTACAAAACAGAATCGCTTTTCACCGACCGTTTTCAACCTTATCTGACAAAAACAGCCTTCATGACAGGGCGCGAATACATTAAATTATTAACAACTTTATATAACTTTACACAGATTTTTTCTGCTCGATGCAAAGGAGAAATGAAAGGAATCATCCATTTTTCGCCTAAACCCTTCAAAAGGCGCAAATCAACAACCGAACGCAAATGCATCGCAACTGCGAACGCTTTCGATCTTAGGGGAGCGTCTGACAGTCCGCCATAAATGACGCGCGGCATTTTGCCCCGAAATCGAAACGCACCTCACCTTGCAATCGGTTGCGAAAACAGGGCGTTCTATGATATGATAACCATCCTGGAGCGAGGGTGGGAAACGGCTGGCGGACCCGCATCCAGGGCAAGGCGAACGCTCACGCCCAACAAAGGCGCGGCTTCGCGCAACAACACGATGGAAGGGTGGCGTCCGCTCTTCTAAGCCGCCATGCCAGCGACCCGCCAACCATCATCTTCACAATCGTCAATCATTGTGCGCAGACGCGTTTCCTATGGAACGGTTATAAGAGTCTAACATTTTGCTAATGCTTCTATGATGAAATGAATATGCTGCTGACAATGCATTGACGAGCAGGCATTTCACACTTTCGACTGTTAGAGGTTGTTCGCCATGTTTTACATTAGTCCCCTTTGGCTCATTCTTGCACTTCCCGGATTGCTTTTGGGCCTTTATGCGCAAATGCGCGTGAAAAGCGCCTTCAGCAAATACAGTCAGGTGCGCAATAGTCGCGGGCTCACCGGCGCGCAGGCCGCCAGAGTCATTCTCGACCATTACGGGCTCTACGATGTGCGCATCGAGGAGACGCAAGGCATGTTATCGGATCATTACGATCCGCGAAGCAAGACCTTGCGCTTATCGCCCGATGTGGGTCGAAGCCCAACCATAGCGGCTGTCGGCGTGGCTGCGCATGAATCGGGCCATGCTTTGCAACACGCGAAGAACTACGCGCCTCTGCAGCTTCGCTCGGCCCTGGTTCCGGCCGTGCAATTCGGCTCGTGGCTTGGCCCGATGTTGTTCATGGCCGGGTTCTTCTTGCAAGCATTTTCCGGTTTTGGCTTCCAGGTCGCGTTGCTCGGGCTGATTCTGTTCGCGGTCACGGCTGTTTTCGCCATCATCACCTTGCCTGTAGAGTTCGACGCCAGCCGTCGGGCGAAAAAGGAGTTGGTGGCGGTGGGCATCCTCTCACCCGCCGAGATGGAAGGCGTGAACAAGGTGCTCAACGCGGCCGCGTTGACTTATGTGGCCGCCGCCATCGCGGCTATTGGACAGGTGCTCTATTACGCGCTCTTGCTTTTTGGCCGCCGGCGCTAACCGCATAAACGACAAACGCATGGGACGATGGTCATCAACGCCATCGTCCCATTGTTCATTGTGCAGCAAAACGTTGGGCTTTGGGCCGAGACGCCGGTTGTTTACAACGCTTTCTCAATCTCGAATCCGGCCAGATTTTCCAGGGCCTTGACCAATGCATGATTGCCCTCAGAACCAAGACCTTGAGCCTGAAGGGTGCGATAAAGTTGAAACACAAAGGCGGTCGCGGGCGCAGGGCAGCCGACATCGTCGGCGGCATCCAACACCAGACGGAGATCTTTCTGTTGGAGATCGATGGTGAAACCGGGGCGCCAATCGCGAGCGAGAACTTGGGGGCCGCGATAACTGAGCATCCAACTGCCGGCCGCGCCGGCCTTCACGGCTTCTAGTGCTTTGGCCAAATCGACGCCGCTGGCCTGGCCAAACAGCAGAGCCTCGCTCATGGCCAAAGCATGGCCGACCACCAGAATTTGGTTCATAAGCTTCACGGTTTGGCCCGCGCCATGGTCGCCCACATGGGTGATCTTTTCGCCCATGGCGCGCAACACAGGCAACGCGCGCTCAAAGTCTGCAATTTCGCCCCCCACCATGATGGAGAGCGCGCCCTTGATCGCGCCTTCTGAACCGCCGCTGATGGGCGCATCGAGCATATGGACGCCTTTCTCACGCAATCTCGCGGCCAATTCCCGGGTGACGGTGGGGCTAATGGTGCTGCAATCGATGACCAAACTCCCCGGCTTGGCCCCTGAAAGCACGCCCTCTTCACCCAAAATCACGGCTTGCACATCTGGCGTGTCGCTAACGCAGATAATAATGATATCGCTTTGCGAGGCGAGATCGGCCGGCGATGCGGCCGCGTGCGCGCCCGCCTGCAACAAAGGCTGCATCTTGCTGGCGGTGCGATTCCACACAGTGAGCGCAAAACCCGATTTCAAGATATTGTGAGCCATGCCCCGGCCCATAATGCCCAAACCAATAAAGCCAATGCGTTCGTTCATAATGCGACTCCTGAAAGTGGTTTGACAAAGGATGAAACTTGCTTCTATAATCGCAACGGATGTATTCCCCTATTGTAAAGACCGCGCCCGGATTTCGGCAAAGAGGTCGACAATCCAAAACTGCGCACTCGTTTTGGTCTTCATTGCGCTTACATTCGCCCCAAATTCATCCGTTTTTGTCTCGCGATATGGTAAGGAGGCGCCTATTGGAGTGTGTTGGAACCATCTATATGAAATGACTCGTTGCGAGATTGCCCGACCAATCGGTCGCGAAGGCATCTCCTAGATGCTGCATTTCCTAACGTCTCTCTCAAAGGAGGAGAATCTGATGCAAAAGCACCGAATTCTGATCTTGTTCAGCGTTTTGGCCGCGATTATGTTGGTGGCTGCGGCATGCGGCGGCGGGGCCGCGCCCACCGAAGCCCCCGCGCCCACCCAACCTCCGGCCGAGCCGACCAAAGCGCCCGAGCCCACGCCCACGCCCGAGCCGGCCGGCATCGGCGTCGTGCGCGTAGGCACAAATGCCGAATATCCGCCGTTCGAATATGTCGATGACAATGGCGACATCGTCGGCTTCGACATCGATCTGATGAACGCCATTGCCGAGGCCGCGGGCTTTGAGGTGGAATACATCAACACGCGCTGGGACGGCATCTTTGTGGCGCTGGCCAGCGGCGAATTCGACGCCGTCATCTCGGCCGCCACCATCACCGACGAGCGCAAACAAACCGTCGATTTCAGCGATCCCTACTTCAACGCCGGCCAATCGCTGGCTGTGAAGAAGGATAGCGGCATCGCCGGAATCGAAGACCTCGCGGGCAAACGCGTGGGTGTGCAGTTGGGAACCACCGGCGACATCTGGGCCACCGAAAACCTGCCCGACACCGAAGTTGTGCGCTACGACGAGATCACCCTCGCTTTTCAGGCCCTGGCCAATGGCGATGTGGATGCAGTCATCAACGATGCGCCCACTTCGGCCGACATCATCAAGGCCAACCCCGAATGGGGCGTGACCATCGTTGGCGAGCCCTTCACCGAGGAGCTATACGGCATTGCCGTGCGCAAGGATGCGCCTGAAATTTTGGCCGCCATCAACGAAGGTTTGGCCGCGGTGAAAGCGTCGGGCCAGTACGATGAGATCTTCAACAAGTGGTTTGGCATTCCCGAGGCCGAAGCGCCCGCCGAAGGAGCAATGCCCATTGGCGAAAGCGAAGAAAATGGGCTGCTTGTCATTCGCGCCGAATGCAAGAACAACAAGGTGAAAGAGATCAAGGCCGTCGATGAAATGACCGTGCAGGTCACCATGTGCAAGCCGGATCCCGCCTTCCTGGCCAAGATCGCGTTCACGCCTTTCTATATCCAACCGCGTGAATGGATCGAGGAAACCGGCGGCACCGGCAAACTGCTGGAGCAGCCTGTGGGCACCGGCCCCTATATGATCGACTCCTGGAACCGCGGCGATAGCATCGTGTTTAAGCGCTTCGATGATTACTGGGGCGAGCCCGCCAAGACCGCGACGCTGGTCTTCCGCTGGGCCACCGAGGGCGCGGCCCGTTTGCTCGAGCTGCAAGCCGGCACGGCCGACTACATCACCAAACTAAGCCCCGATGATTATGAGACGGTCAAGAACGATCCCAACCTCCAGTTCTTGCCCGTGCCCAACCCCAACATCATGTATCTGGCCATGACCAACACCTTCGAGCCGTGGAACGATCTGCGCGTGCGCAAGGCCATGGCCATGGGCATCGACCGCCAGCGCATCATCGACAACTTCTATCCCGACGGCTCTGAAGTGGCGTCGCACTTCACGCCTTGCTCCATTCCCAATGGTTGCGTGGGCGAACCCTGGTACGACTTCAACCTCGAAGAAGCGAACCGCCTGCTGGATGAAGCCGGCCTTCCGCGCGGCGACGACGGCATTCGCTTCAAGACCAAGATCTTCTACCGCGACGTGTTCCGCGTGTACCTGCCCGAACCGGGCCTGGTGGCGGTGGAGATTCAGACCCAATTGAAGGAGAACCTGGGCATCGACGCCGAGGTGGTGGTGATGGAATCGGGCGAGTTCATCGCCGAATCCACGGCCGGCAACCTGGACGGTCTCTACATGCTGGGTTGGGGCGCCGACTATCTGCACGTGACCAACTTCCTCGACTTCCACTTCAGCCGCTCGAACCCGCAGTTTGGCGAACCCTTCCCCGAAATCTATGAGGTGCTGGAAAAGGCCTCCACCATCGCCGATCCTGAAGAAGCCGCGCCGTTGTATGAGCAAGCCAACAACGCCATTCGCGAATTGGTGCCCATGGTGCCTATCGCTCACGGCGCGCCGGCCGACGCAGCTCGCGCGGATGTGGAGAACGCCAAGGCCGCAGTGCTTGGCCCGCCCGACCTGTGGACCTTCGTGCCCGGCGATCGCGACACCCTCATCTACCTGAAAGCGGCCGAGCCCATCAGTCTTTACTGCATGGACGAGACCGACGGCGAATCGCTGGACGCCTGCAAGATGGTGACCGAGGGTCTCTACAAGTACAACGCGGACGGCGAGGCCGTGCCCACGCTGGCCACCAAGTGCGAGGCCAACGAGGACGCGACGGTCTGGACGTGCTACCTGCGCGAAGGCGTCAAGTTCCACGATGGCTCCACGTTGGACGCCAACGATGTGGTGCGTTCGTGGGATGCGGGCCTGAACGCGATAAGCCCTTATCATGTGGGCAACACCGGCGCGTTCGAATATCCGTCCTATCTGTTCGACTCGCTGATGAACGCCGAATAAGCGGCTTTTGTCGGCCAAACGATGCGTGAATGCACGCATTAGCAGGGATGCGGGATGGCCTGCGCCTGAATGGCCAGGTCATCTCGCATCCTTCCTCATTCTCCACAAATTCAATAGTGCGCTATTCGAAAACCGGTGTTCGTAGATAAGTCGTTTGCATTGTCACGCGTTTGATCCCTGCTCCTTGTTTTTTCATCATTCTGATTACTAGCTCTGAGTGCTCACGTCATGCTCAAATATACGATTCGTCGAATTCTCTCCTCTTTGCCGGTGCTTTTTGGCGTTCTTGTGGTGACATTCACGCTGGCGCGAGTGATTCCTGGGGATCCGTGCAAGGCCATGTTGGGCGAGAAAGCGACGCAAGAGGTGTGCGATCGTTTCATGGAGGAAAAGGGGTTGAACGATCCCATACCTCAACAGTTCGCGGCCTATCTAAAGGACCTGGCGCGCGGTGATTTGGGCACCTCGATCCGGTTTCGGCGCCCTATCACCCAAATCTTGGTGGAGCGATTGCCCACCACCATCGAGCTGGGCTTTGCAGGATTGTTTCTCGCTTCGCTGATAGGCATACCTCTGGGCATCATATCGGCCTTGCGCCATAATTCGCCCATCGATCTGGCCACGATGGTGGGCGCCAATATTGGGGTTTCGATGCCTGTCTTTTGGTTGGGCCTGATGTTGGCCTATGTTTTTGCTCTTGTGCTCAAGGACACCCCGCTTTGGTTGCCGCCATCTGGTCGGCTGACCGCGGGCGTGGTGTCGGTTCCATTTTACGAGGTGTGGGGTTGGGTGGCCGATGGCGAGGAGGCGCCCCGACTTCTTCAATTTATCGCCAATCATTACATTTTCAATTCCTTCATCACCGGACAATGGGACGTGCTCAAAGACGCCATCCGGCATTTGATTTTACCTTCGGTGGCGTTGGCCACCATCCCGATGGCCGTCATCGCCCGCATGACGCGTTCGAGCATGTTGCAAGTGACGAACATGGACTATGTGCGCACCGCTCGAGCCAAAGGTCTACGCGAAAGCGCAGTGGTGATGCGACACGCTTTCCGCAATGCGCTCTTGCCCATCGTCACCATCATTGGCCTGCAGTTGGGCATTCTCTTCAGTGGGGCCATTCTCACCGAGACCATCTTTAGCCTGGCTGGGGTGGGGCGAAGCTTGTTCGAAGCCATCACCGCGCGCGATTTCCCCATCATTCAGGGCTTCACTGTGGTCATCGCCATCGGCTACATTATTGTCAACTTGATCGTGGATCTCTCCTACGGCTTCCTGGACCCGCGCATTCGGCTCGATTGATCAACGGTCCAATCGCTCCACGCAATACGAAACACGCAATCATCCTCATCCATGAGCACCAAACCCGAACCGACTTCCGACGTCAACATCGAAATCACCAAACACCGCTCTGAAGGGCCATGGCGCATTGCATTACGTCGTCTTCTTCGGCAACGCTCTGGCATTGCGGGCATGATCATATTGGGCTTTTTGCTGTTTGCAGCCATCTTTGCTCCGGTCATCGCGCCTTATGATCCCAACGAAGTGCTCATCGGCAAGGAGCCGGTGAAGAAACGCGCCAAGCCTTGCATTCATTTGCTCGGATGCCCCGAAGATCAGCCGCAGCACATCATGGGCATCGATGGCAATGTGCGCGATGAGTTCAGCCGCATCATTTATGGCGCTCGCATTTCTTTGCGCGTGGGGTTTCTCACCATTGGCTTCGCCATCATTGTGGGAACGATTTTGGGCACGATTGCAGGTTATGCTGGGGGGTGGGTTTCCAATGTCATTATGCGCGTGCTCGATGTGTTGTTGGCGTTTCCATTCTTGCTATTGGCCATCGCCATCGTGGCCGTGCTCGGGCCGGGCCTGATCAACGCCATGCTGGCCATCGCCATTATCAACATACCCGTGTACGCGCGCGTCAGCCGCGCGAGCGTGCTGGCGGTGAAAGAAGACGAGTATGTAACTGCGGCCCGCGCGATCGGCGCTTCGCCAACTCGCATCATCACTCAACATATCCTGCCCAACTCTATTCCCCCGCTCATTGTGCTGGCCACGCTGGGCATCGGCACCGCAATTCTCGAGACCGCGGCCCTTTCATTCTTGGGGCTGGGCGCGCAGCCGCCAGACCCCGAATGGGGCGCTATGTTGGCCAGCGAGCGCAACCAGGTGTTCAGCGCGCCCCATCTCGTGTTCTTTCCCGGCCTCGCCATCATGCTCACGGTGCTCGGCTTCAATCTGCTCGGCGACGGCCTACGCGACGCGCTCGACCCTCGCGTGCGGATCGACTGACAGGCAAGAACGCCGGCGACGAAATCGCCGCGTTTTTCACCTTTGATCTCCACACACCAACCCTATAACCAGGAGGCGCCATACCATGACAAAACGAATCGTCACTCTCAAAGGCGAGCCCTTTTCCGAAGTGCTAGGCGAACCGGTGCAGGTGGGCCAGCCCGCGCCCTCGGCGGCCGGTCGCACCAACGGATTCAGCACCGCGACGTTCGACGTGATCAAAGACGCCGAAGGCAAAATACGCGTGCTCAATTTCGTGCCCAGTCTCAATACGGGCATCTGCGACGCCCAAACGCGACGTTTCAACGAGGCGCTTAGCCGCGACGACCGCGTGGCCGTGATCACCATTAGCGCGGATCTGCCCTTTATGCAAGAAAAGTGGTGCGGCGCGGCCGGACTGGACGACGCGATCATGGTTTCCGACCATTACGACATGGCCATTGGCAATGCCTACGGAACGCATATCAAAGCCAACCGTCTGGAGCAACGCGCGGTCATTGTTGTGGACGCCGAGGGCATAGTGCGCTATGCGGAATACTGCCCCGAAATCGCCATGCATCCGGATTACGACGCAGCCTTGGCCGCCGTCAAAGCGCTGTTATAGTCGAACATAGCACCCCAAAACGCCATGTTGGCTGGCATGCGCTCATAATAAAATGATGAGACGATGGCCTGATCTTGCCATCGTCTCATCATCCCCATTGTCTTATTTGTCCGGAAACCGAACAAAATACGTAGTCCAGGAGAAACCCAATGAGCGAGCAGCCGCCCTCAAGCCCTCTTACGCCCGACGTGCGCGCGCGTCATCGCGGTCGCATGGGCATGGCCATTCCTTGGGAAAACATTCCCTGGTGGGCCATCATCATCCTTATTGTTGGCGTCATTGTCGGCTTTTCCATTTTCACCAACGTTTATTATCGCGATGCACTCTATTTCATCTTTGATTTTCCCTGGAATCGCCAGGCCGTGGCGCGCGTCAAGGCCGCCGACATTGGGCCCAACGGCGAATGGTCTTATACGTTCACCAAGCCGTTAGAGCCGGGAAAGTACACCTTATATGGCGAATATTTCAATGAAAAGGGCGAGTCTATTGGCCGGGGGGACGTATACATTGTGCGCGTGCCCAATGGAACCGAGGCCGTAGAAGAGGAGAGCTTACAACCATCGGAAGAGGTCATCGTCTTGGAGACCAGCACGCCCTCCCTCTCCGGGATCGCGCCGCCCGGAACCGTGGAAGTGCGCATCATCGATGACTTTCGCAACCAACCCTTGCGCGTGGCCGAACGCATTTGGAACGCGAAAGGCGTGGTGATGACGCTCAAAGTCACTCTGATCGCCTTTGTGTTGGCCCTCATCATCGGTCTCATATTCGGCCTCATGCGCGTCTCCAGTCGTTCTCCCAACCTTTTCATCGGCGCGCCCAAACGCCTGTTGGTTGGCTTGATCATCGCCATCGCGTTGATCTACTGGCGAGAGGAATGGCGCGAGCCGCGCGCGATCATCTCGGTGGTGGCGTTGACCGAAGCAACGCTCTTTTTGCTCCCGGCCCTGCCTTACACTATTTCCACCCTTTATGTGGAAATCATTCGCGGGGTGCCCATGTTGGTGATCATTCTCTACATGGGCTTTGCAATCACGCCTGCGCTGCGCGATGCAACCGGCGGCAATGTGGATTTAGGCGGTTTGCCCGCGGCTGTTATTGGTTTGGGGTTTGGTTATGGCGCGTATCTGGCCGAAGTGTTTCGCGCGGGCATCGAATCCATTCCCAAGGGACAGATGGAGGCCGCTCGCTCTTTGGGCATGACGTATATGCAGGCCATGCGACTTGTCATTTTACCGCAAGCCATTCGCCTTATCTTGCCTCCTTTGGGCAACGATTTCATAGCCATGCTCAAAGACTCTTCGCTAATTTCTGTCATTGCCTTGCCCGAAGTGCTGCAACAGGGTCGTCTGTGGATCTCGCGCAACTTCCGGGCTTTCGAGGGGTACAATTCGGTGATGATGGTCTATCTGGTGTTAACCCTCTCTTTGTCGTTGCTGGTGCGCGCCATCGAACGACGCTCACGACTGCCGAGCAAGTGATGGTTTTTACGCCATGAAAACGCGAAAAGGGGGCGAATCTCACCGCGTTCGGCAAGAAGAGATGGAGCGGCCGCGAGCATTGGACCGATAGGATGAGATCGACGCGCCTCTGACGCTCGTCGCCGATTTCAAACATCAAAACCCCGGGAACACAGACCATGCGACTTGCTTCGGGCATTCTGACAGGACGGGCGCTTCGGGAATTTCTTATCCTGGCCATTGTTGTGCGCCTGGTGCGCGATGTGGGGGTGCGCATGATGTATCCCTACCTTCCCGCTTATGCGCGCGGGGTGGGGCTAACCATCACCGCGTTGGGGACATTGCTGGCGTTTCGGGCCATCATGTTGGTGTTCGCCCCTTATTTTGGCCATTTGGCCGATCGCACAGGCTCGCGGCGCTGGCTGTTGGGCGGATATGTCGTTTTGGCCGCGGGCATGATGTTGTTTAGCCTGGCTCATGGCTATGTGTGGACAGCCGCAGCCCTGCTTCTCTTGGGTCTATCAGACGCCATCGTCACCCCGCTGATGCAGGCCTATGTGAGCGAGCATTCGCCCGCGCGCGTGCGCGGCCGGGCCTTGGCCACAGTCGAATACAGCTGGGCTATTACAGGCATTCTGTTCATGCCTTTAGTGGGGTGGATGATCGATGATCAGGGCTGGCAAACGCCGTTCCGCGTCGTGGCGTTGGCCGCGCTTTTGTCCGCTCTGCTTATGTGGGTCCGAATGCCGCGCGATAAACGCACAGCCGCGCCCGGCCAAATGAGCATGCGCCTGGAGGTTAAAGATATCTTTCGCGACCGCAGCGCATTGGCCGCGGTGCTGGTCAATGCGGTCGCATTCATTGCAGTGGAAACCTTTTTCTTGGTGTGGGGCGCGCATCTCGAGCTGAGTTACGCCCAAAACCCGGCATGGATTGGTCGCGTGGCGCTCCTCATCGGGCTGGCCGAACTAAGTGGAGCGGTGTTGTCTAGCCTGGTGATCGACAAAGTGGGCAAACGCCGCGGCACATTGGCGGGCGTGCTCGCATTCGCGACGATCATGGCGCTAATGCCGCTGTTCGATCAAGCCTTGCTCACCTTGGTCATTGGTTTGGTCCTGGCCTCGCTGTTCCTCGAATACTCCATCGTCAGCCTTATCCCGCTTTTGGGACAACAGCGACCGGGCGGCCGCGCGACCATGTTTGCGGTGGCCGTAATGGCCGCGGCGCTCAGTCGCAGCGCCACCGATGCCGCGGCCGCCTGGCTCTTGGAAAACCTGGGCTTTCTGGCCGCCATGACCTACGCGCTTCTGGCGTTGTTGGTCGCGGCCTGGCTCCTATGGCGATGGGTCGAAGAACGGGCCGAAACCACGGAGATGGCGACATGAACCAATCGCCAGAAATCACCCCACGCGTTTATTTGCAAAAATTGCTCCAAGGCCAAAAGCCCTCGCGTCTGGCCTTGGGCGAATTGGTGGTGGACCCGACCCTGGTGCGAGAGGCCGTTGGCCTCTCGCCAGAAGCGGCCTTGCCGCTGGACGCGGAAAAGGCGCTATTGAAACGATGGGGCCATGATCTGGTGACGACGCCCTTTTCCCATGGATGGGGCGCGACGCAACAGCCCGATGAAAAGGAAGCGCTGTTTCGGCTCTCTTACTGGCGTCAGGAGAGCGATCTCTTCGTTTTCGCGCTGCTCGACGGCCCATTCAGCGTCGCGGTTAGAGCCCTTGGCTGGGAGCAAGCCCTGGTGCAACTGGCCCAAAATACGGTCGAATGGACCACGCTGATGGCCGACGCCGTTTTGAATTTCGGTCTCCTCGCAAACGAAGTGGCTCAGGCGGGGGCGGATGGCGTCATCATCGGCGACGACATCGCCTATCGTCGCGGCCCTTACGCCAGTCCCCAACATTTGCGTCGCGCTTATTTCCCCTATCTCACGCTCTTTGCGCTTACAATACAAGACCTGGGCCTGCCCGTCCTTTTTCACTCAGATGGCAATCTATGGCCTATTTGGGACGACTTGTTGCAAACCGGCGTCAACGGCGTTCAAGGATTGGACCCCTACTCGGCCATGTCTTTGGCGCTGGCTCGCGAACGCAGCGCTCCAGAATTTTGCTTGTGGGGCAATCTCGATCTGGGTTGGCTGTCGCGACCTCATGACGAAGAGGCTATCCAGCGTCATCTTCACGAATTGCTGGACCCCGTGAAAGGAACCGCTGTCATCTTTGGAACCAGCGGCGGCCTAACGCCGGGTCTGCCATTATCCTTGCTCGACCAACTCTACCAGGCCGCGCGCGCATTCCCGTTCGATAAAACCGTCTCCTGAAACCGCCGCGATCACCGGCCATCTCGAAAATCTCGACGGGCCATGCTGCTGAGCATATCCACGGCCAAAGATAGCAATCCAAAGATGATGAGCGTCGCCAGCGCGGCCTGACCGTCGAAGGCGATCAATTGCTCCACCAAAAGACGCCCCAAGCCGCCGGCCCCCACCAAACCAATCATCACGGTGGCCCGCATGATTTCTTCCCAGCGATATAACAAGTATGCGAGAAAACGAGGCGCAGCAGCCGGCAGCACGCCATATAAAAACGCCTGGCTCTTGCTCGCGCCGCCCACTTTCAATGCAAAAACCGGGCGTTCATCCAGATTTTCGATAACTTCGGCCATCAGTCGCCCCAACACGCCCACCGTGTACAAACCCAGCGCCAGCGCGCCGGGCAATATGCCGGGAAACATGACAAACAACAGCAACAGGGCCCAGATCGGGGGTGGAATCGAACGAGCCGTCAACAAGAAAAATCGCGTGAAAGAGAACGCGACCAGAGCGCCGACGCGATGCGCCCATCCGCCGTTTCCCCGCGCGCCAGCCGCCAGCCCGCCCGGAAGCAAAAAATTTCGAGCGGCCGGAAACGAAAGCAGCAAACCCCATAGGCCGGCGAAGGCCAGAGCCAAAACAGACATGCCCACGGTGATCCCGGCCAATTCCAGCCAATGCGTCAACGACTGCGCGCCAAAATCAGGGGGGAACGCAAGCGCGACCATATAACGAAGCTGCTCGAAAGTGCGGGGAGAAAACAACTTGCTCACATCGGGCGCAACATACCAAAAGGAAAAGGGGATCAACAACGCCAGCGCGATCATCGAACCGCGCAGCGCCAAATCTTTGCGCGGAGACGGGGCGTTATTCACCAAACGCCAATCCGGTTTGGACGCATGGCAACGTACAGAGCATGTCATCGACGAGCCGAGCCGACGACGCACCATTCCACTCCAAAGATCGAATGCGCCATTCAACAAGAAAAGCGCGTATAAAAATGTCCATATTTGTTCAAACTTAAGCGTTTTCAGACTAACGAATATCTGAAAACCCAGCCCGCCCGCGCCAATAATGCCCAATACTGTGGCGGCTCGCACCGCGCAATCGAGCCGATAGAAGCCATATGCAATGAGATCGCGCGACGCCTGCGGCAGCAATGTGTATAGAAAAGCGTGAGACGTGGGCGCGCCGCCATTGCGCAAGGCGAGAAAGGGCTCGCGTGGCGTCTCGTCGAGAATCTCTGAAAAAACCTTGGCCGTAATCGCACCAAAGGGAATGGCGATGGCCAGGATCGCGCTGAGAGGATCAAGCCCGATAATATTGATGAAGATCAGACCCCAAACAATTTCGTGAACGCCGCGCGGGATGGCCAGCCCCGCGCGCATGATCAACCACGGGCCGCGATGACCGCCAAACCGCGCTCCATAGGGCCAAATCGCCTCCCACCACACTTCCGAGGTGAACACGCCGCCCACAAAGCCAAGCAACAAACTTAGCGCCGCGCCGCCCACAGCATACGCCAGCGTGACCAACGTGGCGTGGAGCGCAATGCCCAAAAACTCAAGGTCTCGTTGTGGATGAAGCGCGGCGACGAAAAAGGCCTGCAATTGGGCGAAACCGCCCGGATTGAAAATCTCTTCAGAGAACGCGCCGGCCAGATTCAAGGCCCAAACGACAGCGCCCGCGAACAGCCCCCACCACATGGTTCGTCGATTCAGTGGCGAAGGCCGTGATATTCTGGCTCGCGGCGACGCTTCGTGGGCGGAGATGATATTTCAAACCTCCTGTTCGATGCCGAAAGAGGTCGAGCGCTGAATAATGTTAATCCACAAGGCAATACAGCGATTCTATCATCGAATCGTTCACCCGATGCGCAGGCGCATCGAAGAGGATTCGCCCTTGCCTTAGGCCAATCACGCGTTGGAAATGGCTGAGCGCGAACTCGACATGATGCAGACTGACCAATAGCGTCTTGCCCTCAACCTGATTGAGATGACGCAATATTTCAATGATCTCGCGCCCGCGTTCTGGATCCAGGCTGGAGATGGGTTCATCGGCCAAAATGACCTGCGGCTGCTGCACCAACACCCGGGCGATGGCCACGCGTTGCTGTTGGCCCACCGAGAGTTGATCGGTGCGCTCGTAAAGCTTTTCGGGAATGCCCACTTGGGCCAAAGCGCGCATGGCCGATTTCACCTCCAATGGCCATAGCAAGGAGAACAAAGCCTTGTAAAAGGGCCAGCGACCCAGACGGCCGGCATTGATGTTATGAATCACCCTCAAATTGCCCACCAGGTGAAATTGCTGATAGATCATGCCAATGCGCTGTTGAAAACGACGCAACTCACCCGGCTTGAGCTGGGTCAGGTTGCGCCCCCACATCCACGCCTCGCCCGAGCTGGGCGTCAACACGCCGCAAAGCAAATGTAACAAAGTGCTTTTCCCCGCGCCGCTTGGCCCCACCAAGGCCGCGCACTCTCCGCGCTCGACCATCAAATCGACCTCATGAAGAGCGGGAAAGGAGCCATAGCGCACAGAGACGCGTTTCAATTGAAACACAAGAGCCTTTGATGACCGAGACATGGCGTCACCGAATCAATCCAATTTCTCGGGCCACAGCTTCAATTTGGCGATAATTTTCATTCTGGGTGGGAATAAACCGTTCGGCGCTGAACAAATCCAAGATCTTTCGATGCTCTGGGTTATCGACGTCCATCTTCACAAACGCGGCCCTGACCTTTTCAGGAAAATCCGCGCCGTATCGTTCGGCCACGTCAGGCCGGATAACCCAATGATAATCGTGATAAGCCGGAGTTCGCCACAAAACCATGACCTTGTCGAGATCGACCGCGCCTGTTTTCACTCGGCGCAACCACACCTGTTCATTCAGTGCGCCCGCGTCATATGCGCCCGCCTCCACCAGATCGATGGTCGCATCGTGCGAACCAGAAAACCCCGGCTCGCCCTTGAAATCAACCAGAGCGACCCCGGCCAACCCCAAATAATACTGTGGCATCAATCGGCCTGACGTGGAGGATTCGCTGCCAAAGGTGAATGTGCGACCTTTCAACTGGGTCAGTCCGCTCACATCTGCGATGGGTTGGAGATTGCTGGCTTTGTTGGCGATGAAAACACTATGAAAATCTTCATCCAACGCTCGTTGAACCAGCGCCTGGGCCCCATCCACCTGCAAACGGGCCTGCACCCCGGTCAAACCGCCAAACCAAACCATGTCCAAATCTCCCACTCGGAAGGCCGTTACGGCGGCGACATAATTTGTGACTGGTTTATATTCCACCGCCACCCCCAGTTCAGCGGCCAGATAATCGGCCAACAGATCAAAACGACGTTGCAGCAATTCAGGCTCTTGGTCCGGAATGGCGCCAATGACAAACGGAGCCGTGGATCCGGCTGACGTCATCCCGTTCGACTCAGGGGCGGCCCCGCGGCAAGACGCCAAGAGCGCCACCGCAACCGCCAAGGCAAATAAGCTCATATTCCGAAGCATGTCATCTCTCCTTGTCATCGAAAAAACGATGAGAATATCCCGTTTGATCCGGTTTTTCCAACAATACAATAACGGCCCGGACCAAACGCGGAGCAAAAAACCGCCGCTTGCTCATGTGCAGGCGACGGAAGGAGAGATAAACGCTTCAAGAGGAGAGAGAAAATTCTCTCAAAGCAGCCAAGCCCCCACACCGCGCCCATCCACACGAGCGCCAGCGCGTAGACGCGATCCAGCGTCTGTCTGGACGCGTCATGTATAGCGATGAGTTAGCGCTGCCATTGATCACACTCCTATGGGTGAGCGTCGAAAATTCAACAGTCAGTTTAGCACACTCACATTGCGCAGTCAATGCCAGCACAACAGAGGGGGTGCGTTTCAAATGAAACAACGGCCTCAAAATCGGAACGCGCCTCCGAACAGAGTTCAGACAATGCAAATCTTATGCTGATCTAACGCCATACTAATGTTTGCATGAGATGGTGATCACTGGTAAAGTCAGTCTCTGGTTTTCTATTCTCTCATCGTCTGTCGAGGAGGTGAAAGCATGGCTCAGATCACCCGCTGGGACCCCTTCCGGGAGATGATGACATTGCGCTCCGCGCTGGATCGTTTGTTCGAGGAGCCGTTGGCTTTGTCGCGAGCCTTCACCCCTGGTCATTGGGGCCTGGCTCTCGATATTGCAGAAACCGATGAGGAATACATTGTCAAAGCTTCCATTCCGGGCGTCAAGGCCGAAAGCCTCGACATCACCTTGAGCGACAATGTGCTCACAATTCAGGGTGAATTTGGTCGCGAAGAAACGATTGAAAAGGCCAAATACCATCTGCGCGAACGCATGAGCGGCCGCTTCTCCCGTTCGGTGACGCTACCCACGGCTGTAAACGCGGACGCGGTGGACGCGGTCTACGAAAATGGCGTGCTCACACTGCGCATTCCCAAGGCCGAAGAGGTGAAGCCGCGACACATTCGAGTGCATGCGCCAAAGGTGATCGAAGGCGAATCCAGCGTCACCGCGTAACATAAACGCGGCTCACAGCATCTTATTCATTTGCCAGGCGGGAGCCAGGCGCGACGCCCGACTCCCGTTTGTTTTTGGCTCATCAACGGACTCGTTCTAGATTTGATCGTTTCATCCATCTTTCTTTCGAGGAGTTCAGACATGCCCTTCGACACACCCATTCATACAAACGCACAAAGCATCGATCGCGTGCTCGCGGCAGGGCTGCCGGTGGTGCTTGTCTTTTGGCGCAAAGATTGCCACCCTTGCCGACAATTAGACCCTCGCCTAAGCTGGCTGGCGGGCCAATACGCAGGAAAGATCCTGTTCGCGAAAGTGGATGCAGACAGCGAAAGCGAGCTGGTCAAGAGATACCACATTCAGCAACTTCCGGCCTTGGTTTTCATTAAGAATGGTCAGGTCGAGGCCACGGCTTATGGAGCGAGTGAGGAAACGGCCCTGCGTCAATGGTGCGATTATCTGGTCCACGGCGGCGTGAAGCCCATGATACCCACCGGCCCCAGCGTGGCGCTTGCAGGCAAACCCGCGAGCAGCCAATCGCGCAAAGGAAACGGCGCCGCCGCGCGCGCGGTTAGCGATAAACCCCTTCATCTCACAGACGACAACTTCGACCGCGTGATCGCCAGTGATCTGCCCGTGTTGGTCGATTTTTGGGCCCCTTGGTGCGGCCCTTGCCACATGATTGCGCCTACGGTCGAAGCGCTGGCCAAAGAATATGCGGGCCGGTTGGTGGTGGGCAAACTCAATGTGGACGAAAACCCGCTTATTGCTTCGCGTTACGGGATCATGAGCATTCCCACCTTGCTCATCTTCAAAAACGGCAAACCCGTGGACCAAATCGTGGGTGCGGTTCCGGCGCCATTGCTGCGCCAACGCGTGGCGCCTCACGTGCGCTAAGCTCGAGGGTCCGACGCCCAAAATTTGCGAATTTCAGGCGTCGGGCTCTGCATCATGCCGCTGTTTCATGGACCGCGCGGGCGCATTTTTCCAACGCACATGAGATTCAATTGGCGTGATCCTGCATTAAAATTGTTGCTGGTTTACTGGCGGGTGGTTCGCCCGCGCACGGTGGGCGTGCGCGGCATTGTGCAAGATGAACAAGGCCGCGTGCTTTTTGTGCGGCACAGTTATGGCGACAGATGCTGGTTCTTGCCCGGTGGCGGGGGCGCTGGCGACGAGTCCGCGGACGAATCCATGCGGCGAGAAATGCGCGAGGAAACGGGGTTGGAGGTGGAGATCACGCGGTTGGTGGGGGTCTATCTCTGGACGGAAATGTATAAACGCGACCATATCTTTGTGTTCGAATGCAAATCTGTTGGCGGGAAGCTTCGCATTCAACGGGGGGAGATCGACGAATATGGCTGGTTTTGGCCAGACGAGCCGCCCGAGCCCCTCAATCCGGGCACGCGCGCGGCCCTGGCCGACTGGCGTAGCGGTCGCACCGGCTATGGGCGTTGGGGTGAAGCATGAAGCAAGCCGCGACCGGCGTTCGATGACCGGCGCACCCCGATTTGCCCATGTTTCGAGCTTACTATAATATTCTCGCGTCCATTTCGACTCGATGCTTCTCTTCCATCGCGCCGCGCAACTCATATTCCGCCTATTACTGCCTATGAGGCCGGGCTTTTTGTCCAACCACTATGTTTGCACTTTTTCATTTTGGACACAGATAAACACAGATGGACGCGGATCTCTTGAGATTATGTAAGTAAATTCCGTGTTTATCAGCGTTCATCTGTGTCCTGTATCGTGATTTCACAAAAACTGCAAAGGTAGTGGTCCAACAACTTACGCAACATAAAACACAAAATCACAATGAAGGAGACATCAACGCCATCATGAATGCAAACACGAGCAACTTGGGAACCATCGCTGTTATCGGCGGCACGGGCGCAGAGGGATCAGGCCTGGCCCTGCGTTGGGCCAAGGCCGGTCTGAACGTGATCATCGGCTCTCGCTCCGCTGAAAAGGGAGCGGCCAAAGCCGCGGAGCTAAACGAACGTCTGGGCGTGGACACAGTGCGCGGAACCGACAATTTGAGCGCGACGCGAGAGGCCGACGTGGTGGTGCTCTCGGTTCCCTACGCATCGCAAAGAAGGATTCTGGACAGCATTCTTCCCGGACTGTCCGGCAAGGTGTTGCTCACGCTTGTCGCTCCCCTATTGGGTGAGAAAAAGGGTCGCTATGTTCCTCCGCCTGGCGGCTCGGCTGCATTGGAAGCGCAAGCCCAGGTGGGGGAGGAAGTCACCGTTGTGGCGGCTTTTCAAAACGTAGGCGCGCACCATCTGCTTGATCCTGATCACGTCATCGACTGCGACGTGCTGGTGTGCGGCAAAAATCGGGCCGCGCGCGCGGTGGGCGTGGCTCTGGCCGAAGCCGCGGGCATGCGCGGCGTTCATGCCGGCGCACTTCAAAACTCGGCTGTAGTCGAAGGCCTGACCGCGGTGCTCATCGCCATCAACGCGGCTTACAAAGTGCGCGATGCAGGCATTCGCATCACAGGATTGCCCGAGTGAGACGATTGATCGCCACCGCGCTGCCTGGCTTTCCCGCCATTCAGCCCGGCCACGACCTGATCGCGCTGACTCTGGCCGGACTCGAAGCCGCGCACATAAAACCAACCCATGACGATGTTTTGGTCTTCGCGTCCAAAATCATCTCCAAAGCCGAAGGTCGTTTTCGCGACCTGCGCCGCGTGCGCGTATCGCCGGCCGCGCGAGAAATCGCGAATGCCTGCGCCAAAGACCCGCGATTGGTTGAGCTTATCTTAGCCGAATCGCGCCGGGTCTTGCGCGTTCGTCCGGGTCTTATTGTGGTCGAGCATCGGTTGGGCTTCGTTTGCGCAAACGCAGGCGTGGATCATTCCAACGTTGGCCCAGACCATGAACAAGTGCTTCTCTTACCCGAAGACCCCGATGCATCTGCACAGCGTTTGCGCGAGGGCTTGTGCAAAGCGACCGGCGCCAAGATGGCCGTGATCATCAACGACAGTCATGGCCGGGCCTGGCGGTTGGGCACAGTGGGCGCGGCCATTGGCCTGGCCGGGATGCATCCTCTTATCGACCGTCGCGGACAGACCGATCTGTTCGGGCGCAAACTTCAGGTCACGGTTTTGGCCGCGGCCGATGAAATCGCGGCCGCGGCTTCGTTGCTCCAGGGCGGCGCGGCCGAATCCTCGCCTGTCGTCCATATCCGCGGCGCTGAATTCACGCCGGGACGCGGCCGGCTGAAAGACCTCCTCCGACCGCAAGAGCAAGACCTTTTTCGATAGAGAAAACCGTGCAACATGAATGCCAAGCGCCCATAACGCCCAACGCCCTCGGTCTCCGTTGTCTCATTGTTTGCATTGCCGCGGAGCGCCATTGGCGCCAACGCGATCCTGAATCCTATCATGCGTTCATCTCCCTCCCAACAAGCCGTGGAAAGCCCGCTTGCATGGCTGCTGGCGTTTGGATTGCTTCTCTGGGCCATATTCCTGACCCTTGGCGTTCAGGGCGGGGCCTTGCTCACGGCCTGGTTGGGCGAGCTCACAAAACTGAGCTTTAGCGCGCGGCAAATTTTGGCCATCGGCCTGGTGCAGACGCCATTGCTCGCTGCGCCGGCCGCCGGATTATTGTTGTTGAAGGCTCGTCCCGGAGCGGTGGCGCGTCTCACCCTCCTTGCGACCGCGGCCGCTGGCATGCTCATGCTGCCGCGCGTGGCATTTGCGCCTGAAGCCGTTTATGCGGCCGGGTTGACGCGTGGGCTGATCTCGATGGGATTTGGGCTGCTCCTGTGGGTTAGAGCCGCTCGCGACGATGGGTTGATGTTGAAACCCCGCCTTGGCGCCGCGGGATTCGCAACGACTCTGGCGGGAATATGGATGATTCCCTGGTGGCTGTATGGCGCGTTGGGCGATTGGTTCGACATATTTGTGGCCGGGTTTCAAGCCGCAGGCATGGCGTTTTTGTTGACGGGCATGGCCGCTTATCTCATGCCCAGGCTGGTGAAATGGGGTGGAACGCCGGCGTCCAACATCGGGGTGGGGGGATTCGCGCTGGCCACGGCCATTCTCTTAACGGCGGGTGCGTGGGGGCAAATGGATTATCAAAGCTTGCTGATGCTGGCCGCGCCTGCGTTGGGTTTCCCGTTGGCGGTTTTGGGCGCGCGCAGGGCCAAATATGATCTTTGGAGCGCGTGGTTGTTGCTCTTTTTGGCTGCATTCGGCCCCCTGGCGTTTAGCGATCCTCGCGAAACCCGACTGATTGGAGCCATCAGCGCGGACACCGCGGCCTGGACCATGCGGGCGGCCGCGCTCAACTTCGGAATAGGCTGGTTCCTCACCCTTCTGATGGCGTTTTTCGCGCCGCGGCGCTCGTTTCTGGAGCGCCGCGTTTGGGCGCCATTGGCCGGCCTGGCGTGGGTCGGCGGATTCGCCCTTTACCTTGGCATGGGCCAGCCAGGATTCTATGGCGACGATTTCTTTGTCGTGCTCAAGACGCAAGCCGATCTCAAACCGGCTTTGGCCATCGAAGACCTAAACGAGCGTCGCGCCTGGGTCTATGAAACATTGGTCGACACGGCCGACAAAGAGCAAGCCGGCCTCATCGCCTGGTTAGAAGCTCGCAACATTCCCTACACGCGTTATTATCTTGTCAACGGCATTGAAATCCATGCCAGTGTTCTGCGCCGCTGGCAGTTAGCCCGTCGCTCCGAGGTCGCTCGCGTGCTCTATAGCCCTGAATTGCGTCCGCTTCCCAAACCTCTCGCTCCCGAACCGGGCGCGAATCATGCGCCCCAAGAGCCCACCTGGGGCCTGGAAGCCATCCAGGCGCCGCGAGTGTGGAGCGAATTGGGCGTGCGGGGAGAAGGGATTGTCATCGGGCAGTCGGACAGCGGTGTGGATGGCGCACATCCCGCGCTGGCCGAAGCCTATCGCGGCCGAGACATGGGCGACGATTATAACTGGTACGACCCGTGGGGCGATACTCGCTCGCCCGTCGATCTCAGCGGACACGGCACACATACATTGGGCACGGCGTTGGGCCGCGGCAACATTGGCGTAGCCCCGGCCGCAACCTGGTTCGCCTGCGTCAATCTCCAACGCAATTTGGGCAATCCGGCCAATTATCTCGATTGCATGCAATTTATGCTCGCGCCTCACCCCCAAAATGGCGACCCTTTGCGCGACGGGCGGCCCGAGCTCGCGGCCGATGTATCCACCAATTCGTGGGGGTGTCCGCCCAAATTGGAAGGGTGTGATCAGCGCACCTTATGGCAAGCGACCGAGGCCCTGCGCGCGGCGGGGATCATGTTTGTGGTCGCGGCCGGAAACGACGGGCCCGCCTGCAATTCACTACAAACGCCGCCGGGCAATCAGGGCAACGCATTATCGGTGGGGGCCATGAACAAGGAGCGCGAGTTGGCCTTATTTTCCAGTCGCGGGCCAGAGACGCTCTCGCCCGATGGCGCCATAGGGCCAGACCTCATCGCGCCGGGCGTGTGGATTACTTCGGCATGGCCGGGCGGGAGCTACAACACAACCGATGGAACCTCGATGGCCGCGCCTCATGTGGCCGGCGTGGTTGCATTGATGTGGTCGGCCAATCCAGAACTTCGGGGCGATGTGGCCGCCACAGAGCAGATCCTCATCGAAACGGCCGCACCCTATGCTGGCCCCGATGACGGGTGCGGCGTCCCGGGCGAGTATCCGGACACAGGCGCAGGCTATGGCGCATTGGATGCATACGCAGCCGTGAAACGCGCTTTGGAGCTAAGAGGCGAATAAAAACGCCTGCTCAACGCCGCACTTGACGCAAAGCGCGTTGCGGGCGTAGAATGTTGGCGCTATGGACGGCTATAAGGTTTTGGTCACCTACAATTTTCTCACCCATCGCGAGCTGGAATATCGCCGATTTATGATCCAGCAATGGATACCGGCCATGCAGGCGCTGGGGCTTGAGCCGGGCGAGGTGTTGCACACGTTATGGGGCGATTATCCCGCCCGTATGTTGGTGTTGTATGCACGCGATTACGAAACGTTGGTGAATGCGGTGCGGGGTGAAGAATGGCAATATTGGCGGCAACAAATGCGGGGATATGTGCGCGATCTGCGCTATCGCATCGTTCCCGCCCGCCCCTGGCTGCAATATTGATAAGCCGCCTACACGCGCTTCGCCGTCCACCCTCTCAAGCCCCGCAACCAGAGAAACAAGAGCAAAATCAACGTGAAAATGGAAATGAGGGACGCGACCGTGCGCAAGGGGGTGTTGGTGAAACGAATGCGAACATGATGCTCGCCTGCGGGCAGATCAAGCGTAATAAGACCTTGCGGCCCCTCCGCGCGGATGGTCGTCTCGCGGCCATTCACAAATGCGCGCCAGCCCGGATACCAGTAGGTGTAAAACTGAAGCGTGACCGGAGTGCTGGCGAACACCCGCACTTCTTCCGAGCCGGCCCCATGACGAACAGACTCGACCTTGCCCTGACCGGCGATGACGCCTGCAAGAGGCAAAGGCTGGCCAGAAAGATAGGCCGACTTCTTGGGCGTGTCCGAAGGCGGGCCTTCTGGGGCGAATGCTGTGCTCCCCAACATATCGGGATAAGCGACTTCAAAATCGGTGACCGCCACCGGGCTTTGATCGCGTTGGTCAATGGGCGTGTGCTGGGGCCGAGCGTAGGCGTAAGAACCCAAAACGATGGTTGCGGCCAGGGCCAAAACGGTTGCGGGGATCGCCGCATCGCGATGAAGCCGCGGAAGCAAGCCGGCGAGCAAGCCGGCCGCGGCCAGGGCCATTCCCAACGAGCTCAGAGCCAACAAACGAAAGGGAAACTGTATCAGCGCCATGAAGGGGAGCGCGTCCCACAGAAAACGGCTCGCGGCCGTGGTGAAAAAGAGCGCAACCAACGCGGCCAATACAAAACCAAGCCATGCGTCCGCCCGTCTTGGACGAAAACGCCAGGCCAAAGGCGTTGCAAAAAGCCCCAAAATCAGCAACCACAACCCCACCTGCTGACTCATGCCATCCTCAGGGCCGGGCAAGGCGAAACCGAAGCCCCAATCCAAAGCCAGAAGCTGGTGGGGAAAGATGAATTGGTTGGCATAGTTGTATGTATCGGGCAACCATTGTTGCTGGACAATAAAAGCGCTTTCGCCAATGGCCGGCAACAGAAAAATGGCGGCCAAACCCATGCCCAATAGCGCGGCGGCGAGCGCGTAAAGGGCCTTGCGCGCAGGCAGGACGCGAGTGCGTCGCCATTCGAGCAGCAGCCAGTAAAAAACCAACGCGGCCAGAAAGGGTGGGAAGAAAATGACCGTCACACTGTGCGTCATCAAGATCAGTCCAAAACTCAGGCCGGCCAACGCCAGATGACGATGGGAGGGTGAGCCTTGCACGTGATGGTCTTTGGCCGCGCGCGGAGCGCGCGCGGTTTCCACCCCCTCCAGCAGGTTCCAAAAAGCGTGTAGCACCCAAGGGAAAAGCGCGAAAGCCAAAAACTCGGCCAGCGCCGCGCGCACATAAATGATGACAAAATGATAAGGCGCAAAAAGATAAAGCAGCCCTGCGGCAAAGCCCGGCCACGGCCCCCACAATCGCCGCGCAAAACCATACATGGTTATGGCCGAGAGAACAAACGCCAGGCCCCACGTGAGCTTGACCGCCAAGACAAAACTCGCGCCCAACAGCACGAAGATTTCGCCAATATAGAAAACCAATGGCGCGTAAAATGTAAATAAGGGATAACCATAACCCAAAGCATGATCGGGAACCCAACGCGGCCAGAGAAAACCATCGCGAATGCCCTGATCGAACTCCACAAGCCAGAAAATGCTATGAGCGGCGTCGTGCGCGCGCAAGAAGTAGCCGGGCGCGAGCAATGGCGCCCAGGCGAACGCGCTGAGCAGCAACAAAAGAGCAAGGGGAGAACGAAATGCTCGGCGCATGTCCAATAATCAAATACGAGGGACGGCTTTGAATCGTCTTCCCAGAACCGACCAAAGAAGAAGCAAGACGATAAGCGCCAGTGCAAGCCAAGATATGCTTTCGCCAACGCGCCGGACGGGCGTATCTTCAAAGCTGATAAGAAGAAGATGATCGCCCGCCGGAATGGGGACATTGAGCAAACCGTAGGGCGGATAGGTGTCTTCGGGCGTGAGAGGAAAACGCTCGATGACCTCACCCGTTTCAGGGTCCATGATCGTGGCCGTCCAGCCGGGGTACCATTGGCGATAGAAGGGCACCCGTTGACCCGGTTCTTTGGCGTAAACTCGCACCAATTCGCGGTCTACGCGATGTTCGCGCGCGTCTACGGCCAGGGTTTCATTCTGGGGCACGCGACTGTAATCGACCCGATTTTCAACTGGCAATCCAGCCACGTAGAGATCGGCCAAAGGCGACCAACGGGCGATGGCTTGAGCCGTCATGGTCATGCCGGTCATTTCATCGGAGCTGCGTTGGAATTCCATAAGCCCGGCCAGTGTGGCCCCGCCGGGCGGAGGAGGCGTCGTCTCGACGCGCAGATAGGGCGCGCCGCCCAAAACGAGCAGCCCTGAAAGCGTCAGGGCGGCGATCCAGTCGCGCCCATTTTCTTTGCGAACCGGGTGTTGAACCAAGACGGCGGGCGCAAGCGCGGCCAAAGCCACCACGGCCAGCGTAAGATAGCGCCACGGAAACTGGGCGGACGAGACAAAGGGGACGCGCTCCCAAGCCCAAACCGCGGCGGCCGTAGTGAGCCATACGCTGACCACCAACGCCAACAACCAAAAGCCAATCTCCAAACGATGCCGTGAATCGCGACGCAGCCACCCCCAAAAGGCCAAAACCGCCAAACCAAATAAAACCAGGCCCAGTTGATAGCTGAGAGGATCGTCCGGGCCTGGCTGGCTAATGCCAAACCCCCAACGAGGGTCGAAAAGCTGTGCAAAATAAACAAAATGATCGCGAAAATTGTAATAGCCGCCAAACCACTGGTCGAGATTCACGAAGCGCGCCTCAGTGAGCGCGGGCAAGATGAAAAACGAAGCCAGGGCCGCGCCTAAAAGCAAACCCAACCCGGGGGCGAAAAGCGCGCGTAGCCAGCCCCAAACCCGCCCTTTCAGATCGGTGTGAGACGCGACGCGCTTCAGGGCCAACGCGACAAGATAAGCCCCAAGCAATGGCGTAAAAATGAGTGCGACCAGGTTGGAACTAAGGTGCAGTGCAGCGTAGGTTAGGGCCAAAGCAACAATAGAGAGCGGCCCAGGCGCAAACGCGGCGCGACGGGCGGCCCACAAAACCCAGGGCAAGACGGCCAGAGCCAACGACTCGGCCATCGCCGCGCGCACGTAGATGTCTAACAAGTGATAGGGCGCATAGACAAACGCCACAGCCGCGACCAGGGCCGCCTTCTCGCCCAACCAATCTCGGACGAAAAACCACATCCCCCACGCCCCCACCAAAATGGTGACGATAAGCGTGGCTTCGACCGCAGCCTCCAGGCTGAGAGAGAGAACGCGATAGAGCAATGCGCCGATAAAGGTGGCGCCCGGCGCATAGATGTTGAAAAAGGGATACCCATAGCCAAACGCCCAATCGGGCGACCAGCGCGGAAAAAGCGTTCCTTCGTCCCAGGTGATGTTGTACTGCATAATGAAGTACACATCGTGCCGGGCGTCGTGCGCGGCCCAAAAATAGCCCGGTTTGAGCAACGGCGCAATCGCGAAAAAAGTGAAAAAAGTCGCCATCCAAAAGGATGGAGAACGATAAAATGGTTTCATTCTGCGATGGGTATCCGAATCGCGTTCTGATCTCCAACCGGCAGCCGCTCCAATGTCCGCCAATCATATGCGCCAAGGATGAGCTGCAAATCGGCGGGCGCGTCGGACGGGATGGTGAGCGTATATTGATCGGAGATAATCTCACCCGGCCGCCATGAGGTCATCGGTCGAGCGCCATTTTGGGGTTGCGCATCGACCTGCGCGCGCACAGTCTGATTCGCATCCAACACCTGCACAAACACATTGTAATCGAAATCCACCGCTCGCGGCGCAAACCACCGCGCGTTCACGGTGATGGTCGCGCCCGCCTCGAGAGTCCCTTCGACATCGAGATCGAGAAGCACGATCTGATTATCGCCAAAGATGGCGATGGGCTGAGAGGGGACTTCCAATGGTTCGAAGGTGGGTGATAAGCCCGGCCCCGCCGAGGCCAGCGGCAAGATGAGTAAGGCCGCATAAATCGCGGGGCGACGAAGCGCAGGCAAAAGCCGCAATGCAACGACCGCAGCCACCCCCATAAAGGGAAGGGAAAGCAAAGGGAGGTGGGGAGAGAGAAAGGAGAGAGGGGGCGGAGAGGAGATGGCCAGAACAAGCAAAAGGACGGGAATAAGGAAATGCGCATAGAGGAGCGCGCGACTCGCCATCCCTTTATTCTGGGTTTCCGGGCTCGAATGACCGGCCCAAAGCCAAAAGGCGATGAGGAAGAGCGCCAGAAGAGGCAAACCCAACGAAAAGCTGAGAGGCGTTTCGCGGGAGAGGACGGTCGTATCAAAGGGCCAGCCAGGTTCGATGAATTGATAGAGCGCGGGGCCTTGGATATGGAGCGTGAAAGGCGGCGTCAGCGCGCTCGACCAGGGCCCTGCCAACACAAAACCCAGCCCTGCGCCCATTGCAAGCAAGAGCGTAGAGGGCCAGGCGACAAGGGGGGCCGGCTCTTGCGGATCGCGCATCGCAGATGGCGCGCTCCGCGGCGCGCGAGCCGCGATCAGGCGCGCGAGCGCCAATGCAAAAAGAGCAAACGCAGCCGCCAAACCCAAGCCAGGAGAGGAGGCGAGCGCGATCAACGCGCCCAAACCGGCAAGCAGGCCCCCGCGCCAGCCTGCTTCCAGCAAGCCCCAGCCAGCCAAAGCCATGCCGGCTACGACCCATGTCGCGGCCAGCGCGCCTTGCTGATACACCGCGCTAAGCAACAGCGGCGCATACAACACCAGCAACGCGGCCAGAGGCCCTGCGGCCGCCCCGGCCCATCTTCTTGCCCAACCCCACAAGCCCAGAGCCAAACCCAACAAGGCCAGGCCCTGACTCCACTTGATGGCGTCGGGCAAATCGCCGCCCAACCAACGCCAGACGCGAGCCGCCGCATAAGGCCAGGGGCCGTCGTTGCGCCAAGAGTTGCTCGCTTCGGCCACAACCGGAGGCCGGCCGTTCTCCAGTGCGGCCAGCCTGAGCGCGGGCGTAGGCCCGGCCAACGTGACGGGCGCTCCCGGCCGCGTCAACGGCGCCCAAACCGGAATGGCAAGCAACAACAGCAGAAGCAGAGATCGCGCCGTCTCTCGCGGCGCGCCAAAATGCGGAAACATGGCCGCGATTATACCATAGTCTCCTCTAGCAACGCCTCCCAATCCAGGCGCTTGACCGTTTGGTGCAGCATGTGGTCGTCATCGACCACGTGAAATCGGAGATGGGAAAAAACCTGCCGGGCCAGGCTTCGGGTGGGCTCCAATGGAACAATGTCGTCGCGCCGACCATGAAAGATCACGGTTGGAACAGGACAGGGGCCGGGCGGATTGTCGGCGAACGCAGGATAGATCAAGGCGGGGGCTAAAAGAATCAGTTTCGCCACCTTTTCCGCGCGCGCACAGGCATAAAGCGCGGCCATCAACCCACCAAAACTGGAGCCGATCAGAATATGCCGCTCCTCGCTCCCGGCTAATATCTGTTCCAGCCTGGCCATGCGCTCATCCAAGTCGCCGGGGAAATCGGGCGTGAGCATATCGGGAAAGCGCTGACGCAAGAACCGCCCTTTGAATCCCTGACCGCTGCTGATTAAACCGTGAATGAAGACTTTCATGATAGTGTGGGCGGCGCCAGATGAAGCATGCCGCCTTCCAGACTTGTGACCTTCACCAAAGAGTAGACAGGCGCGCCAAAACGCGTCAGCTCGGAGCGCCCTTGCTCGAAAGTTTTTTCCAGCACCACGCCAAAGGCCACGATATTGGCCTCGGCCATGCCCACCAAATCACCCAAAGCGGCCAAAGTCGTTCCTTGGGCGAGAAAATCATCTACGATGTACACCTGCGCGCCTTTAGGAATCACATGACTGCCCAGGAAGAGCTGAACAGGACGATTTTTGGTGCGACTAAAGGAATCGATGACATAATAGCCGCCTTCGGGCAAGGTGATGGGTCGGCTCTTTTTAGCAAAGACCACAGAAGCGGCGCGAGGCCATTGCTCATTGTTTACAGCCATGGCTGTAAACACCGCCACGCTAATGCCCGACGCTTCGGCCGTGAGGATCACATCGATGGGCTGTTCGCGCACCACCCGCGCCAGCACGGTGCCGCAATAGGCGCTGAACGCGTAGTCGATGCGATGGTTGAGCAACGTGTCGACATTGACAATGCTGTCGCCCACAGCCTTGCCATGTTCGCGCACCAAGCTGTTGATGCGTTCGAGTAGATACATAGGACCGAGAGAGGATTGAGCAAAATGAATGGGAGAACGCGATGTTGTGAAAGCCTGTTCGACAACAGGGCCGGAATGAAAAATTTTCAAGGAGCTTTCATCCGCGGGACAATCGAATCCCGCATGAAGAGAAAAAGCGCCCGGCTGGGGCGCTTCGTTGCACAAATGAATTTTAGCATAAATCGGACCGATGACGACAATTTGTCGCGTCCCGCGGGTTGCATTTCCACTTGCTCATGCGTATAATAACAATTGTGCATGGGCGGTTAGCTCAGTTGGCTAGAGCGCCACGTTGACATCGTGGAGGTCACAAGTTCAAGTCTTGTACCGCCCACCTGACAAAGTTACATCCCAAAGCGTCGAACGGGACGAGTAACAGGCGTCCGGCGTCAGAGAGTGGAGGTCGCGGCTGCAAGCCTCCATCGTACAGCGCCTGTGAAAACCACCCGTGAGTGGAGAGGTGAACCGCAACAGAGGCGCAGTATGCTCTCCCGGTTGGCTCCGTTAACGGCCTCCAAGCGGATGGGCCTTTCGGCCCGTCAA
>JAADII010000019.1 GCA_013151415.1 Chloroflexota bacterium
TGGCCGGGAGTCGATATTGAGGAATATAAGCGCCGTATCCAACAATGCCCACGGCGCGAGAGGGCTTGAGAAGCGTTTGTTTCGACATAATTTCGATATGAACGATTCAGGAATATATAACCATAACCTCGATATTTTGTATATATGCCGGACATATTGGCGCAATACCGAATAGTTTTACCTATACCTTATCATTGTCGCTATCTCGGTTTTTAATCCTTTGCTCTTTTACTTTCTCTCTCCGTTTGTGTAGTTTCATGTGCCCGCGCTGAATGCCCTCGGTCGCGAGCGCGCGCAACGCGGCCAGATTTTGCGCCAGACCGCCGCGACCAAAATTTCCGCCAGGCCGCGCGCGTCGGGGTCGCCTAAGAGTTTGAGCGCGGCGCGAGCCGTGGGATGGCGTCGCGTCATGCCGCCGATCACGCCCACGGCCATGGGCATTTCCAGGCGACCGCACAACGCGTTTTCCTCGACGCGCCACTGAGTCAACGAACGGTAGCGTCCATCGCGCGCGGCGTACGCATGTCCGCCGGCTTCGATGGCTCGCCAATCCTGCCCTGTGGCCAAGGCGACCGCATCGACGCCGTTGAAAATGCCCTTGTTGTGGGTGGCCGCGCGGTAAGGATCAGCCAAGGCGAATGCATTGGCCTCGAAAATGCCGCGCGCCACGGCAGCGCCGTGAAATTCGGGAGTGTCGAAAGCCGTCACCGGGATGCGACACTGGGCCCAGGCGCGGCGTTGGTCGCTGAGATTGGTGAGGATGCGCAACAAGGCTCGACCGCGGGTCAGCGCTTCGAGCCGCGGGGCCAGGGCCTCGGCCGCGGTGTTCACCGCGTTCGCCCCCATGGCGTCGCGCACATCCATGCTAAGATGAACGATGAGCATGGGGCCGGCCTCGGTTTCGGGCAAAAACCGCACGGCAAGGTCGAGCGGGCCGCCGCCCAGCCGCCGAATGGTGGGGTGCAAAGGCTCGATTTCGGCCAGCAAGACGCGCTTTTCAGCCAGAATTCGCTCGCGAGCCCGGTCGGGATCGGGGACATCCAGCAATTGCACCTGCGCAATCATCACAGGATCGTCGCTTCCTGTGATGAAGCCGCCGCCAGCGCGGGCCAACCGCGCGGCGTTGGCCATGGCCGCCACCACCGAGGGCTCTTCGATGACCAATGGCAAAATGTATTCGCGGCCATTGATGATGAAATTGGGCGCGACCGCGAAGGGAAGCGCGTAAAGCCCAAGCACATTTTCGACAAGCATGTCCGCGGTCTCGATATCCAAACCGCCATCCAAAGCCCGAAGTTCACGCTCGTCGAAACCGGCCCAGGTTGCAATGATGCGGCGTCGTTCGCGGGGCGGCTTACGATAAAAGCCCTTTAGTCGACTGCTGGATGTCATGAGAGGAATCGTCGTTCTGAACGTCGAAGTTGGAGAACGATTGTGAATGAAGGGGCGACAGTCCTTTGGTTTACGTTGGTCGCAAAATATCACTATACCATCGGCCCTCTGTCAAAAGCTATCAATCATTCTTGCAACCACACGCCGCCCACCAATTCCACCTCGAGACCGAGGGCCGAGGCGAGCACATCGATGTTGCGCCCCGCGTCCCACAGCTCCATGGCCGCATCGCCCGCAGCCAGCACTTCGATCTGAAGCCAGCCTTGGTCAAGATCGAGATGGCAGCGCACATCGCGAATGACCTGACGTCGTCCTCGCTCGAAATACTCGGCCAGCCGAAGGATGCCGGCCATGATCATCAAAGCGCGAACGTCCTCTTTTTCCAACCAGGGTGCAAGATTGCCCGGCTTGGGAACGCCTTTGCTGCGATGATATCGGGTGAGCAATGCAATGAGAGCCAGCTCCCGCGGCGCATAGCCCGACAAAGCATGGTTGAGAATAATGTAGCTGGAATGCTGATGATGATATTGATAATCGACGATGACGCCGATGTCGTGTAAGATGCTGGCCGCCCACAGCAGATCTTGATAGCTTTCATCCAAACCGTGCGCCGGTTTGAGATCATCGAACATGCGTTGAGCCAGAAAGGCCACATGACGCGTGTGCGTTTCATCGAACGCGAAATTGCGCGCGAGGTTGTAGACGCTGAACTCGCGCAGATCATCGATGATGGGCCGATTCTGCTCGACGAGAAAACGTTCATAGAAAAGGCCCTCGCGCAACCCCTGACGACTGATCACAACGGCATCGAAGCCGCTATGTTGCAAAATGACGCTATAAGCCAACGCGCCAGCATGAATAATGTCGGCCCGGTCAAAGCGCAAACCAGGGATCGCGGTTCGTTTTTTCAATGTAAGTCGCCAGAGATGCTCACTAATGGCATGAAGGTCTTGCGCTCGAAAACGATAGTTGGGCAGGATGCGCACAGGCAATCGTTTTTGCGCCTGGTCGATTTGGGCCAGATTCCGGATAGTGCCCCCCAAAGCCACCAGACAATCGCCGGGTTGATGGCGAAACCAATCCAGCGGCGCCAGCACTTCGGTGGTGAAAGCCTTCAACGCCTCCACCTGTTCGGGCCGCACCTTGTTTGGGGCCAGAAATAGCTCGGTGAGTCGCAATGCGCCAAGAGGAAGGCTGACCGAACGGGTGGGAAAACCCTCGCGCACTTCAACCACCTGAGCGCTGCCGCCGCCCAGGTCCACCACGAAACCCTCGCGCAACCCCGTGGCGTTGATCGCGCCCAACGCGCCATAAAAGCCTTCTTCCTCGCCACTAAGCACGCGCAAACGCCAACCGGTGTTGGCCTCGGCCCGGGCCAAGAACGAGGCTTTGTTGGCCGCGTCGCGCACCGCGCTGGTGGCGACGGCCGTCACCTCTTCCACGCCCTGAGTGTCGCAAAAGGCGCGAAACATGCGCAAAGCGTTTAGGCTGCGCTCCATTGCGGCCGCGCGTAGCACATTGGTGCGGCCCATGCCCTCGCGCAAACGCACCACCTCGCGCACTTCGTCGGCCAGGCGAAATCGACGCCCGGGCTCGTATTCATAAATGACGAGCCGCGTGGTGTTCGAACCCAAATCGACAATGCCGGTTTTTAGCGTCATGACGCGGGCTGCTTGGTAAGTCGTCCAAAGTCCAAGGTCCGAGGTCCAAAGTCCGAGGGCCGGTCGGACAGGTCATGTCGTGATGAGCGGCCAGACCAATATAGACCATAGGACCAACATAGACCAAAAGGCCCATCGTCTATCTTGGTCTATGGTCTACGTTGGTCGGCGCAAACGATTTTCATCTGTTTCGGCGTGCGCCTGCGCACCGTAGGTCTGCTTTGAAGAAAGGATCAAAAAAAACGAACTTCGAGCGCGACGGTGCGCGCCATGCGCGATGGCAAACCATCAGCCAGGAACATAGCTCACATTGCTGTACTGCATCAGTTTGTCCCAACGGTGACGGGCTTCGATGATGCGCACCGTGCCCGAACGCGACCGCATGACCACACTGTGGGTGGTGGCTCCGCCGCCATAGTATCGGACCCCACGCAACAATTCGCCGTTGGTGATGCCGGTGGCCGCAAAGAAAACATTATCTCCACGCACCAAATCCGAGGTCTTAAGCACTTTATTGACATCAATGCCTTCGGCCAAAGCCCGACTGAGCTCTTCTTCGTTTCGCGGCCATAGCTTGCATTGAATTTCACCGCCCAAACATTTGAGCGCCGCCGCGGCGATGACAGCCTCGGGGGAGCCGCCAATACCCATCAATGCATCGATGCCCGAATCGGGCATGCAGGTGGCGATGGCGCCGGCCACATCGCCATCGCTGATAAGCCGGATGCGCGCGCCCGCTCGACGCACCGCGGCGATAAGTTCGGCATGACGCGGGCGATTGAGAATCATCACGGTCACATCGCTGATATGCTTATCCATGACGCGGGCGATATTTTGCAAATTTTCCTCCACAGGCGCCTCGATATCCACTGCGCCGCGAGCGCGCGGGCCCACGGCGATCTTATCCATGTAAACAAAATGATAGGGGTAATACATGGTGTCTCGTTCGGCCACGGCCACCACCGAAAGCGCGCCATTGCCGCCTTCAGCCGTGAGGCGCGTGCCGTCGATGGGATCCACGGCGATATCCACCTTGGGCGGAGCGCCCGTGCCTAAATTCTCGCCATTGTATAACATGGGCGCTTCATCTTTTTCGCCCTCGCCGATGATCACGACGCCATCCATGGCCACAGTGCTCAACACCAGACGCATGGCGTCGACCGCGGCCTGATCCGCGGCCTCCTTATCCCCCCGGCCCATCCAGCGTCCTGCGGCCAATGCCGCGGCCTCGGTTACGCGCACCAGTTCCAATGCTAGATTTCGATCAGGAAGATCACCCATATGCGCTGCTCCTTTGCAGTGAATGGAGTGAATGAAATGAGTAGTTAAACGATCAGGATCATAAGAGAGCCTGAATTCATTGTAGCACAAGCGGCCTGCTTATCTGTAACTCGGGCCAAGCCCAAAAATCATGCCAATGCCATTCGCGGCCTTCGCGAAAGGGGGAATCGAAGGGGGTGGTGATTGACGAAGCGCGAAAAAAAGTGGTATATTGCGCAATATGGCCATAGGGGCTCATGAGCCAAAGGCCAACGCGCTCGCAGAAGCTCCACACTTTGAAAACCAAAATCATTAGGGGTTATCGTGACGCCCACCGAAGTCTTTTTCATCGTCATCCAGCTTATTTTCCTCGAGGGCATCCTCTCCATCGACAACGCCGCGGTGTTGGGGGCGATGGTGTCGGTGTTGCCCGCGAATGAGCCTATCCCCTGGCCAAAATCTCTCAGCTTCTTGCACGGATGGGGTGATCGGGCATTGGGCGGCCAACGAGCGGCCGCGCTCAAAGTTGGCCTATTGGGCGCTTATTTTGGGCGCGCCATGATGCTCTTCATGGCGGCTTACATCATCAGAAACCCCTGGTTGCGCATACTCGGCGCGCTCTATCTGCTGAAGCTCGCGATTTCGCACTTGGCCGAAGGCGCGCATGAGGAAGAGGAAGAAGTCGAGGGTATGATGAAAAAGGTGTCGGGCAAGGGGTTTTGGTCGGTGGTGCTCTCGGTGGAATTGGCCGATCTGGCTTTTAGCCTGGATAATGTCGTGGCCGCGGTGGCGCTCAGCGATCATATTTACATCGTGCTTTTGGGCGTGGCCTTGGGCATTGTCACCATGCGTTTCGCGGCCCAAGTGTTCACGCTCATGATCGAGCGCGAACCGGTTTTGGTTCCCACGGCATATATTCTGGTGTTCAATATCAGTTTGGAGCTGCTGGTTCAGGATGTGGGCGAATTTTTGCACAAGGACATTCATTTTGCGGCCTGGCAAAAATTCATCATTTCGGTGAGCACGCTGATTTTGGCCGTGGTCTACGCGCATTCGCCATTTTTGCAGCGCCTTTTGAGCCCTGTTTTACGCGCGTTCAAGCGCTTGTTCCGCGTGCTCGATCACGTTTTCAACCTGCTGTTATGGCCATTCCGGATGGCGCTTCTGGGGATGATCCACATTGTTCGCTCCGCATACTTGCTGTTTGCAAAGCCGGGAGCCGAACGTTTGTGAGTTGGGCGGGGAACTGAGATAAGGGCCTGCTCGCGAGACGACGCGCAAAAGGCGCAACTTAGCCCAAAATCTCCTTCAGGGCTGCGGCCAGGGCGTCGATCTCGGCCTCGGTGTTCCAAAAGCCTGTAGAAACGCGCAGACAGCGCATATGGGGAATCGTGCGGATGCGAACGCCGCGCGTCACCAGAGCCTGGTTTACAGCTTCGGGATCATCGTCATTGGTCAGACGAAAGTGCAGCAGCCCCGCGGCCTCGTCAGGCGTAAAAATGAGAATGCGGGGATTTTCGGCCAAACACTTTCGCGCATAAGCATGAAGATGAGCAATGCGCCCAAAGGCCCAATCCCATCCCACTTCGCTTTCCAACCACTCCAACGCGGCCAGCATGCCAAAGACGCCAGGAAAATAGATGCTGCTGTTCTCATAACGTCGCGCGTCCGAAGCCAGAACCATGCGTCCAAAACAATCCCAGGCGTTCTCTTGATCCGAAAGTGCAAAATACCCTGTAAAAGTGGGCGATAAAGCATCCATGGCTTCGGTTTTCACAAACAACGCGCCCATCCCCTCGGGACCGCAAAGCCATTTTTGCCCTGGCACAGCGTAATAATCCACACCCAATTCGCGCATCGAAACCGGGATCGCGCCCGCGCTTTGAGCTGCGTCCACCAACACGCGACATCCTCTTGCATGAGCGGCCTCGGCAATCTCCTTCAGCGGCAAGCGCGCGCCGTTGGCCCAACTCACGTGCGAAACGATGAGCAAACGACTACGATGGCTCAAACCGTCATCGACGATATTGGCCGCGTCCGACGGCGGCGCGTCGAGCAGCCGCAAGGTGCGGACCTTGAGACCAAATCGCTTTGCAGCAAGGTAGGCGGGCATAACGCCGCCCTCGTGTTCGAGATCGGTCACTACGATCTCCTCGCCTTCTCGCCACGGCTGCCCCCAAACAGCCATATTGACGCCATCGGTTGTGTTGTGCGTGAGCGCAATTTCGCTGGCGTCGGCGTCGAGCAGGCGGGCGAAGGCCGCTCTCAATCCGGCCATTGCAGGTCGCTTCTTGGCAAAAAACGTCTCGAAACGAATGCGACCATTCGCCGCTTCGTCAAGCGCCTCGTGGGCCATGGCCTTGATGGCAGGCTCGGGCAAAGGGCCGCTGCTTCCGGCATTGAGATAGGCGTATTGTCGCACCGCGGGCAGGGCCGCGCGCACATGATCGAGATGATGGCTCTGGGTTTCCATAAGGCGCTTCTCATGAAACTCTGGGCTTTGTGAGGGGTTGGTTGTCGATGAACGCTCAAGAGTATCCCAGAGATGCCGCGAAGCTTGCAAGTTTTCCCGCGGGGCGCTCGCGCCAGGCGCGCAGCTTTGCCGCTGACGCGCAACTATGCTAGGATCGCTGCCATGCGACAGTCGATAATTGTAGTAGCCATCACTTTGGTGGTTGGCATCTTGTCTCGAGGCGAGATCGTACATGCTGTCGGAACACCCACCCCTTCATCCACTCGCCTCACCGAAACACAGACAACATACCAAATATACACAGTTAAATCGGGCGACACCTTTTGGCGCATCGCCAGAAACTACAAAATTTCGCTCACAACCCTTCTCGCCGCCAACCCCACGGTCAATCCCGCCAGGTTGTCGATAGGTCAGCGCCTGCTTATTCCACAAAGCAAGGCGCTGCGCCGAACGACGCCCCGTTTCGCCGCGCGGGTGCGAGCCACGCCGCGGCCTTCACCCACCGCGCGCGGCGATGTCATCACTTATGTGGTTCGACCAGGCGACACCATTTGGCGCATCGCCACCGAATATGGCGTTTCGGTCAAGGCGTTGATGCAGGCGAATCGTATTGGGCAACCCAACATGCTCGTGGTTGGGCAAGTGCTGGTCATACCCGGCCCTGCGCTCGCGCCCACGCCAACGCCCGCGCCGGCGTCGCCCACGCCGGTCGAACAAACGCCCTCTTTCAGCGTCGCGAGCGCAACATCCACGCCGACGCCCACGCCGCTGCCGGCCAATATTGCCGATTGGCCTCGACGCATTGCAGAAATGATCAATGAACTGCGGGCCGAGCATGGCTTGCCGCCCCTGGCCTGGTCCGATGCATTGGCGCGTGCGGCTCAAGACCATGCCAATGCTTGCGCTCGTCAAGATTTTTGCAGCCACATTGGCCCTGATGGTTCGCGATTGCGCGATCGGCTGAAGCGCGTGGGGTATGAAGCTTCGTGGGCGGGCGAGAATTGGGTCTACGCGCACAACGCAGAGCGAGGCGTGGAATGGTGGTACGATGAGCCCCCTGGCGCTGATCCGCATCGCCAAAACATCTTGGCCAGCCATTATTCAGAAATCGGCGTAGGCGTGGCTCGGGGGCGGTGGGGCAAGTATTACATTGTCGCCAACTTCGCCCGACCTTGAGTGAGACGGTGAAACCATCGGGTTGCGCCAGCGCCCATCGTCTTATCGTCCACCGACCACCCAACCAATCTCGAACATTGGTCTTCGGACGCTCTTTGCAGCAGGTGACTCATGCTCATTACCCATGCTCGCGTACTGACTATGGGCGATGCGCCCGCCTTCATCGAACCCGGCGCCATTCTCATTCGAGAAGACGCCATCGCCGAAGTGGGGCCGAGCGGCGTGCTCGAACAACGATATCCCGACGAACCTCGTCTCGACGCGGCCGGCATGCTGGCCATGCCGGGCATGATCTGCGCGCACACCCATTTCTACGGCGCGTTTGCGCGCGGCCTTTATATTCCCGGCCCGCCGATGAAAGACTTTCCCGAAATACTGGCGCGGCTGTGGTGGCCGTTGGACCGATCGTTGGACGAAGAGGGCGTGCGTTATTCCGCGTTGGTTCCGCTCATCGACGCGATCCGCTATGGCGTGACCACGCTTATCGACCATCACGCCAGCAATCGTTTTATCGATGGATCGCTGGATGTCATCGCCGAGGCCGTAGACGCCGCCGGAGTGCGGGCTTGTCTTTGTTATGAAGTGACCGATCGCGACGGACCCGAAGCGGCCCAAGCGGGCATCCGGGAAAATGTGCGCTTCATCCAGCGCATGAAAGCTGAACAGAACCCTCGCCTTGCGGCCACCTTTGGCCTGCACGCCGCGCTCACCCTCAGCGACGAAACTTTGGATCAATGCGTATCCGAGGCCGAAAGCCTGGGACATGAGGGCTTTCACATCCACGCGGCCGAGGGGCCGGCCGATCGCGAACATTCGCTGGCCAAATATGGCCTGCCCACCATTGAGCGCCTGGCCCAACGCGGCATATTGGGTCCGCGCACCATTGTGGCTCACGCCATCGACATCGACGCCTGGGAAATGGCCGCCTTGCGCGAAACCGAAACATGGGTCAGCCACCAGCCCCGCTCCAACATGAACAATGCGGTGGGCGTGGCCGACATCCCCACCATGCTGCGCGGCGGCATGAAAGTGGCGTTGGGCAACGACGGCTTCACCAACGATATGTTCGATGAGATGAAGGCCGCCTATTTTTTGCATAAGATCGCGCGCTCTGATCCGCGCACTCTGCCGGCCGACCAGTTGCTGCACATGGCCACGGCCCAAAATGCGGCATTGGCCGGGCAATTTTTCCCACGACCGCTAGGACGCCTTGAGCCGGGCGCGTTCGCCGACATTATCCTGGTGGATTACGATCCGCCCACACCGCTTACCATAGACAATTTCCCCTGGCATCTTATTTTTGGTTTCGACGGCCGCCAGGTGGACACCACCATTGTGGGCGGACGCGTGCTCATGCGTCACAAGGAGATCCCGCATCTCGATGTCGAGCGCATCGCCGCGCGCAGCCGCGAGGTCGCCCAAGAAACCTGGGAGCGCTTTTGGGCGCAGGGATAAGCCGTCGTCAGGCTGTTTGAGAAAAATTCACGATTCCTGAGCGAGCTTTAGCGCCCGAAGATAGGCATCGGCCACAGCCTGGGGATGAAAACGCTCGCGAGCGCGGCGCGCGGCCTCCTGGCCCAACGCGGCCGCGTGAGCAGGATCGGCCAGCAACCGCGCCAGCGCCGCGGCCAGAGCCGCGGCGTCATCGCTCGGGGCCAAATAGCCTGTTTCGCCAACCGCGACCATATCGGCCAGTGCGCCCACATCGGTCGCGACCACTGGCCGCCCTGTGGCCATGGCCTCGGCCACAATCATGGGCGCATGCTCTTCGCGAGAGGTGAGCAGTAAAATTTGCGCCTCTTCCAAAGCCGCGCGAACGCCCACCTGATTCGTTGGCCCGCGAAAACGCACGGCCTGGCCCAGCGCGCGCGCCTGCTCGCGCAGGCTTGCCGCGTAGGTCTTATCCACCACAGCGCCCAAAATGTCCAGGGTCACATTTGGGAAATCCACCCGCACGCGCGCCAGGGCCTCGAGGGCCACTTCAACGCCTTTGCGCGGGGTGAGATTGCCCACCAAGAGCAATTTGTGGGGAGAGGGAGGTCGGGCGGGTTCGAAGAACAAGGGGGCGATGGGGTTGTCGATGCGATGGAAGCGGGCGGAGGTGCGCCGGCGATAGAGCCGGATGACGCGGTCGGAAATGGCCACCAAATGACGAGCGCGGCGCAACATGCGCCGCTCCAGCCACACTTCGTATAGTGTCGCGGCTCGAATGAAAAGTCCGCGTCGGGTCCAAAATTCATTGGCCGGAAAGCCATGAATGGTGTGCAGTGTGGGAAAACCGCTATCATAGCCGGCCAACGCGTATTCGGGTTGGTGGCTAGAGATGGCGTCGGGCCGGATCTCGGCTAAAATTGGCGCCAATAACGCCGAAGTGCGGACCATGTTGGGCACGATGCGCGAGCCCGAAGCGGGGACGTTGTGCATCACGTATCCGGGCCCCTGGATAACGCCAAAAGGCACGTCTCGACGATGTTGAATGAGATGCAGTTCCACATCCGAGCGGGCCGCGTAAACATCGCGCAAGTTGGCGATGACGGCCTGGACCCCGCCTTGCGGCGACTTATTCACCGGGAAATGCCCCAAAATGGCTATACGAAACGGCATGAGTTTGATCCAAACCAAGCAGACGAACAGGGCGCATCTGGTCTATATTCCTCACCACCGACGCGACCGACCTCAGGGGCTATTTGCGAAACAGGCGTCACGGGCGGCAGCCCGCTGACACCCATAAAAAGGACGATGAGACCATAGGACGAAGAGACCATGGCCGAACCTAACCCCATTGTCCTATCGTCAAAGCAAAGTCTCATAAAGCGCCAGCGTGCGATCCACGACGCGCTCCAGGCGATGGCGTTGGGCAACGCGCCGCGCACATTGTCCCCAGGCTTGGGCCTGAACAGGATGAGCGAGAATATGATCGAGGGCTTGAGCCAGCGCGACGACATCGTCCGGCGGAACAATCAAGCCGTTTTCCTTATGCGCAACCATGTAGGGAAGGCCCCCCACCGCGGTCGCGATCACCGGACAGCCCGCGGCCTGCCCTTCAGCAACGGCCACAGGCGCGGTCTCTTGCCGCGAGGCCAACACCAAGGCTTGGGCCTGGGCCAGCTCGACCCGCGTCTCCTCCGCGCTCAAGCCGCCCAGAAACTGCACGCGCTCTATCAACCCAAGGCCCTGGACCAATTTTCGACAACGCGCGACGTATTTGGGCATGGATTCGATCTCGCCGGCAATGCGAAGATGAGCCTGAGGATGCCGTTTGGCCACCCGCGCAAAGGCCCGGATCAACACATCGATCCCTTTCCTGGGAATGACGCGGGCCAGGGTGAGCAAACGCCCCTCTTGCGGCCGCGGCTCGATCTCAAAAAATGCGTCGTCAATGGGATTCTCGACATCATGCCAGACAAGATGAGGATGTTCAGAAAAAGCCTCGCGCACATAAGGATTGATGGCGATGCAATCGCGCGCGCGCGTCAGCACTTTCTTTTCCAACGCTGCGTCGTATTGCCAGGCCAACCACTGCTTGGGATGACGGACGCGACTACGCGCGGCCTCCATTTTCACCACCCCATGCACGGTGATGATCTGTGGCAACTCGCTGTCGAGAGCGGCCGCGGCGTAGTAGCCTGTGCCATGCGCATGAATGACATGAGGCCGAAAAGACATGGCTGCATCGACCAGAGAAGCCCGCAAGCGAGTGTGCCAACGCGTGCGCGGATAACGGGGCACTGGCACGCGATAAATTGTGATATCGCCGCCCAGCTCAACGCGGTCGGCCACTCCAACATGAGCGCTCACCACGCCGACCTTAACTCCGGTCCGGCGCGCCAACCCCAAAGCCAGGGCGTGCACCACGGCTGTCACGCCGCCGGTGATGGGTTGATTGGGAAAAGGATATGGGCCAAACAGAAGCACGCGCATGAAGATAAAAAATTGTGTATTGGGTGAGGCGATCCGTCCGCATGCGTTGGCCGCTACGCCTCGGCCGCGACAACGCCTTCGTGCAGATCAAAGGTCATGAAAGGGGGGCGACCTTGAGGATTGAGAAACTCGCGAGCCGGGCCGCGGCTGCTCCGAAGCATCTCCTCAAGGTGTTCGCGAGTCTCCGCATCGACATTCATGCGGTCCATCCAGGCGGCGAAATCCATCGGTTTGATAAGCCGCTCCACATGCGTCACCCGCAATCCGGCCTGCTTCACAAAATCCACCAAGGTGGCGAGCGGGTGCATCCAGCCATGAGAGGGGTCGCGCAGGGCCTCGAACGCATTTACATAAGCGTTCGCCGCCCGATCATCGGGCCCCACATTGTCCACCAACACAAGTCTGCCGCCCGGCTTCAGGGCTCGCGCCCAGGCCCGAATGGCCGCGGGCGGATCGGAAAAGTGATGAAGCGCCACGCGACAGGTGACGAGATCGAAAATCGCGGTCGCGAAAGGAAGAAACTGACCGTCTCCTTGCATCCAAGAGATATGATCGACGCCTTGTTCGCGAGCGAACGCGCGCGCGGCCTTCAGCATCGGCCCCGTGATGTCTAGCGCCACCACGCGCCGAGTGCGCCGAGCAATGGCCAGGGCCGAATGGCCGCCGCCCGACGCGACATCCAGGGCCAGCCAATGGGGTTGGGGTTTGGCCAAAGCGATCATCCGTTCGAGGCTTTGGCCACGCGCGTGGACCGCAGAACGGACATAGCGTTCGGCGTTCGCGCCAAACTGCTGACGCACAAGCTCGTTCATGACTCGCGGCTCACCACCGGTGGAGCGTCGTCTCCGAATCGGCGCGGGTTGGCGCCGCGCCCTGGTTTCGCGAAAAGCTGCTCATTCATCCAGGCGATCACATCGGCCAAAACCCGGTTTCGTATTTCGGGCAATTCGTTGTGCAGCTCGTGATAACCGCCCGCATAGCGCCTAAAGACCACCTTATCAGGACAGGCGGAGGCTGCATCGATGACGGCTTGGCGGTCAATGGTGGTGTCTTCTTCGCCCAAAATGACCATTACCGGCATCTTCAACAAACATAACAAACGTCGGGCCTCGCGCCCTTTTTGGATGCCGGTGTAGGCGAAACGCATGGTTACGGTGTGATGCACCAAATCATCGTTTCGATACGCCCTTTCGGCTTCAGGATCATGGCTGAGCGTGAAGGGCGCGTCGTCATGACTGGTTTCGATGGTGAGCCTGGGCGCAATCTTTGCAAGCGCGCGAGTCAACATCAGTTTGACGCGACTGAAATCGGGGCCGGGCCCATATCCTGGCGCGGAGATGAGCGCGGCGTCCACCTTATCGCCATAACGAGCCAGATAGTGGGTGGCTATCATACCGCCCAAACTGTGCGCGTACATGGCTAAGGGCAGGTCAGGATGCTGAGATCGCGCGTAAGTCACCACCTGGTCTAGATCGCGCAATACATCGTCGAACCGCTCATAATCCCCCCGAGGGCCTCCTGAACGACCATAACCGCGATGATCATGGCCATAGATGACATAGTTTTGGTTCAGGAACGCCTCCGCGACATGAGGATATCGGCCGGCGTGCTCGCTGAGACCATGCACCAAGACCAGGATCGCGCGCGGCGGTTGTTCCGGCGTCCAGACGCGAAGAAAAAGCGAGACGCCATCTGGTGCGGTGAGGGTGGTTTCGTGGCAAGGCATGAGAGGATGGGGGAAGCGGGAACGAAGAGTGACAAAAAAGGGGCGCTCCCATTGTAATACCCGGATCGAAGATGAACCAAATCCCCTCGACGCTGCATTTGAGCTAAGGAAACGCCAGCAAGCCAAAGGCGCGAGGCTTGCGAATGACGCGCCGAAACCCGGCTTCTTGCAGTCGTCGCGCCACACTCTTTGTTGTATTGCGTCCCGATTTGCTGCTCGGATCGCCCACATAATGAAAAAGCCGGCCGCCCGGTCTCAGTAAGCGATGGAGATGGCGATAGAATTCGGTCGAATAGAGATGACCGGCCAGGCTAAAACGAGGCGGATCGTGCAAAATGCGGTCGAACGACGCGTCGGGGAAATCGAGCGCGTAGTCGAAGCAGTCGCCGATGAGTTGGATGATGTTGTCGCGAGTGAACAATTCGCGCGACCAGGGATTTAGACGGGCGATCTCAAGCACGGTCGGGTCGAGTTCCACCGTGACCACTTCTTCGGCCTTGCGCGCGGCGAAAATGGCCGTATAACCCAGGCCCGTGGCCGTATCCAACACCCGTCCAAAGGGCGCCAGGGCCCTGATCTTGCGTCGCGTATCCTCCATAGGATCGACGCCCTTGATTCGATGCATGGTGATGCCCGAAATCAACAACGTAGGCGCGGTCTGCGTGGGCATGAGACTGTAGGCGCGACCAAATTGGTCTGAAAACGCCTGAATCTTCGACGCGCGTTCAGACGTGATGCGGAAACAAGCCTGAGGATTGGCGAGAATGCGCTCAAGTTCGGACCATAATACGCGCATGCGGTTGGGAAAAACCACGCCTTTCTCCTCCAGCCGAACCATCACTTTGCTTAGACCCAGGTCGGGCGAAATTTGCAGGGCGTCTTCACCGCGACCGCGCGCCTGCAACAACGCCTTGGCTTGCGTCGCGGAAAGGACAACGTCGAAATCGTTGATGTGCTCAGCCATGTCGGGTTCTCACGCGCATCAAAGGGCTTGCACGCGGCGGCATTGCATTCGGGTCACAAACCTCTTCTCGTCTCCGAAGTTACGAGCCGCTCAAGCCGCGCACGAATGTATTCGTATTATACCGCATATAATCCAGATAGGCGCCTGCGGGACCGTCGGGCTTGCTCAATGAGCCGGTGTAAACCACATACAACTGAGCGCCCGTATCTTGAGCCACGCGTTGGGCCAGAGCGGGATTAACGGTGTTGCCCACGAACACAGCCGGAACCCCCAGCCTGCGAATTTGATCTTCTAATTGGGCCAATTGTTGTGCGGAAGGCTCAGCCAACGAACTGAAACCGCCTGTGATGGCGTATTGCTCGAAGCCATATTGCCGGGCATAATAGCCAAAAATGGCGTGATCACTCACTATCTTGCGGTTGGGTTCGGGAATCTTGCCGGTTTGCTCGCGTATCCAAGCATCCAGCTCGCTAAGCTGGCGACGATAATCTTCAGCCCGATCTGCATAGGCTTCGGCGTTGTTTGGGTCGAGCCTCGACAGGGTTTGCTCGATATGGTTCACCCATATGATGACATTGTTTGGATCGGTCCAGGTGTGTGGATCGACCGCGCCTTCATTACTGCTAAGCGATAGCGGAGGAACGCCCTCAGATAGGGCCACCACAAGCTTTCCCTCGGCCCGAGCGCTATCGATCAGGCTTTTTAGGGCCTCTTCCAAACCGAAACCGTTGACAAAAAGCACATCGGCGTCGGCCAACGCGGCCGCATCTCGCGGCGTGGCTTCATAACCGTGCGGATCAACGCCCGGTTTTATCAACACCGTAAGTTCGATCGCGTCGCCGCCCACCTGTGCGACCACATCTCCCACAATGGAATTCGTGGCCACCACCTTGAGGCGGTCGGCGGAAGCCGGCGCCGAGTTTTTGGCTGTTTGGGCTGAGGCGCAGCCCGACAGGATAAGGAGCGCCAAAACAAAGGCCGGCGCGATGTATCGTCTCATTCGTTGTGAAATCGACATGATTTTTGCATTCTCCAGAGAGAGCGCCCGCAAAACGGACGCGACGCGTAGGCGACGGTCTGGCTTTTGTTCTGACCGCGCCGGAGTAGTTTTGCATGATTTTTGATGATCGCAGAGCCGATCCGTTACGAAGCGCGCATGCGGTTATGCGGGAATGTTTTGGGGCAGGTATAATGGCGTTTTGAAACACGCCAACGCCTATCAACATGATCTCAATCTGCGAGGAAAGCCCCCATGAATGAAATCGCGATCCCCGGTTTTCGGCGCGTGCCCCGAACGGGCGTTATCTATGTCATGCATCGTTCGCGACAACATGGCTATCATCCCCAAGATTCCGAGTGGGCGAATTTGGGTCAGGGCATGCCCGAAACCGGACCTTTGCCCGGAGCGCCTCCGCGCGTGGAGGAAATTCGCATTGATCCGAGCCATCAGGAATATAGTCCAATCACGGGTGATATAGAACTGCGCCAAAAGGTGGCCGATTTGTACAACACGCTCTATCGTCAGGGCAAGGCCTCGCAATACACCTGGCGCAACGTGAGCATTGCGCCGGGCGGTCGCGCGGCGCTCACCCGGTTGGCTGCGGCCTTGGGCAATATCAACATGGGACATTTTCTGCCCGACTATACGGCTTATGAAGAATTGTTGAGCGTGTTCAAAGCCTTCATCCCAATCCCTATTCTGCTGGATCCGGATGAAGCCTATCAAGCGCCTCTTTCGCATCTGAAGAAAGAAATCTTGGGCCGAGGGCTGAAAGCCTTGTTGGTGAGCAATCCTTGCAATCCCACCGGCCAACTGGTGGAAGGGGAGCGGCTGCGACTGTGGGTGCAGATGGCGCGAGATTACGGCTGTTCGCTCATTTTGGATGAATTCTACTCGCATTACATCTACACCGATTATGGGAATGGTTTTCCGCCCAAGATGGTGTCGGCCGCGCATTATGTGGAGGACGTTAACAGCGATCCGGTGATCCTGGTGGACGGCCTCACCAAGAACTGGCGTTATCCGGGCTGGCGATTAAGCTGGACCCTTGCGCCGGAAGAGGTGATTAATGCAGTGGCCAGTGCGGGCTCTTTCCTCGATGGAGGACCCAACCATCCTTTTCAAATTCCGGCTTTGGATTTGCTGGAGCCGGAATATGTATATCAGGAAACGCAAGCCGTGCAAGCCCATTTTCGCAACAAACGCGATTATATGATCGAGCGACTGCGCGCGATGGGCATTGTGGTGGAGGTGGAGCCTATGGGAACCTTCTATGTATGGGCGAATCTAGCGCGGCTGCCCGAGCCCTTGAACGATGGATTGGCCTTTTTCCGAGCCGGATTGAGCGAGAAAGTGATCACCGTGCCCGGCATATTCTTCGATGTGAACCCCGATCAACGACGTTCACACGGTCGCTATGGCAACTATGCCCGCATTAGCTTTGGCCCGGAAATGGAGGTGTTGGAGCGAGGCCTGGACGCCTTAGAACGAGTCATTGAAAAACGGCGCTAAACGAGCATATTAGTAGAGAGGATGGGACGTTCCTGAGCCGCTCGCCGTCCCATCCTCTCATGTCATCAGGGCTTCGGCCCGACGCTATGCGCCTTGCTCGCCCCAATCGCGCAAGAATTGCACCAAAAGACGAACGCCGAAAGCGGTGGCGCCTTTGGGGTAAAGCGGTCGCGCCTTTTGCGCCCAGGCCATATTGGCGATATCGAGGTGAGCCCAGGGATAACCTTCGGTGAAGTGCTGCAAAAACTTGGCGCTGGTGCTCACGCCCTGATATTTGGCGGGCGAGGTGGAATTTTTGACATCTGCGAAATCGCTTTTGATGTCTTCCATATATTCTTCATACATGGGCATGGGCCAGAGACGCTCGCCTGTGGCTTCGGCTGCGGCCAACAGCCGGTCGCGCAATGCTTCGTCCTCGGTGAACAAGCCGGCCGCTTTTGGCCCCAAAGCAATGCTAATGGCGCCGGTCAATGTGGCCAGATCGATCACCGCGCGAGCATTCTCATATTGCCCTGCATAGGCCAACGCGTCGGCCAAAATCATGCGGCCTTCGGCATCGGTGGAAATAACCTCCATGGTTTTGCCGGTCATGCCGCGATAGACGTCGCCCGGTTTTTGGGCGCGGCCGCTGATCATATTCTCGCACAAAGGCGCAAGACCAACCACATGCAGGGGCGTATCGAGCAACGCCGCGGCGCGTAACGCCGCAATGACATCGGCCGCACCGGTCATATCATACTTCATCTTCCACACCATGCCGGGATTGGCCACCTTCAATGAGTAGCCGCCGGTGTCAAAAGTGACGCCTTTGCCCACAAACACCACCGTATCCAATTCATCGGCACGTTCGCGATTATGCTCGAGAATGACAAATTTGGGCGGTTCATCGCTGCCCTTGGCCACGGCCAACAAGATGTTCATGCCCAACGCCTCCATGTCTTCGCGCTCTAAAATGCGACAGTGCAAACCCACCTCATTGGCCATTTGTCGAGCAGCCTCAGCAATGAAGGTTGGCGTGGCGATGTTGGACGGCGTGGCCGCAAGGTCGCGCGCCATCATAACGCTCTCGGCAATGATGCGCCCGCGCCCGGCCCCGCGCTCGATCGCGGGAATATGATCCGGATTGAATTCAACGATGAGCAATTCATCCACGCGTTTCGATGGCTCCTCCTCGCTGGCCTGTCGGGGCATGCGGTAGCTTTCCAACATGCTGGCCTCAACCACCGCTTGGGCCGCGTCTTCGAGATCAAGTCCGCCTATGCCGCCGCCATGCACAATGGTGGCCACGCGCTTGCAACCGATTTCTCCGGCCTTCTTGATGGCCCTGGCCGCGGCGTTTCGAGCGGCCTGAAGGTCGAAATCTTCGCGCGCGCCCAACCCGACAACCAGCACGCGAGGCGCAGGAATCGCGCCAAAAGTGTGAAGGAGCGTGGTCTTGCCCATTTCACCTTGACAGTCGCCCAGCGCAATCAACTCCTGGATGCGTCCGCCTAGCGCTTTGTCCACTGCGCCGGTCGCGCCAGCGGGCTTTCTTACGCCCTCAAACAAATTGACGATAACGCAGTCGGCCGCAGTTTGTTGAATACCGCCCTGTTCAACAGAAATATCCATCTAACTAACTCCTTGTTGGGTGATAAAATAACGATGAAAGACAAATGATCGTGCGATTTAATCGGGTTGTTAATCTTTGAACCCTGTTCTGCAATCATCCGTCCTCTATCGTCCACTATAGCCAAAACCACCTAAGCTGGCAATGTGACCGAGCGGTAAGAAAGCGCTGTGCAATGGTGCGCATATTGAGGCGCTCAACGAGGCGGCTCGCGCCAAAAGGTGCGCCAAAGTTTTAGAGCCATGATCCAACATGGTGCGCGCCTCTCAAAGGGATGCGTTTCCATTTCGGGGTGAAAAGTTGCACGTTATTGCAAAGGCGCGTCAGCCCCGAAGCCATCGCCGCCGTCCATTATGGCCGCGGTGATGAGCGTTGGCGATGGCTTCGGTCTATGGCCTCGCCATGACGCTTCTGAACGCGTTCCCTTTTTGAAACGCCCCCCTCTCAAACCCCCGGTTATCAAAAATAACAGGAAGATGCTATAATCTTCGGCAAACGTCTAGTCACTTTATTGCGTCATCAACGTCCACGAATAATAGGATGCAAAAACGCGACGACGCCACAACATGGACTACGAGGAGATCTTCGCCAGAGTTGCCGCCGAATATGGGCTCGACAAACACCTGCTTGCCGAGTTGGCCTGGCGCGAAAGCCGCTGGGACCCCCTCGCTGTTGGCAAGGCCAACGACATGGGCGTCATGCAAATCGTTCCTCGCACCTGGGAAAAATGGTCCAAAATCGTGGGCGTTTACGATCCGTTTGATCCTGAAAGCAACATTCGCGTAGGCGCCGCCTTCTTGGCCGCGCTGCGAAAAATGCTCAAAAAAGACCTGAACCTCACCGGCGATCATTGGATGCTAATGGCCTATAATTGGGGGCCTGTCAATGTTCGCAACCTGGTCGAGGCGGGCAAAGGGTGGGAAGACGCTCCCCAAAAACGGCGCGATTACGCGCTCGACATTCTACTTGGCGCCGAAGCCCGCGCGCTGGCGGCGGCCGAACCTATCGACAAATCCTCGAAGTAAAAATTCTTTTATCACTCGCAACGCTTCATTCGCCATGACTCTCACCACCGAACGCATCAGCCTGATCATTGCGCTCATCGCCGCCTGGGTGGCGACGCTAGGCAGTCTCTATTTCAGCGAAGTTCTCAAATTCATACCGTGCACTTTGTGTTGGTATCAACGCATTCTCATGTATCCTCTTGCGCTGATCATTCTCGTGGCCGCGTTACGGCGAGATCGGGGCGTTCCAGCCTATGTGTTGCCATTCTCCATCTTTGGCATTTTCGTATCCAGCTATCATTATTTGCTTCAAAAAACCGACCTGTTTCAAAAGGGCGCCGTCTGCACGTCCAACATCCCTTGCACGGCCACCTGGATCAACTGGTTTGGTTTTATCACCATTCCATTCCTTGCCTTGACCGCGTTCATCATTATTACACTGGCCATGTTTGTGTTCATCACCGAAAGCCAATACGCGGAGGCGTTGGAGGAAGACGCCGAAGAGTAGGAGCGTTGCCATGACCACCGACTCATCCCCGCATTACGACGACCCGGTCTCCCCCGCGCGGGACGATGCAGCCTCGACCGATGATCAAGCCATTCGCGTAGGCGCAATGGGCGCTGTTTTTCCACCGGTCGAGGAGGAGCCCCTCGCGAGCGAGCAGGCGCAACCCGAGCCGATGAAGCCAACGTCGATCCCAATTCAAGCAGCATCCGCATCGCAAGAAGCGCTCTCCGGCCCGCCAGAGCTAGAGCCGCCCAGCCTCGATGTCGAGCTGCCCATCGCGCCCACGGGCAAGCCGCGTCCGCCCTTCGCGGCCGTGAGCGCCCAACCCGAGCCGACCAGCGCCGATATCGAAGCCGCGGTGGAAGAGGAATTTCGCGCGCCCGAATCGGCCGAAGAGGCGCCAGCCGAGGTCGAGGTCTTGGCCGAAGTGCAAAAGACAACCGCGCGCGCGAAGGAGGCCAAGAAACCGGTGGAAACGGAGGAAAGAAAGAGAAGCCAGGCCGCCATGGCCGCGGGCGCAGCAGCCGCGACCGCTCGCAAACCCGAAACGCCCGCGCCGGTCATCGAGCCGCCGCCATCTCCACCCCCCGCGGAAACCGGAGAACAAGCGCCACCGCCGTCACCGCCGCCCGAATCACAACCAGATGATGACGCCGACGCGCGCTTTGGTTGTCTGCGAGACGTTCTCGTCATGGGCCTGGCCCTGTTGTTGGGCGCCAGCGCGGCCTTGCTCGTCCTTTACGTCATCAACGGCACGCTCGATTATGCCCAACATCCGCGTTTCAAGCTCTTGGAAAGCGATGTCGCCACCGTGCGCCAGGATGTGCACGCGCTTTCCGGACAAATGTCGCAAGCGCAAGAAGACATCGTTCAGCTCGATGCGCGCTTGAATGATGTAACCGCTCGCACCGACGCCATCGAAGCGCGTTTGGACTCCATCGACCAGCAACTCATTGAGCTGAAAACCAGCATCGATGAACTGAACGATGGGATGGACGGAATCGACGAACGGGTGAAAACCCTCGCGGCTCGATTGGACTCGATGGAGGAGCAACTTACGAGCATAGACCAAACGCTGACCGAGTTGAACGAACGTCTGAACCAGACCGAAGAAGGGGTTGATCGGCTGGATGAACGTCTGGGACTTACCGAAGAGGAAATATCCGCTGCTCGCGAGCGGCTTCAAGTGGTTGCAGAGCGTAGCCAGGAACTGCAAGGCGTGGTGAAGGAAATGAGCGCCCAGCTGGCCGAAGTCGAAGATGCAGCCGAACGATTTCGACGTTTTGTTAGCGGCTTGGAAGCGCTGTTAAACAGCATGACCGAGCCGCAAACGCCCGAACCCTCTGCAACCATCACGCCCACCTTGTCCATCACTGCGCCCGCGCCCCTCACTCCCACAGGCGTCGTCACCGAAACCGCTTCGCCCGTCGAGTCGCTCCAGCCTCTTGAGGCCACGCAGCCGCCGACCGAGTTGTTCGACGGCACGCCTGCGCTCCGGCTTTTCCCGCCTTTATCGCCCCTTTATCGTCCCAATCCCGGGCTCGCGCATATTTTTGGCCTGGTGTGGGAGGATGTCAATGAAAACGGCATCCCCGATGAAGGCGAGCGCCCCTTAGCCGACGCCGTCGTCACGCTCCACAATGCTCGCGGCAAAGAATTGGCCGTTGTGATCACAGACGAAGATGGGCGTTATCTTTTCGCCAACCTCGAACCGGGTCTATATATCGTGGTGGAGAGCGATCCCGAGGGGACCGAATCCATCACTCCCAATGCGGTCACGGTTAGCGCCCGCGAAGATGGGTTGGTGGAGGTGAACTTCGCGGATCGGTAAGCGTTTCATTTCCACGGTTCGCCCTGGTGAAAAATCATCGGCCGCGCGCTCAACCCACGACGCGCGGCCGAAAACCACGAACAGCCCGCAAAAAGAGCAAAAGGCCAGACGCGCGTCTGGCGGAGCATCCGCCATCAAGAGAGCACCAACTCAGGCCCGGGCGCGGCGAAATCGGGGCCCCGATCGATTTCCCAGGGATACACAATCCATTTGTCGGTGACCGCGGCGTAAAAATCGGGTCGGCGGGCGCGAAAACGAGAGCGGTGCGGTTTGTAGTGCAAAACACAGGTGCGAGCTTCGCCGCCGGCCATTTCCACGCGGCCGCGCACCGCGTTGATGGTGCGACCGCTATCCCACACATCGTCCACCACCAGCGTCACCCGTCCGCGCAACAAGGCGTCCGAAGGAAACTGCAAGAAGGTGGGCCAGGCCAATTTCCCAATCTCGGGGTCTTTGGGAAACTCCACCGCGGCCGTCAACACATCGCGAATGCCCAGCGCTTCGGCCAACATGCCGCCAGGAATGATTCCCCCGCGCGTGATCATAAGCAATACATCGAACTGTCCGGCGATCTGGGGCAATAAATAATCTATAAGTTTTTCGACCTCCCGCCAGGTCAGCTCTTCACGTTCGATCATGATAATGACATGGACGCAAACTTGCGTAATGCTCGCGAGCGCGATTTCAAGGGATCAGACTCAGACCATAAGAAGCGCCAATCCAGAAAGGCGTTTGGGGCTGCGACGAGATGTGATTCAAGATCTCGGTTTGGGTGGGTTCAATTCGACTATACGCGCGCCAAGAATGCCGGCTGCGACGGTCATGATAAAGACCAAACCATCGAGAACGAAGGGAGAAGAGGCGACAAAGAAATGAAACGCGCCCACCAGCGCGCCGATGAGCGCGCCATGCTTGACATGATTCGCCGGGAGTCCGCGCAAGGCTACAAACGACCCCCAGGCGCTGCCAACGCCGAACATCACGCCCACGACGACCGCAAAACGAGAGAGGCTCTGCACCTCTTGGAGGCTGTCAGCCGGACTAAAGCGAATGACCAAGGCGATGATCAGGCCCGAACCAAGAATGGCGAAACCAATGCTCGCGGCCGCGCCCAAAAGCGCCCGTAGCCAGAATATCTCTTTCATCTTCGCCTGGCCCGATGAGAAACGGCCAATTTCAAACGCAAGTCCTTCAAATCTTGCTCATCGGCCAGGTGCGTCTCGATTTCGTCGAAATCGGCCAGGTGTTGCTCCAATTCGGTCTCGCCCTGATCGCGACGCCGGGCCTCGCGATACAATTTTTCGGCTCGCTCGCGATCATCCTGCAACCACGCGGCCAAAGCCAAATTGTAGCGGGCGCGCAGGAAGTCGGCGTCGCGTTCCAGGCAAGCCTGGAAATCGCGCTCGGCCGCCTCATAGTCGCCCAAAAGCAATTGCAAATAACCGCGATTGTTATACGCTTCCGCGTAATCGGGGTTCAATTCAATGGCGCGAGCAAAGGCGGATCGGGCCTCGGGCAGGCGCTTTTCTTCATAGTAAAGGTAACCCAGCGAAGCAAACACATCGGGGTCTTCGGATCCCGCATCGGCCGCAGCCTGGAGCGCTTTCATGGCTTGCCGACTTTTGCCCGCGCGATAATAGTTGGTTCCCAACGCGGTCTGAAATTCGATATTCTCGGGCTCGGCCGCGGCCGCCACGCGCAAATGCTCCTCGCCCTGCGGCAGCAAGCCCATTTCGGTTTGCAAAGCGCCCAAATGGTAACGAGCCTCGATATTGTCGGGGTCGAGTTGCACGGCTCGCTTCAACGCTCGCAAGGCGTCGCGCGGCTGCTCCAACGCCAGATAGGTCAGGCCCAATGCCGTCTGCACCGGCGATGTGTCGGGCAGATTTCCAACCTGGCTGCGCAAGGCTTTGCGCGCGGCCTTTAGATCCTCTTTGGCCAAAGCAATGACATCGTCTAATGCGGTGATGGTTGCTGTTTTTGTCATGATGATGGTTTATGATGGAGTGATGATACGCCTTTGTTTGTGTGGAAAGATGAACGCTCTGGGCCTCAATTCACCGCGCCTGGCTCTGGGGGCGCAGGCGCGATAGAGCGATGGTTATACAGACCGCGCAGATCGTTTACGCGGATGCGGATCACATCCCAAAACATCTGCCATGTATCGTGAATGGGATCCACGCGGCTGTCCTCGTCGAAATACCAGTTGATCGGCACTTCGGCCACCCGCGCGCCGTTTTTGATGGCCAGATAGAGGGCCTCCACATCAAAAGTCCATCCGGTGATGCGCTGTCGCGAGAAAACATCGCGCGCGACTTCGCGGCGGAACATTTTGAAGCCGCACTGGGTGTCGTGAAAACCGGGCACGGCCAATACGCGCACAATAAAATTGAACACCCGACCCATAAAATGGCGATAGTTGGGCTCGTTATAACGCATCGCGCCCGGCGCTTCGCGGCTGCCGATGGCCACGTCATAGCCTGTGAGTTGGGGCGGCAAGAACTTTTCCACCTCGACGATGGGCATGGAAAGGTCTGAATCACAGATGAAAAGATATTCGCCCCGCCCGTGCAACATGCCTTCGCGCACGGCCGCGCCTTTGCCCTTGGCGCTATGAAGCACGCGCACGTTCGCGTGCTCGCGCGCGTAGGCTTCCGCCACCTCGGTGGTGCGATCAGTGCTGCCATTTTCCACGACCAGCACCTCCACCTCATAAGGAACCGATTGTCGCCAGCTTAGGATTTCATCCAATGAGCGGGGAAGCCGGTTTTCCTCATTGTAGGCGGGAATGATAATGCTGAGAAGAGGACGCTTGGCGTCGCGTTCGGAAGGGAGAGTTGTCATGGTTTACAAGAATAGGTTTCCCAGACCGGCGGCAAACAGCGCGCCGACCGCGGTCGCCATAAAATTGACGAAATCGTTATCCAACCAGGCATATCCTCGAATAAGAGAATATGGCCCGCGCTTGCAGACATGAAACGGCTCTTCGATGACCACGCCGCATGCTTCGCAGTAGTAGAGAGCCTGTAAGCTGGCTCCCAACAGCGAATCGACGAGCGCGCCGATAAAGCCGCTGAGCGTGCCCACGAAAGGCAGGAACCAATCCTGCAAGAACCACTGGCCAGTTGTCAAGAGTGAAGCGGCTTGCACCAGCACAAAGGCGGCGATGCCCATAAAGGCGCCGCCCGCGAGGCTGGCCAATAACCCTAACATGGTGACGCCGCCCGAACGGCCTGGGGGCGTCTCGGCCCGAACAAAAAGCAGCCGAGGCGGTTGGGATGAAAGCAGGCCGAGCTCGGTGGCCCAGGTGTCGGCGGCCGCCGCACTGAGCGCGCCGATGTAAGCCAGTGCAAAGGTAGGATACCAGGCGCTTTCTCGCGTGACAATTCCAACGCCTATGGCGAGAAGGGCGGGAATGCCGCCATTCGCCATGGTTTGGGTGAATGTGCGCGGGCCGCGCTGCAAGTGTATGGCCAATGCGCGCTTCTCCGCTCCGCGATAGTGAGTGAGCGCGCTGCTACTCAGGAAGAAAAGGACCAACAACGCCGCCCAGGTCACGCCGCCGAAGCCGAGCACCAGACCGCCGATGAGGGTGGCTCCCACCGCGCCGCTTTGCGTCAACACGCCTCGTTGCCAGGCGATAATGCCGACCAAAGCGGCAAGGGGGAAGCTAATGAGAAGATTCATGGCTGAAAAAGAGGAAAAAGCTTACGCATGACCAAAATGCCCACGATGGAGACGAGCCAGGCTCCACCCCAAAGCAAATACGCGGTCACGCGGCGATGACGATAGAGAACCAGGCCGACAACGGCGTTGAAAAACCAAATAAACAAAGCCGCGCCCGGCAGCAGGAAAAGCGCCGAACGTGCGCTTACGCGGTCGGGAATGCCGGCCGAATCGAAATGAAGGGGCACTTGAGTGGGGATTTGCGGAAAATGCCAGACAAGATAGGCCAACAAGACCAGTGCAAATAGCAATCCGCCTCCCAACAATGCCTGGGCGACGCGATCGCGAAACAACCAATGCCGACGCCAGGGAGCCGTCTCCACCGACTCCTCCAATCGTCGCGCCACGCCAAATGAGCGTCGCGCTTCGACGGCATGGATAAAAGCTTGCCGCTCTTGCGGAGTGAGCAAGTATTGAGCCTGCGCCGTGATAAGCAACAAGCCGCGAGCAGGGGCTTGGGTGGCGTAAGAAGTCAGTTCGCGACTTCGGTCTTTGGGCAGAATCCAATCAAGGGGCCAGGCCCACCATCGCCTTGGCGCGATCGATGGCGCAGGCTCGGTCTCGATGCGCTCGATGCGCTCCAAGGGAATGGTGATGGTGGAATCGGTCCAAAAGATAATCACCGCGTCGCGATCGACCCAATACTCAAGACGGCGCAGCGCCCACAGGCGATAGAGAAAAAGAAGGCACAACGCCAGCAGCGCTGCCGTTATCAGCGCGATTATCACCATAGTCGGTCCAGGAGCGGTTTGTCGCAACACCGCGAGACCGACGCCAACGAGAAGGGCCAACAGCGCGACGAGGAGCCAGGCCGCAATGTGTGAACGGGGGATGAGAGGTCGAAAACTCACGGGTTGGTTTCGTCGATGATCCGCGTAACGGCTTTGTAAACAATATCTGAGATCAAGCGATGCGTTGAACGGGCGATAAGATGAGATGAGCGCGCGGGCATGGTCATTGCGGGAGCCAACCGCGGATGGTTTCGAGAAAACGATGTTGAGTCATATCCATGTGCAAAGGGGTGATCGACACATATTGCTCGCTCAGCGCCTGCAGATCGGTGCCTTCATCAGGATATCCCGTCGGCGGATCACCGCCAATCCAATAGTAGGGAGCGCCGCGCGGATCAAGACGTTTGATCAACACGTCGCGATAGACGCGACGGCCCAGGCGGGTGGCTCGAAATCCTCGTATATCCTCCCAGGCCACATCGGGCACATTGACATTGAGCAAAGTGTCGGCGGGCAAGCCATGCATCAAAACCATTTGCACAACGAGCACCGCCGCTTGCGCCGCGGTTTGCCAATGACGCGCGCCTTCGCTCACATCCAACGAAACGGCTATGCCGGGCCAGCCGCTAATCGCGGCCTCCATCGCGGCCGCAACCGTGCCCGAATAGGTGACGTCGTAACCCAGGTTGGGCGTGCTGTTGACGCCCGAAACCACGACGTCGATGGGGTCGGAAACCAACCCCAAATGGGCCAGGGCCACGCAATCGGAGGGAGCGCCATTGGTGACCATGGCCTCCGCGCCATCCTCAAGGCGCACAGACCAAACGCGCAGGGGCTTATGCATGGTTTTGCTATGCCCGGCGATAGACCAATTGCGCTCTGGCGCGAACACAGTCACGCGGCCGACTTCGCGCAACGCTTGCGCTAAGGCTAACAAACCCGGCGCTTCAACGCCGTCATCGTTGGTGACAAGGATATGAGGCATGGGGAAACGCTCGACAATGAACAATCAACAACCAACTCGTTCGACAACATCGCTCAAGGCCACAGACGCCATCGACGCTCTTGGGCGAAATAGGCCAAGCGCCACCGAAGAGCGGCTTCTACGGGCTTGCGAGGTTCGGGGCCTTCGCCCTCTTCATGACGCACAAAGATGCGCACTTCCTCGCTCTCGGCCTCGTTTCCGGCCGCGTCGATAGCCACCGCCTTGATGACATGGGTCTCGGTGTAACCAGCCGTATCATGAATGATGCCAAAACCATTGTCAAACGTCCAAATCACCCGGTTCGGATCATTGGGATCCACCGTCACCTCACTTACGGCTTTTTCCTCAATGCTAAGAGAGCCGTCGGGGTTGGTGATCACGACCGTCTCCGTAATCACGCCCATCTCCGGATCGGGGATCGCGTCCTGCATCTCGATAATCCAGCGGGCGTTGTATGGCGCGACCGTGCGGGTGATGATGGGTGAATTGTCGAGATAAAAAACCACCCGATCCATGGCCCAGTCGTCGGTGGCCGCGACATTGATGTTCACCCACTCGTCATCTTCCATCACATACACGCGACCATTTTGGGGGCCAATGATGTTGACGGTGGGCGGATTGTTATCCACAGTGACGGGAATGGCGTTTTGGCGCACATTTCCGTTGTTTTCGATAACGCTCAAACGCAAGGTGTAGGGACCGTTGAGAGCGGTGGTGTCCCAATACTCCAAGACGTTACGGTCCACCTGATTGTAATGGTCTGGGCCGATTTGCACCCAATCGTTGGGCTGAAGCCCCTGACCATAGTGCAATTGATAGAGTCGAAAATCGCCGCCGCGCGCGTTGCCCCACACCTCGACAAGCCCTTTGACATAGCTAAAAGGCTGAGGACGAGCGATAATCACCTCTTCGTTGGTGTATACAGGGCCATAGGTGTCGTCGTATTCGCGTGGGGGCAGTTCCAGGAGCCCTTTTTCCGCCTGCTCTGCGGCCCAGTCCGCGGCGATGGGCGGGTAGACGCGATACACGCGCCGTTCGATGAGTTCGGGCGGCGTGTAGGGCGTGGCAAGCTTCCCATTTTCGCGGTTCACCTCGAAAACCTGCCAGGCGTTGTCATATTCGGTGGGCTCGGTTCCTTTGATAAACAGCTCCTTGGTGCGGTTGGGACAGAGATCCGTGGGCAGCAAACCGCTGTCCGCGCAGACGGTCACCCTCACCATGCCCTCCGGCTCCTCCCATTGCGCTACGGGCAGATCGCGATGAGCAAATCGCATCACGTCGTGAAATATGGGCGCCGCGCCCAACGAGCCGGGCACCTTTTCCATCGGCGTGTTGTCGGCATTGCCCACCCAAACGCCCACGGCATATTGCGGCGTTGCGCCCAAGGTCCAGGCGTCGCGGAAGTCGTTGGTGGTGCCGGTTTTGGCGATAACGGGACGGTCGGGCAGGGAAAGATATTTGGCAAAGGGGCCAAACGCGGGCGGCCGAGGCTTGGGATCGCTCAGCACATTCACCAACAAGTAGGCCAATTGTTCACTGATGACGCGATGCGCTTCGGGTTTTTCGAACTTCTTGAGCACATTGCCCTCGCGGTCTCGCACCTCCAACACCACGACAGGGTTGAGCGTGCGGTAGCCAGGGCGCAAGTCTTGGGCGGGCACGGGCTCGCCTTTCATAACGCCCAGGTTAGCGAGGGTGGCGAAAACATAGGTCATGTCGAGCAGCTTCACCTCGCCCCCGCCTAAAGTAAGGCTCAGGCCATAATAATCTTTGTTCAGACTGGTGATGCCCAAACGATGGGCCATATTAACCACATTTTTCACCCCGGCCTGACTCATCACCCACACCGCGGGAATATTATAAGAGCGCTGAAGCGCAGTGCGCAAGCTAACCGCGCCATGATAGCGCCGATCATAGTTTTCCGGCGTGTATGGTTCGACCGCATCCGGGAACACTTGCCGCACATCCATGGTCACCGTGGCCGGAGTCAGACCTTGACTAAAACCGGTGAGATAGGTGATGGGCTTGAACGATGAACCGGGCTGGCGTTCGGCCAAAGCGACGTTCACCTCGCCGTCGATGTCCGAGTTGTTGTAGTCTAGCGAACCAAGCATGGCCACCAACTCGCCTGTCTCCGGTTTGATCACCACCACCGCTGCATTGGATACATTCCGATCGATCTTCTTTCGCCCCTCCAACTCGGGAATGGGGGCTAGATCCTCACAGCCGGGGAGATCGGGGTCTTCGTAATTGAGATGCGCTATGCGCTGGCGAGCAATGCAAGTGACCGCGTTCTGCATCTCCACATCGAGCGTGGTGATCACTGTAAGGCCATTGCGCCAAATAAAGAAGGGGTCTTCCGGCGTGTTGAACTCGCGCTTCACTTGATCCAACACATAGAGCGCAAAGTGAGGCGCAAGATCATTTTCGAAACGCTCCAAAGCCGATTTACGCACATTCAGCGGCTGGGCGAAAGCTGCATCGGCCTGTTCCTGAGTAATGTAGCCCGCGTCCACCATGGCCTGCAACACCTTTCCCTGGCGACGCTTGGCGTCATCAGGCGCCTGAATGGGATTGAGGCCCGGGAACTGAGGCAAAGCCGCCAACATGGCCGCCTCGGCCAGATTCAGGTCTTTGGCCGGCTTGTCGAAATAAATCTGGGCCGCCGACTCGATGCCGTAACTGAAGTTGCCGTAGAAATTATTATTCAAATACCATTCCAGAATCTGCTCTTTGGGAAACTGCCGCGTAAGCTGCACGGCCATGAGCACTTCTTTGATCTTACGCGTATACGAGCGTTGATATTGCTCCTCCAACGTGAAGAAACTTTGCTTGATCAGCTGCTGAGTAATGCTCGAGCCGCCCTGAATCCGCCCTCCTTGCAAATTTTGAATAAAGGCGCGAGCAATGCCGCGAGGATTCACGCCGGGGTTGGTCCAGAAAGAGCGGTCTTCCAAAGCAATGGTGGCGTTGATGAGGTAAGGGCTGATCTGGTCCAGCGTCACATAGGTGCGGTCGCCGCGAAAGGGGCGCGGATCAATGGATTCGTAGAGCAAATGCTTACCGGTTCGATCATAGATCTTGACGGTTTCAAAGTGCTCTTGCTCACTCACAATGGAGCGAGGATCAGGCAAATCGCGCGTGAAATAGACATAAACCCCGCCCGCAACCGCGGCCACACTGGCCGCACTAAGAAACGTGAGGCCGGCTGAGAGCAAGATCATCACCAAAAAAACGCGGAGCGCCTTCACCCATGCGGGCGCGCGGCCCGCTTGGGCTCGCCGGCGAATGCGTCGTGTAATGGCAATGCGCGTGGTTCGGTTCATGGTTTTCAGAAATGAATGTCGCCGATGATCAAATATGTGCGAATCGCTGAGCAGAGACCTGTTTCGCGGCCTGCTCTTCGCTCATGTCGTTTCAGCGCCATCACAAAGGATAAGGGCGGCTGCAAGACCGCCCTTGGGGTTTCAGACTTATTATTTTAGCACGGTGCATCGATAGAACCCAAACTATCTCGACATCTTCGCGACCGAACCGACTTTGTCGCGGCGCCGACTTCATGGCCCGGATGCGGACGAAGCGTAACCCAAGGCGATAAGACGCCCGCGCGAACGATCCTCCTCCCAACAGGCCAGCGCTTTGCGGTTGGAAGAGAAGGCGATTTGCTCGGGCAGGGCGTCTGGCGGGAAAAAGGCGGCATCGTCCGCGTCGTCGCCGGCCCGAAGCCGGCCGCCAATAGGCCGGGCGTAATAGAAGACATAGGTGATGCTGGCCCAAGGTTGCTCTTCGCGAGCAACGCCTGCGGCCGTGAGATACCCCGTGATGAGCACCTCGATGCCGGTCTCCTCCCGCACCTCGCGGCAAGCCGCCTCCTCGGCCGATTCACCCCATTCCATGAATCCGGCCGGCAAATTCCACCATCCTCGCAGGGGCGCGACCGCGCGTCGGGCCAACAGAATATGGCCGCGCTCGTCGATGACCGCGGCGCCCGCAACCGGCAGAGGATTGTTCCAATAAATGAATTCGCACCTCGGGCACACCAATCGGGGGCGCTCGTTCAGGACCTGCATTTCAAGAAGGGTCGCGCAACGCGGACAATACTTCATGGTCGTCAAATCGCTGTGTTTCGAGAGAGCCTATGCTTGCAATAGTCCGACAGGAGGAGAAAGATCGAAAAGCCGGCATATTGTCGGCTCACCGGCTCTGTGGGCGGCGTCAAATGCGACTAAACGTTTTTCAACCCGATCATGGCGCGAAGATCGGCCTCGGTGATGACGGGGACCCCCAGTTTGCGAGCTTTTTCCAACTTGGAGCCAGGACGTTCGCCAGCGAGCAAGTAGTCGGTTTTGCGCGAGACCGAACCGGTGACCCGACCGCCATGCGCCTTGATGATCTCAGTGGCCTGCTCGCGACTCCAGGAGGGAAGCGTTCCGGTGAGGACGAAGGTTTTGCCGTCCAGGGGCGCGGGCTTCTTCTCCTGCGTCTCGGGCAACGCGGATTGCAGTCCGGCTTTTTTCAAGCGCTGCCAGGTGCGACGATTATTGGGTTGTTGGAACCAGGCCACAACCGATTCGGCGATACGCGGCCCCACACCCTCGATTTGCATAATCTCGGCCTCCTCGGCTTGGGCCAGGGCGTCGATGGAGCGGAAATGCTCCAACAGCAGTTCGGCCACGGTGGAGCCAACAAAACGAATGCCCAGGGCTGTGAGCACGCGCGGCGCGGGCTGCTGTTTCGAGGCCTCGATCGCGGCCAAAAGATTATCCACCTTTTTCTCGGCGAAACCTTCCAGTGAAAGCAATTTTTCGCGCTGCTTATGCAGTTCGTAAATGTCGGCCACATCGCGAATCAGGCCCTCTTTCACAAACAATTCGGCCAATTTGGCGCCAAACCCAGCGATATCCATGGCCCCACGCGAAACAAAGAATTGCACGCGACGCACCAATTGAGCGGGACAGGCGACATTTTCGCAATAGTAAGCCACCTCGCCTGGATAACGCACCACCGAGCCGCCGCATACGGGACATTTATCGGGCATGCGCCACACGCGCTCATCGCCTGTGCGCAACTCGACAACAGGCCTGAGCACTTGGGGGATCACATCGCCGGCGCGACGAATGACCACCATGTCGCCAATGCGAATGTCGCGCTCCTCAATGTAATCGGCATTGTGCAGGGTGGCCGAGCTGATGGTCACGCCGCCCAAGTGCACCGGCTCGAGCACGGCCCGCGGGGTGAGCACGCCCGTGCGCCCCACCTCCACCACAATATCCAGAAGGCGGGTGATGGCTTCGGGACTGGGATACTTGTAGGCCACAGCCCAACGCGGATCGCGCCCCACAAAGCCCAAACGGTCTTGCCAGACAAACTCGTTCACTTTGATGACCAACCCATCGGCTTCAAAGGGAAGCTCGTCCTTTTCTTGCTCCCAGGCAATGCAAAAATCGACCAGAGCCTGGAAATCGTCGAACAGCCGATTGTATTCTTTGGTCACAGGAAAGCCCATGTCGTCGAGAAATTGCAACGCCTCCCATTGACTGTTCAGATTTGGCCCGCCCTCCATCAACACCACCTGATAAGCCCAAATGTCTAAGGGTCGGCTGGCCGTCACAGCCGGGTCCAGATTGCGCAACGCGCCCGCGGCTGTATTGCGAGGATTGACATAGCGCCTGCCCTCCTCTGCTTCATGCTCGGCGCGAAAACGCTCGAATTCGGCCTTACTCATATAAGCCTCGCCGCGCACCACCAAACGCGCCGGCGGCGTACGACCCGAATCGACCACCGGAATGCGCAATGGCAGACTGCGCACCGTGCGGAGGTTGGCGGTGATGTCTTCGCCCACGAATCCATCGCCGCGAGTGGCGCCCAACACAAAAAGGCCGTTTTCATAATGCAACACCACCGTCAATCCATCGATTTTCGGCTCAACCGTATAGGTGAGCTGGGCGTCCGAGGGCAGAAGACGAAAGATGCGATCGCGCCAGGCGCGTAATTCCTCAGGCGAAGTGACGTTGCTCAGCGAAAGCATGGGCGCAGGATGCCGCACCTTGGCGAATCCCTCGGCCGGCGGCGCGCCCGCTCGCTGGGTGGGGGAATCGGGCGTGATGAGCTCGGGGTGCTCTTGCTCGATGCGCTGCAATTCTCGGAAGAGCATATCATACTCTTCATCGCTGATTTCGGGCGCGTTGAGCACGTAATAGCGATAATTATGGTAATTGATCAATTGACGCAGTTTGGCCGCTCGTTGGGCCAAAGCCGTCCGCGCGTCGTCATCGTTTCGTCTCATGGCGTTATGGGTTTGCTTTGAAAATGGGTCTCACACAAAGGGATAAAATATCCTTGGCGCACTTGACGCTTGCGAGAGGTTTTGTCCGTATCGGCGTTGGCTCGCCTGCCGTTGCCTGCTCGGAAAAGCGCTGCAAAAATACTCACCTCACCGGTTCTAGCACGTCGGCAATGATCCAACCAATGGTTCCGTCGTCATCTTGCACGCGCCACCAGGTGAAGCCGCTCGATTCTTCAGGCCCTCCCACAACCAACAACTCTGTGCCATCGAAGAGAATGGCCAAAGTCACATATTCCACGCCAGGACCTGTGCGAAAACGCACGCCTTCCGCTTCGGTGCCGACAATGCGCACCCGCACACCCACTTGAACGCCCGCTCCGACTGTGGGGGTGGGGCTGGCGGGGGCGCGAAGGGTGGGAGAGGGGGTCGCTTTGGGCGGCTCGGGCAAGACCGCCGGGGGTTCGGGCGATGAGGTGGGTGTGAATGTGGGTTGAATCACGCGAATGGCTGTGGGCCGAGGCGTTGGTTCAACCGGGGCGACCTCGCGCGCGATGACCGCGCGCAACGCCACCAACACCAAAACCAAAACAAGCAGCGCGCCGCCGACTATGGCCGCCAGGGGCAATTTGGGCGGAATTTCCGGCGTCTCGGCCAAAACCTCGATCTCTTCATCGGTCAAAATCGCGCCGGGTTCATCATAGAGCTCCGTTTCATCATCCGAAGGGAGCTCGTCGCGGTCAAAGCCAGAAGCCGCCTCAGCACGCGCGCGGGCGTTTTCAACATCGTTTTCGAAGACGTCACTCGCATCGTCGCCTTCGACCGGGGGTTCCCATCGATTAGCATCATCGGACATGTTCAAAACTCCCTTACTCTGAGAGCCGGGCCAAAAGTTGGTGACGAAAATTATTATACCATTTTCAGCGGACGCTGCTATAATCAGGGGCTAACCGCCATCTCCAAACAATGAATGAAAAACGCGACGAAAGCAAAGGAGTCATCCATGAATCTCACTCGATTGCCCATCACCGAATTTCTCGAGCGTCTTGCAGATGGGGGCGCTGTTCCTGGCGGCGGCGCGGCGGCCGGATTGGCCGGAGCGCAAGCCGCCGCGCTGATTAGCATGGTCTGTCGGCTAACTGTAGGACGAAAAAAATACGCGGCCGTCGAGACCGAGATGCGAGAAGCGCTGTCGCGCGCGGAAATGTTGCGCGCTCAGCTGACCGGGCTGACCGACCGCGACGCCAGTGCGTTCGACGGCGTGGCCGCGGCCTATAAAATGCCAAAGACGACCGCCGAAGAAAAAGCCAGACGCAGCGCGGCCATTCAAGCCGGGCTCAAACAGGCCACGCTTGTGCCATTGGAAACGCTCGAGGCCTGCGTCGAGGTGCTGGAGTTGAGTGAGATCGTGATCGAACAAGGCAACCCCAATGTAGTTAGCGACGCCGCCGCGGGGGTGCTGTTGGGCCATGCAGGCATGATGACCGCGGCCGTCAATGTGCAGATCAATCTCAACAGCATCAAGGATGAGCGCTTTGTGGCCGAACAGCGCCAGGCAATGGAAGCGTTGCTCAAGCGCGGCCATGAAGCGCGCAAACGAGCCTGGAGTGTGGCCGCGCAGCGATTGGGCATGCAACAAGAGCTCATATAAGTGCAAGAGCCGTTTGCGCTCGCCTCGCGCCTGAGCGCGCCCTCACTGATATGCATAGATGCAAGCCGCCGCCGTGGGAACGCTTCTCTTCTTAGGAGAAGGCTGTTTCCGGCACAGTGGCGCGGGGCGCAAGCGACATCTCTAAGGGCAGCATCACGATAAAACGCGAGCCAACGCCCACGCGGCTTTCCACCTGTATGACGCCATTGTGCAGCTCGACGGCCTGTTTCACCAGCGCCAGCCCCAGGCCCGTGCCTTTGATGCCGGCCTTATGCACCCGCTCTGAGCGATAAAACTTAGTGAACAAGTGCGGAATATCCTCTTCAGGGATTCCCAAACCATTGTCCTCCACTTCCAACACCAACGCGCCATCTTGCTGATACAACGCCACCCGCACGCGCCCTCCCTTGGTGCTAAATTTGATGGCGTTTCCCACCAGGTTATTGACGACGCTAACCAACAATTCTCGGTCGCCAAACAAAGGCGGAAGATCCGTCGGAAGATCCAACGCGATCTCAACGCCGGCTTGTTGCGCCTGCATCTCCAACCCCTTGACCGACTCTCGAACCAGCGCCACCATATCCAAGTAGGTCTTCTCGGGCCGATATCGGCCCGATTCCAGACGCGATAGGTCGAGCAAGTCGTTGATGATGCGATTCATCCGATCGGCCTCGCTCTGGATCACTTCCAGAAAGCGCCGCATCATGACCGGATTGTCTGCAAATTGCGTCATCAGCAATTCGGCGTAACCTTTGATGCTGGTGAGAGGCGTGCGCAGTTCGTGCGACACATTCATGACAATGTTCGATTGCAGGCGGGCCACCTCTTTCAGTTTGGTGATATCTGTGAAGTTGATGAGATAACCATCGAGGATGGGGGTGACGCCCACCAACAGATCGCGCCGCCCCTCACCCACGGCCAACTCCACCTCCACCGGCCCCACCGATTCTCCTGTTTCGATGGCTGTATACAACGGGCTGCCCACATCCCACATCTCACGCGGGAACGCCTGGAGAATAAACTCGCCCAACAACTCGTGCGCATGATGACCGGTGATGCTTTCGGCGGCGGGATTGACGACGATGATCCGCATGTCTTCATCCACCACGATCATGCCAGCAAAAGCCTGTTCCAGAATGATCTCGGTGCGCTCTTTCTCTTCCAGCGCCTGCTGATAAAGCCAGGCGTTTTGCACGGCGATGGCCGTTTGATTGGCCAGCGTAATGAGCACGAGTTTTTCATCAGGCGAATAATTGGCGCCCGACATTTTGGGGCCGAGCGCCAGGAGGCCAATGAGCATATTTTGAGCCACCAATGGCACGAACAGCTGGGTTTCCATGAGATCGAGATCTTCGATCTCTTGCGCCCACAGCGCTTTGAATCTCGGCGTGATATCGATTTGATGCCGCGTCAGAATCTCGGTGTGCGAAGCAAGCCATTCGAGCACCGGATGATCCGCGCGCATCTCAATGAATATCTCGTGAGGCAAGCCTCGTTGGGCCGCGAGATGAAATACGCCGCTCTCCTTTTCACGCAAGAAAAGCACGGCCTTGGTGATATGCATGGTCTCGACGATCTCGTTCAAAATCAGATGGGTCAGACGGTCGAGATCCAGGATCGATGAGGCTGTGCGACTCAGGCGCTGCAACATCAGGCCGGCGTCATATTTCTCGCGAAAGAACAGTTTATCAATCCAGAGTTGGGTGCGGCTTTGCAACGGTTGCATGGCCAGCGCGGCCACCGCCGCGACCAAAATGGATACAATGGCGATTTGGTAGCCGGCCACCAAACGAAACAAGCCCACGGCCAACAAGATGATGAGAAAGTAGCCCACGCCAATGATGATGGTTGGAACCATGTAGAGCAGCCCTTTGCGCACAACCTCGTTGATATCGAGCAAGTCATAGCGAAAGATGGCGTAGGCGATAAGGAGTGCATTAACCGCATTGGCCGCGACATCCACAGGAAAAGCGCCCAGTTCGCCCACCAGGTTGGTGAATCCACCCACAAAAATGATGACCAAACCGAGCAGCACATACTTGATGCGGTTGCGCTCCACCGCGTCCCGGCTTTCACGCAACCCCTGAGCCAGCAACACCATGGAGAAGATGAGCAAAGGCAGGTAATAAAGCGCAAAGAACGGCGTCAGCGGCCCCAAAACAAAATGGATCAGCCCATCCTCGGTGAGATAAATATCTGTCACCATGAAGCCGAACCAGGAGAAGACGAACAGCACGGCCCACGCCCCAACGGCCGCCTGAAAGACCCATCTATACGCGCGCAATCCCCGAAACGCGCGCACAAAACTAAAAAACGCCAGGGGCATCAACGACACCCCGCTCAACATCACTTTATTCCAAAATAGTGCGCGCCCGGGCGCCATGTACATCATCAAGGCGCCCAGGCTCCACACAATCATGCTGATCAGGTAAACCGCGAAACTGCGGTTCACTCGTTTCTCAAGGCCGCGACGCCATGTTACGAACAGCAAAAAGCTGTACAAAGCCAGGGCGATTAGCGGCACCACACTGAGAAAGAAGATCAGCATTTCTTGCCACCTCAACTCACACAGATTGACTCAATCTCAAAAGGTCGGCCACAATCTTGTCATTGGGGTTCATATGCGGCGGTTTGAGATGGCCGAGATCCGCGCCGGCGGCCTGACGCTCGAGGAAATAGGCATGGAACGTACCGGGTGAAAGCAACGTCAGGCGCAGGGGCCGCACTTCGAGCATGTCCTCCATATCTGCATAGAAGGGATTGATATTGCGCAGGCTTTCGTGAACGCGATCGGCCGCCTCTTCAGCCGAAATGTCCTCCTTCACTTCCAGATATACGTGCAGCACAGGGCCGCCATCCAGGATCTCTTTACGCACCACCCATTCCTCATAGTCGATGCCCGTGTTATGAATCGCGCGCCAGATCATGGGTTCATCGATGGCGCCGGTGAATCCAGCCAGATCGATCAGGTCGTCGGTTCGTCCGGCCAACATCATCGATGGCAGATGGATGTTCTCTTCTTCATTGCGCAACGACACAAAACGCAAGAAATCGCGCATGCGATAACGCAAAAATGGCCCGCCATTCAAGCTCGTGATCACCAGCTCATATCGCTTGCCTGTGGTCACTTCGTCCAAAAGCACTGTTTTGGGTTGATAGAGGGGGTCTTCCTGACCGCGCAGCCATTCCTCTTCGGGAATGAATTCCAAGAAAATTGCATCGGGGAAGAAATAAAGGCCCTGCCGATCCCACGCCTGGGTGGCGCCCACCACGGCCAACTCGGTGGCGCCATAAATCTCATGGGGAACCACGCCCCAGTATTCGGTCACCTTCTCTTTGTAAATGGATGTGTCGGTTCCGCCGCAGAGAATGCCCTTCACGCTCCACAAGTCTTTGGGCAACATGGCTCGTCCAGCCATGCGACTGCGGATCAATCCGCGTGCGAGTCGAGTGATGGCTTTGGGATGAAGCATGTGACGAGAAAGAGAGGCGCTGTTTGCGCCCTGAGCAAAACGCTCGCCCAATTTGATAAGCACCGAAGTAATGGACCCGAGCACGTCGATGCCGGTGACCAGGGCTTTCTGAAAGCTCAGCTCAAGACGTTGATGGAAGGTCAATTCGGCCGATTCCTCCAATGTGGGCACAAATTGAAAGGGAAAACGCTCGGCGAGGCTCAACAATGTCACGCCGCTGGCGTAGGGCGGTGGAGGCGCGTTGTAAACCATGACATCCCCCACCTCCAAACGGACCTCGCCTCGTTTGCTGGCCATTGAGAGCAAGAATGAAGAGATGACCCGTTCACCCGCGATGACGAACATTTCTTTGGTGTAAGGCACCCATTTATAGCTGCCTGTGCGACCAGACGTGTGCGCCCACATGTGCGGCTTGCGGGGGAGCATGTGCTCTTTATCTTGCGTCAGGTAAGGCTCGTAATCGGAATACGTGGTCAGAGGCACCGTGTTTCGAAATTCCTCGACCGTTTTAGGCGTCTCACCCTTCATCAGGATGTTTCCCAGTTCCGAACGGCCCACTTCCTGAAGCTGTTCCAAGAGCAAGCGCTCCTGGATTTGCATGAATTCGGGAACGGTTAGGTCGAGATGTCCGCAATATTGCTTCCAGACATCTTGACGACGACCTTGCTTCAACAGTTCGGCGACCTCTGTTGTCATTATATCCTCCTCGTGAAATAAGAGAGCGCCTCGTCATGTCGATGGCAAGGGTGTCGTCCGTAAACTCCCTTATCAAAACATGACGGAGGCGACCAAAAAAAGTTACCAAAAGGGCTTGACGCATGACATTAGGATCATGGGCTTCCAACCACAGCTTTGAGAATCAGCCCACCGGGATAGATGCGGCGCAGCGCGGCGAATTCCTCGGTTTCGATGGAGGAAAACCCCAGCGATTCCAGCAGCGTGCGCCACTCGCCGGTGGTGCGGACGTTGTTGAATGCCTCGAGTTCGGCCTGAGCGCGCGTGCGGGTCATTTTCAAGCCATAGGCGTTGATCTCGCCATCACCGCTACGTTCGGCCCTGCGCACCAACCAGTTATATGAGAGCAACAAACCGCGCAGCAGCAACCGTCCGGGCAGAGTGCGCCAAAAATCCGTCGCCCGCACATCGGCCATAATGAATCGACCACCCGGTTTCAGCACCCGCTTCACTTCCGACGCCAAAAGCGGCACATTCATGTGGTGCGTGCCCAAACCGCAAATCGCCACATCAAATGAGTCGGTCTCCAAGGGCATTTCCATGCCCGAGCCGCAAACCAGGTGAATAGAACCATCGACGCCCAATCGCCTCAACTTATCGCGAGCATTGCTCAACATTTCTGGCGTGATGTCCAGGCCCACGATCTTGCCATCGCCCTTCATGCGGGGGGCCAGGCTACGCGGTATTACACCGGTGCCGGTGGCGATGTCGAGCACCACATCGCCCTCATTCACATCGATCATGGCCAAGAACCGGTCGATGAACTCTTGATATCCAACGCCCCAAAAAAGACGCAATTCCTGGTCCACCGTCTCTTCATAGCCGGGGGCCATTTCGGTGAACGCTTCGATTACGGCAGTCCGTTCGTCCACGATACGCTCCTTTATTGAGTGCCAGGGCTGGATAAAGAAAGCGGGTCGCGCCATCCTCATCGGACAAGCCCGCCCGCCTGCAAGTATAGCACAAAACAAAAATATCGCTAATATTCCCCTTACCTGCTATCAGCCGCCAACAAAAGAGTAGGATAACAATCAATGATGTTGCGCTTTATTTGCATCCGCTTTTTTTGGCGAGCGCATTGCTGTCACCCACTAAAGAGCTCCTCCCCATCACCGCCCACATCCCTTGCGTTCGAAGTCCGAGGCCCAAAGTCGGGTAGGGCGCAGGGGAAGGGGCGACAAGACGGTGAACAAGCGGATGACGGTCGCTTGCTCTATGGCGGCGCTGGTCGGTTCGCGACGCCTGTTGCATCAAAGCGGGGCGTCGGCGCGCTCCTCAGTTTGCAAAGGAAAAACAACCGAAAAACGGGTTCCCATGCCCAACTTGCTTTCCACCTGAATGGTTCCATCATGCAATTCGACAGCCTGCTTAACCAAAGCAAGGCCCAAGCCGGTGCCCTTAATGCCGGCCTTGTGCACCCGTTCTGAACGATAGAACTTGGTGAACAGGTGCGGTATATCCTCCTCCGGAATGCCCAACCCCTTGTCCTCCACCTCGAGCACCAGGGCGCTATCCTGCTGACGCAGCGCCACGCGCACCCGACCTCCTTTCATGCTGAATTTGATCGCATTTCCCACCAGGTTTTTGACAACGCTGACCAATAGATCGCGATCGCCCAACAACAACGGCAGGTTGTCAGGAATGTCTACATCCAACACCACGCCGGCTTGCCGCGCCTGCACCTCGAGACCCTGAACCGATTCTCGCACCAACGCGTTCATGTCTAGATAAGTCTTCTCAGCCCGATATCGACCAGATTCCAATCGCGAGAAGTCCAACAAATCGTTGACAATGCGATTCATGCGATCGGCCTCGCTTTGAATCACTTTCAGGAAGCGCTCCAGTGTCTCCGGATCATGCAAGAACTGCGTCATCAACAACTCGGCGTAACCCTTGATGCTGGTCAGGGGCGTGCGCAACTCGTGCGAGACGTTCATGACGATGTTCGACTGCAATCGCGCCACTTCTTTCAACTTGGTGATATCGGTAAAATTGATGAGATATCCATCTAGAATGCGAGTCACGCCCACCAAGAGATCGCGATGCGCGTCGTCCACGGCCAGCTCCACCTCCACCGGGCCCACCGACTCGCCCGTCTCGATCACGGTGTAGAGCGGGCTGCCCACATCCCACATTTCTCGCGGAAACACCTGAAGGATGGATTCGCCGAGCAGATCGCGAGCCGCGCGGCCCGTGATGCTTTCGGCCGCGGGGTTGGCCACAATGACGCGCATCTCTTCATCGACCATGATCATGCCCGCGAAAGCATGCTCCAGGATGATCTCGGTGCGCTCTTTTTCGGCCAATGCCTGCTGATAGAGCCAGGCGTTTTGCACCGCGATGGCCGTCTGATTGGCCAGGGTGGATAGAAGCAGGATTTCATCGGGCGAATAGGAGGTGCCCGCCTTCTTTGGCCCCAACACCAAAATGCCGATCAACTTCTCTTGCGTGACCAACGGCACAAAAAGCTCCGCCTCCATAGTCTCGAGATCGCGGCGCTCGTCGGCCCAAATCGCCTTGAACTGCGGCGTCATGTCCACCAACTCTTGCTTCAACGCCCGCTTATTTCGCGCCAGCCACTTGACGATGGGATGATTGTCGCGCAAGACAATGCTCACATTCTCGCCCAAGCCGCGTTGCGCGGCCAGCTCGAAAACGCCGGTTTTTTCGCGTTTGAGAAAGAGCGCCAGTTTCTCGATGTGGATGGTGGCGGCCACATCATCCAGGATCATGCTTGCCAGCTTGCTCAGGTCCAATACGGATGACGCGGTGCGACTCAAACGCTCCAACATGCGGCCCGCATCGTATTTTTCACGAAAGAACAAGGCATCCACCCACGTTTGCAGACGGTTTTGCACAGGCTGCATAACCAGAGCCACCAGGGCCGCGACCACCAGCGAAAGCACAAACAGCTGATATCCTGTTGTTACTCGAAAGAGCGTCACCGACATGAGGATGATCAGCAAATAACCAATGCCGATGACCATGGTGGGAATGGCGTAGAGCATTCCCCGGCGCAAAATGAAGGTGATGTCGAGCAAGTTATAACGGAAAATCGTATAGGAAAGAAGAAGCGCATTGACCGCGTTGGCTGCGATATCAATGGGATAGGCCCCCCATTCCTTCTTCAAATTGGTCAAACTTCCCAGCACAATGATCATCAACCCCAAGAAAACATAACGTATGCGATTGTGTGCGACGTAATCTCGCGTTCTGCGCAACCCTCGCCATAGGTCCCGAGCGGACCAGAGCACAAAGAAAAAGTAATACGCGCCCAGAGGAATCGCGCCCCACTCAAGTTCATATTCCACCAGATGCGCCTCGGTGATATCGATGTTCGAGGCCACCGCTCCGCTAATGATAAGGGGAATATACACCACCACATAAACCAAAGCGCCCAGAAGCAGCCAGCGCTCCTCCTCGCGGTTGCCCAAAAACTGCACAACGAATCCAAACACGGCCAACGGCATCAACGTTGTGCCGATCACCATCACCTTGTTCCAAAAATTGATATGCGATTGATCGAGATACATCATGAGCGCGCCCAGGCTCCACACCATCATGGCGAACAGGTATAACGCAAACCTGCGATTCACGCGGCGAACGAAACCCTCGCGCCAAACCAGGTAGAGCAGAACGGCGTATAAAATGAAAGCGATTGCAGGAACCAGAATGACGATGGGATAAGTCACGTTGGGCGCTCGTGTCGCGAAAGCGAGCCGCCAGAAATGCGGGCCGCCAAGAAATTCATTCAGTGTGTGCGCATGCAAGAAACAGAGAGAATATCTTACCCCAAAAACCGGAGAAGCATAAAAATCGGCGCAGCAAATTTGCACAAATGCGAGTTTTATGCAGCAAACAGTCTCATAGACAGGCTTTTTAACTCCTGCTATAATGAAGCGGTCTACCGCTCCGCACGTCGATTCGCGAGAATCGACCGCGCTCCCCCCCACCGCTCAAGGAGGACGAATCATGAAGACGTTGACCCGTTTGCTTTTCATCATGGCCGCACTTTTGCTCTTCTCTGGTGTTGTGTTGGCGTCGCAATCTGAGATGGAGCCATTCTCCACCACAGGTTACACCACCAACCTCGTCCCACCCCCGGTCCCCATTCCCGGCCTTCCGCCTTTGGTTCCTTCGGATTTCGAATTCCTGCCCAGCGGACACATCAAGTTCCGGATCGAGGCGCAAGGCGGACCCGCGGTTGATGATGACGCTTTGTGTTTGGCGCTATATGGCGCGCCCTGCCAAAGCCTTTGCATTGGCTACACCGGTCGGGGTTGCGGCGCGGCCGGCTACTTCGATGGCTCATTCACCTTCGAAGAATGGGGGCTGGTGGATCAAACCTTCGCCGGAGTGAACTACGGCGATATCACCATGATCACGGCCAATGGACAGGCGCAGGTCCAATTTAGCGGCCAAGCCAGCGCCGCAGGCATTGTCACGGGCAGCTTCAAGGCCGACGACGGCGACGGAGCCTACGATGATCTCGAAGGCGAAGGGACCTATGTGGGCAACGCGGGGTACATTTTCACGGTGGATTATACGCCGTGCGGCGGTCCGGGCGGCCCGGCCTGCCCTGTGGACCGTTGCGCCGTGTTTGGCGACGAACTGAAACTGAAAAAGAAACGCATCGAATGGGAATTTGAGAACGAGGGTGAAAGAACGCTCACGCTCAGCAGCATCACCATCAACTGGCCGGCAAGCAATGGCCCCATCACCAAGGTGAAGCTGGATGGAAAAACCATCAGCGACGATATTTTGCCGCCCCCCTGGACCACCATTGACCTGAGCAATTGGTCGGGCAAGCTTAAAGACATCCAGGTCAAAGCCGATGAGGATGCCAAGCTGAAATTCGAATTTCTGAGAAAGCCCATCAGTCAAGCGCCCAGCGATTACACCATCGAGGTGAAATTCGCCGAAGGGTGCGCGACCGCGTTTGTCGCCTTTCCATAGAAGCCCGGCCCGAGCACCGAAGGGAGAAGGTGAGCCAAAACGCCTGGGCATGGGCGTTTTCTCCCTTCGGTGGTATAATGAGTTTCCATGTCATCGCCGCCTCGAACAACCCATCCGGTTATGGAAACGCGAGCAAGACAACCAGCGCCTTTCGCCCCGCTACGCCATCTTGGCGTAGTGGGGCTGTTCTTTGCGCTCACCCTCATGCTCACCTGGCCTTTGCCGCGACAACTTGGCCAAGCCATCCCCGGTGATGCGTTCGACGGCTGGCAAAACTATTGGAATCTCTGGTGGGTGCGCACGGCTCTGCTTGAGCTGGGCGTTCACCCTTATTTCACGCCCCTGCTTTACCATCCCTCTGGCGTATCTCTCTGGTTCCAGACCATGAACATCTTCAATGGTCTGGCTTCCATGCCGCTGCAATTGGCGGGAAACCTCTTTTGGGCTTACAACGGAGTGGTGTTGTTCAGCTTCACCATAGCAGGATATGGCGCTTATCTGCTGACCGTGTTTGCGTTGCGTCGCGGGGGGGCCAAACCAGGACGACCACTTTGGCTGGCGGGGATCTTGGCCGGGATCATTTATACTTTTTCGCCTTTCCATTTCGCACACTTGCTCGGACACATGCAAGTGTTTAGCCTGGAATTCATCCCCTTTTACGCGCTCTACGCCTTGCGAGCGCTGCCAGACGACGGCGCTCGCATTCGCAGACGCGACGCGCTCATGGCCGGGTTCTTTCTCATTCTCACCGGTCTTTGCGATTGGTATTTTGTTCTCTATCTGGCTTTTTTCACGCTGTTCTATTTGCTTTGGTTGCTTTGGCGACGACGACTAAGCGTTGCACACCTGAAAAACGTCGCGCTCATCGCGTTGCTCTTTCTGGCGGTCACATGGCCGTTGCTCGCCCCCATGGTGCTCGAAAGCATGCGCTACGACTTCATGCGCCCGCCAGCCGGCCAGATAGTGCAATTGAGCGCTGATGTATTGGGTTTCCTGTTGCCATCAGGACAACATCCAATATGGGGCGAGTGGGCTGCGCGGGCCAGAGCCGCGCTTCCCGCCAGCCCTTCAGAAAATACGCTTTTCCTGGGCGTCGTCCCCCTGTTGCTGGCCATCTACGGGCTTCGACGCGCGCGCCGCGCGCTCGCCTTTTGGGCGCTAACCGCCTTGCTATTCGCAATATTTGCGCTTGGGCCTGTATTGCACGTCGGCGGCCGGATCATCATGCTGCCCAACGGCCAGCCTTTCCCCCTGCCTTATGCGCTGCTCTTGCGGCTGCCATTCATCGATATCGCTCGCACGGTTGCACGCTATGATCTCATGGTCATGCTTAGCCTGGGCGTGCTGGCCGCAGGCGGGCTTCACCAACTGGCCACGCGTCCACGCGGGAACAGCCTCGCGCTTCTCCTCATCGCGGTCACGCTCTTCGAGTTCTCACCCATTCCCTACCCGATCAGCCCGCCCGACACCCCGGCGTGGTATCAAACCCTGGCCGCGGATCCCCGGCGGGCCGCGGTGATGAATCTGCCCATGGACTGGGATCGTCCCGGCTATTTGCTCTACCAAACGGTGCATGGCAAACCGCTCACCGCGGGCTACATTAGCCGCAACGATCCCCGCACTTACCCCCCTCGCATCCCCATCCTAACCGACTTCCGGCACAACGCGCCTGATATCAACTCGGTGGACCCGGCTCGATACGCGGCCACCATTTTCGAGTTCATGGATATCGGTTGGGTGGTGGCCGATCGATACAAAATGCCGCCCGGCCCCACCCGCGAATGGAACGAAGCGTTGCTTCGCGCCATTTTCGCCTCGCGCGCGCCCGCGTATGAAGATGAACGTCTCACTGTTTACGAAACATGGCCGCCCCAAACACGGTTGCCCTTCATCGAACTCGGATACGATTGGGGGCCGCTTGAACCCGGCCCCACGCGTCGCGTGCGCGATTCGGCCACCATCATCATTCATAGCCCCGAGGCCGGCGTCCGCACCCTGAAAATCATCGCCGCTCGTCCGGACGCCACTTTTCGCCTCATCGACGCGACGGGACGCGAAGTGGCGAAAAACAGCGCCGATTCTCTCGAAGCCTCGCTCTTCTTGCAACCCGGCCCAAACCGATTTACACTT
>JAADII010000100.1 GCA_013151415.1 Chloroflexota bacterium
CGGAGGCCGACGCGCCTATCGAGGAGGATGTCTGGGCTTCGGAGCAAAGCAATGTGCTCACACGCGAGTTGGACATGCGGCCCACATTGGAGATCGTGGGCCTGATGCATTTGGAGGATGGCCGGGCCGTGGCTTCGGTGCGACCGAATCTGCCCGTCATTGCCGCGGCCATCGACGCCATCGCCGAGCGGATGCAAAAAGGGGGACGGTTGATCTATGTGGGAGCGGGCACGTCGGGCCGCCTGGGCGTGTTGGACGCATCGGAATGCCCCCCCACATTCAACACGGATCCGGGTCAGGTGGTGGGCGTGATTGCCGGGGGCGAAAGGGCGCTGACGGCCGCGGTGGAGGAGGCCGAAGACAATCACAAAAACGGCGCGCAGGCCATGATCGAGTTGGACGTCGGCCCCAACGACAGTGTGGTGGGCATCGCGGCCAGCGGTCGCACGCCCTATGTTATGGGCGCGCTGGCCGAAGCCCGACGCCGCGGCGCGCTCACCGCGGCCCTGATCTGCAACCTGCCCGCGCCGTTGGCGGATATGGCCGATTATGTGCTCGCGCCCCTGGTGGGGCCAGAGGTCCTGGCCGGGTCCACCAGGCTCAAGGCCGGGACCACGCAAAAGTTGGTGTTGAACATGTTGAGCACCGGGGTCATGGTGCGGTTGGGGAAAACGTATGGGAATCTGATGGTGGATGTGCGGCAACACAACGTCAAATTGCAGGAACGCGCGCGACGCATCGTAGCCCAGGCTTGCCACATCAACCACAGCGAGGCTGAGGCCGCGTTGGCGCGCTGCCAGGGCGATGTGAAAGCGGCCATCGTCAGCGTTTTGCTCGGTTGCACGCCGGAGGAGGCGCGGCGACGGCTTGTCCGGGCCAATGGGCGCGTGCGCGAAGCGGTGAAAGGAGCGAGCGCGGCCTGATGCAAGTTCAGGCCTGGATTCAGACCGTCGTCCTCTTATTCCCCGTCCCATCGTCCGGTTGCAGAACGGGGGAGGATCGGCCATAATACAGCTTCGCCGATTTCACGTTGCCGTCTTTCACCTCACTCATGAAACAAACCGCTACTTCCTCACTCAAAACCGAGATTGGCGCGCCTGTGCTGCCCGACGAACACGGGAGTTGGGGCACGTTTCTCGGCTCTTTTCTGGCCGCGACGGCCTCGACCGGGCTTGGCGCCGACGTTTGGCTGACGTTTGTAGCCGGATTGGGCCTGTTTCTGGCGCGGGAGCCGCTTCATCGAGCGGTGAAACTGCGCTTTGGACGCCGCCCGCGACCGATTCCCCCGGGATTGATGTTCTGGGCCGCGGTCTATTTGCTTGTGGCCGGCGCGGCCGGTCTGTGGTTGATCTTTGGCCTGGGTTATGTCGGTCTGCTGGCTCTGGGCCTGGTGGGCGCGCTGATTCTGTTCCTTTACCTGCGCCAGGCCGCGCGGCGAGCCGAGATGACGGCCTGGGGCCAATGGGTGGGCGTCATTGGCGTCAGTCTCATCATCCCGGCCGTTTATTATGTTCACTTCGGCTATTTCGATGCGCCCGGCGCGGCCCTGTGGTTGTTGGGCCTGGCTTCGGTCACCGGCCCCATCCTCTATGTGCGGCTCAAGGTGCGCGTGCAGGCGCGACGGGCTCAGGTTCCGCCCCCGCTCGAACGCCTGAAGGCGGCCTGGCGGCTGTTGGGATTCTACGCCGCGGCCATTTTTCTGGCCTTTCTCGCCACCCTGCCCGGCTGGCTGCCGCCTCTCGCTCCCCTGGCCCTCGCGCCGGCCGCGATCAAAGCCGCATGGGGCGCGTGGCATTGGACGCCGCGCGGCCAGCTCAACATCCGGCGCATCGGTTTCGTCGAAGTGGGCGTCACCATTCTCTTCGCGGCCATTCTCTTCATCGCCTATCGATTGGTCTGATCATCTTCTGACACGAATAAAGCGAATTTAGTGCATTTTTTCTGGCTTTATTCGTATTATTCGCGTTCATTCGCGGCAAAATCGAGACGACAGTCATCTACGTTCATTTTGCGCCTCATTCCCATGCCCTCGCTTGTTCGGCCCGCCAAACCTCGTCGCACCGCGCACATCACGTTCGATGATGGGCGGGTTTTTTCCGCGCCCGTGGGCACGCGGCTGGAGGAGTATGTCAAGGCCGCGACCAAAGACGACGGCCAGCCGCCCGCGATCGCCGCCATCCTGGACGGCAAGCTGACCGAATTGGGGCGCGAGGTGTGGCGCGATGGTTGGGTCAAGGTGGTGCGCATGGGCGAGCCGGACGGGATGCGCATCTATCGGCGTTCGCTCAAGTTCATGCTCGTGGCCGTGGCCGCGCAGCACTTTCCCGAGGCCACGGTTTATGTCGAGCACTCCATCACGCACGGCGGGTATTTTTGCGAAGTGCGCGGGCGGCCGTCTTTCTCCGTGCAGGAGCTCGACGAACTAGAGCAGCACATGCGCGAGGTGGTCGAGGCCGATTTGCCCATCGAGCGCACGCAAACCTCGCTGGAAGAGGCCATCGAATGGTTCCGCGGCAGCGGCGACCTGGAAAAGGTGGCCTTGCTCGAACAGCGGCGCAAGCCCACCCTCATCCTCTACCGATTGCTCGACACGCGGGATTATTTCCACGGCTTCATGGCCCCGAGCACGGGTTATCTGCGCTATTTTGCGCTGGAGCCGGCCGACGGCGGCTTTCTGCTGCGTTTTCCCAAACAGAATCGGCCCACCGAGATCGCGCCCCTCGGCCCGCGGTCGCCCATTTTCGACGTGTTTCGCGAATATAGCAAGTGGCTCGAGGCCCTGGGCATCGGCTATGTGGCCAATCTCAACGCGGCCATCAAGACCGGCCGGTTGGATGAGATCATCCTGGTGACCGAGGCGCTGCACGAACAGCGCATCGGCGAAATCGCGGAAGAGATCGCGGCTCGTCGCGATCGGGTGCGCATCGCGCTGGTCGCGGGGCCGTCGGCTTCGGGCAAGACCACCTTCGCGCGCAGGCTGGCCGTGCATTTGCTGGCGCTTGGCCTGCGCCCTCTGGCCATCAGCATCGACGATTATTTCCTCGATCGCGAGCACACCCCGCGCGACGAACACGGCGATTACGATTTCGAGTCGCTTTATGCGGTGGATTTGCCCCACCTCAACCGCCAGTTGAATCAGCTCATCGCCGGCGAGGAGGTGCAGCTCCCGCGCTTTGATTTCCACGATGGCAAGCGGTTGCCCGGCCCCACCGTGCGCATCGGACCCAACCATATTCTCATCCTCGAGGGCATCCACGGCCTCAACCCCGATCTGCTCCCGGACGTGGACCCGGCCCGTTGTTTTCGCATCTATGTGAGCGCGCTCACGCAACTGAATCTGGATCGCTACAATCGCATCTCGACCACCGACACGCGGCTGTTGCGGCGCATCGTGCGCGACGCGCATTTTCGCGGCTACAGCGCGGCCGAGACGATTTCGCGCTGGCAAAGCGTGCGCCGCGGGGAGCGCAAGTGGATTTTCCCCCACCAAAACCGGGCCGATGTCATGTTCAACTCGGCCCTCACTTACGAGATCAGCATGCTCAAGCCGCTGGCCATGCCTCTGCTGCTGCAAATCGAGCCGGGCACGGTGGAGCGCATCGAGGCCGCTCGGCTGCTGGCGCTGTTGCAATGGTTCCGCTCGGCCGAAACCACGCACATCCCCTCGGATTCCATCCTGCGCGAATTCATCGGCGGCTCGATTCTAGAGGATTATCGCCCCTGGCCTTTCGCGCCGAACGAGTAGCGGTGGGCGCGTCGCTCATTTTTCCATTTGAAGGTGGTGGGAAAGGCTGTGACAAGGGCGTGAAATCGTTTTCAAAAGAGAGGATGCGGGCGAAAAATCACCCAATTTAGAGCCAACTATGGGCTTGAAACCGGGTAATTTTGCATTTTATGTCAATGAAATCGTTTTCATGAGGAATGACACCGAATGGGGGGATGAAATGACTCATTATCGCCGAGATGGGAGGGGGTGGTGGGGATAGGGAGGTTGTGAGGGGGAGACGATGGGACGATGGACGATGGACGATGGACGATGGACGATTCGCACCATGTGAGGTGAATCGCGTCGTGCAAGGTGAGTCGCACCCCCCCGAGGCGAGTCGCACCTGCGAGGTGCAACTCACCCACCCTCCCCATCATCCCCGTTCCCAAACCATTCTTGGCCCGACCACCGCCCAGGCCTGGAAGGCGCTGGGCTAATCCCATGCAAGGGCCTAGCGGCCCTCGCGCGGCGCGTGCGAACAGCCCGCGATGGTTAAAGTCCTAATAAACACAAATAATGAGTAGATATTTTATTTCTCACAATGGTCTAGCATCGCCAAACAATTCAACCCTCCATGCTTTATTAGGATATCCTATGCGCTTGCGTAATCGTATGTGACCCCATCCCTGATGTACATTTCTTATGTTCTTGGTCGCTTGCTTGACTGTGTCCCGAACGACTTTTTTACGCCATTTGGTCGAACGCGTGGCTGTAGGCGCTGTCAAGAAAGCATGCGATGTCAAACTTACAATCCTTGCTATATCGTTAGAAGACGGCAAACTCGTTGAGCCTCTATTGTAAGGGGTAAGAATAGCAAAAGGCCCTCGAATCAAAACATTGTCCCAAATGCCATCGTGATGGGCATTTTTGGAGCCATGGTGAGGCACCTTAAACACTGATGCTTTCCGGTCAAGGACTGATGAATCATCGAGAATCACGGACCAACCGGTCTTTGGATTGGATGTGCATTCAAGATCGGCTCCAAGTAGAATTCTGGAATCTCCAATCGCACACCATAAAGCTACAGAAGCATGATTTGGTGAGGGTGACGTGATTCTTTTCTTACTTTCCAGCCTATGTGGGAAAAGTCTTTCAAATGCAAGAAGCGCCTGCAAAACAGCCTCATCGGAGGGGGAAAGAGACGAAATATTTGCCTCAACCGTGGTCGTTCCCAGGCTGATTTCTTCACGAAACAGCACTCTATCCGCCAATGCAAATTTGGGAGCGTTAAATCGAACGCCTTGTTTTTTTCGCTTATCCAGCTGTTGAAAGATATGAACAAACTCATCAATACCCGAACTTTGCATAACGGAACCAGAATGATACAAACCTATCAACTCGAGAAACTTGTCTTTTGATAGTGCAGTTGAAATAACCAGCTCGGCAGACTGACATTTCTGGAACACAGTACTTATTCCCCGCACATGGTCATCGTGCCAATGAGTTGCCACAATGAGTTTGACCGCCTGTGCAATGTCAACACCGAGGTGACTCAAATAGTGAAGGGTGGCAGGAGCCTTCGCAATCGGATCAATGCACGAATCCACCAACACCCATTTTCCACGGCCCAAATGGAGGGCAATGGCTTCTCCGTATCCCGGGCCGAATAACGAAACCTCTAACTCATCAACCGCAGGAGAAATGTTTACGCTCATTCGACATTGAGTAGCTCTTTCAACCTATTCGCCTTTCGCTTGGCCGCATCCAACTCTCGTTGACTCCAGGCGGGCAGACGACGAAAGCGAATATATGAATCACGATGCCGTCCTGATGGCTTATCTAAATAGCCGATACTCCAATAAAACACAGCGCCGGGCTCGATCAATACTCGATCGGCAGGCTCCACTTCTTCAATATAGATTTCGGCGTTCTGGTCTGTTCCTTCTCCGACAATGGGAATAAGTCGTGCAAGAAATGTGTCTTCATACACTTCTATTACATATCCCTCCCATTTTTGTATCGCTTTGAAGCTATCTGAAAAAGAACGGCGAGAATACGGGAGGGGAAGTTGAGGAGGAATAAAAGATTTATTGATGTCAAAAGTGCCCGATGCCGCACTTGGAGTGTTAATGCCGGTTTGCGTGGATGCATCAGCATCATAGTTGGCCTCAACCAAGATATCTGTGTCTGGTGAGACAAATTGCACGATGTTTCCAACATCTGACAGGTCCCCTGCTGTAATGCCATGGAGGGGTTGTTTTGCGGTTGCATATGCATCACTCATTGCTACATATCTCCCAGATTGATGATTCTCTCCACAATATGCAAACTTCGTTCCATTGATGTTTGCCACTGTTCCAACAAACATGTGATAGCAAGATTGCTTGCCGAACGCCCATTCTTTGAATGTTCTGAAAGTTGGTAATGATCATTGACTTCCATAAACACTCCATATGCAATCTCACGAGATGGTTCAACGCGCACCTGAATATATCCATCCAAGCTATCTGTCCGTTTTCCTTGCATTACAAGCCCCGCCATGCCAGGCGTATCAAGCACGTTACGCCAAGCATCCTTTGGAGCGAGAGCATCACCAAGCGCATGCCAGGCGCGTTCAGATTCCAGCTGATACTGGAATTGGCGATTAATGCCCATCGCTCTCAAGTTGAAAGGGCTGAGGATTCCAAGCACACCAGCGACCATATCTCGAAGAACTTCGTAAAACGACTCCTGTTGAGTAGCGACTTGAAATCGATCCGCGACCACCTGAACTTCGAGCCACTCGGCTCGAAATTCCGCAATTGAGGGATGAATGATCTCCACTTCGGCAGATTCAGCCTCTTGTTCTCGTATCAAGTTGTGAGCAGCGAACCAGGAGGGGTGGAACAACACAGGGCTGAAAGGTCCGCGCAATACAATGCTCACCATCTCTCGCGCGAGCTGTGGTTTCATATTAACACTCAAAATGTCTCTGACAAAACAGATTGACGGATATTCCGTCAATTTTTTCGAGAGAGTTTAGTCTATCAAGAAGTGAGCCGAATTGCAACTACGCTGTGACATGCGACATGCTCTCGACACGATTTCAACCTTCTATAATCGATGCGCGTCAGAGAGAAAACATGGCGACTAACTCTTTTCTCAATACAACAACTCGCGGCAACCACATCCGTTACTCAGTAGCAGTCCGTAGTCGAAGCTGGCCAGCACGGGGTCATGGTCCGTGACCCGAGCGGACGAGGAAGCGTTTTTTGAAGAGGATGGAACGATGGACGATTGGCGCCATGTGAGGTGAGTCGCGTCGTGCAAGGTGAGTTGCAGCACCGAGGTGAGTCGCACCTCGCAGGTGCAACTCACCTCCCCACACCCACCATCCAAACCCAACCCGCCCCCCTCGGCGAGCCCAATTCGTTTCATCCCCGAATTCGCTGTCATTTCCGAAGACGACGAACGATAGAAGCCGCCAACCCCATCGTCCTATCGTCCATCGTCTGTAGCTCCAAAAAAACCAATCCGTGAAACCCGTGAAATCCGCGTCCTATCTTCAAAACAACGCCCGGAACATTGCCTTTAATTCATCATACTCGGTGATCACGGGAAACTGCGGATAATCGGCCGCGACATTGGCCGGCGGTCGGAAAAGCGCGGCGTGATCGGCCACCAACAACATGCTCACATCATTGTAGCTATCGCCTGCGGCCAGCACGCGAAAATTGAGCAGCTTCAGAGCCAGCACGGCCGCGCGTTTGCCATCCTCGAATCGCATGTGATAATCCACGATCATGCCCTGCTCGTCCACTTCCAGCATGTTGCAAAAGAGCGTGGGATGACCCAGCTTGGCCATAAGCGGGGCTGCGAATTCGTAAAAGGTGTCGGAGAGAATGATGACCTGCGTCCGCGCGCGTAGCCAGTCGAGAAACTCCCGCGCGCCGGGCAGCAAGTCCATCTCCGCGATGACGGCTTGAATATCGCGCAGGGTCAGGCCGCGCTCGCGCAAGATGTCGATGCGAAAGCGCATGAGCTTATCGTAATCCGGCTCCTCGCGCGTGGTGCGGCGCAGTTCGGGAATGCCAGATTTCTCTGCGAATGTTATCCAGATTTCGGGCGTAAACACGCCTTCCAGGTCAAGGGTGACAATGGGGGGACGAAGCATGGGAACAATCAGCAACCAACTGTGAACCGTGAACTTCAAACGCTAATCGCGCAGCACATGGCGGGCGATGACGAGGCGGTTGATCTCGCTGGTGCCCTCGCCGATGAGCATGAGGCGATTGTCGCGATAGATGCGCTCGACCGGGAATTCGGCGCTATAGCCATAGCCGCCGTGAATCTGAATGGCCTCGTAGCAGACCTTGTCGGCCATCTCGGTCGCGAAAAGCTTGGCGTGCGCGGCCACCTGGCTGTAAGGCCGGCCCTGATCTTTGATCCAGGCCGCGCGATAAACGGCCCAGCGTGCAATGTCGATCATCGCGGACATATCGGCCAGCTTGAATTGGATGGCCTGCAAATCTGCGATAGGCCCGCCAAACGCGTGGCGCTCCTTCGCATATTTCACCGACTCCTCGAACGCGGCCTGAGCCAGTCCCACGCTCAGCGCGGCGATGCCGATGCGGCCGCCATCCAGCACGGTGAGGGTTTGTTGCAGGCCGCGGCCCTCCTCGCCCACCAGATAATCCAGCGGAACCCGCACATCCTCCAGGGTCACGGCGTGGGTTTTGCAGCCGTGCAGGCCCATCTTGCGCTCCGCGGGGTGAATGTGCAGGCCCGGCGCATCGGTGGGGACCGCGATCTGGCTCAGGGAGTGAGAACCGCCCCCGGGATCGGTGCGCACCAAAAACACGATGACGCCGGCCACCGACGCATTGGTCGTCCACATTTTGCTGCCGTTGATCACCCACTCATTGCCCACCTTTTCGGCCTTGGTGCGCACCCCGCCCTTTAGATCAGAGCCCGCGCCCGGTTCTGTCAGGCTGAGCGCGCCCAGCATCTCGCCCCGCGCCAGCGGACGCAGAAACCGGTCTTTGAGCATGTCGCTGCCGAAGAGATTCAGCGACGCGCAGGCCAGGCTCAGGTGCGCCTCGACCGTGAGCGCGGTCGAACCGCAGCCTCGGCCCAACTCCTCATACAAAATCGCGGTGGAAACCATATCCGCGCCCGCGCCGTCCCATTCTTCGGGTATGTTCAACCCCAGCAGCCCCAACGGCCCCATCTTCTCGATGCTCTCGCGAGGGAATTTGTGCTCTCGGTCCACTTCCGCGGCTCGCGGCTTCACCTCTTTTTCCACGAAATCGCGGATCATCTGACGGATAAGCTTCTGTTCTTCGGTTAGATTGAAGTCCATTGTTCACTCCTATGAACTACCGACGCTCGCGACCAATGCGACGGATTTCTTCCACGACTTCCGGATTCACCAGCGCGCTGAGATCGCCGGCGGGTTGATCGAGATAGGCCGCTCGCAGCACGCGTCGCATGACCTTGGCGTTGCGCGTCTTGGGGAGATCGGGGACGAAAATGATGTCTTGCGGCTTCAGGGCCTTGCCCATGGCCTGGACGACCAGCGCTTTCAATTCCTCGACCAGCGCATCGTCGGGCGTCGCGTCCGCGGCCGGGACCACCGCGCACACCAGCGCCGATCCCTTGACCGGGTGCGGGACGCCAATCGCGCCGGCCTCGACCACGGCCGGATGGCTCACCAACACGCTCTCCACCTCGGCCGGGCCCAGCCGCTTGCCCGCGACCTTGATGGTGTCGTCCGAACGCCCCAGGATGTACCACTGGCCGTCCGCGTCGATGGCCGCGAAATCGCCATGCATCCAAACATCGGGGAAGCGGCTCCAATAAGTTTCGATGTAGCGGTCGGGGTCTTTCCAAAAGCCGCGCGTCATGCCGATCCAGGGTTCGCGGATGACCAGCTCGCCCACCTGCCCGCGCACCGAACGCCCCTCCTCGTCCACCACATCCGCGGCGATGTCCACATTGGGGCCGGAGAAAGCCGCGGGTTTGAGCGGCGTGACGACATTGCCCATGACGATGCCGCCGGAAATCTCCGTGCCGCCCGAATAGTTGATGATGGGCCGTTTGCCCTCGCCCACCACCTGAAAGAGCCACATCCAGGGATCGGGATTCCACGGTTCGCCGGTCGAGCCAAACGCGCGCAGGCTGGAAAGATCATGCCGCTTGACGGGCGCTTCACCGTGCGCCATGAGCGCGCGGATAAGCGTGGGCGAAACCCCAAGCGTGGTGATGCCGTGATTCTCCACCAACTGCCACAGCCGGTCCACGCCGGGATAGTCGGGCGCGCCGTCGTAGAACATCATTGTGCTGCCCAAAATCAGCGTCCCGAACACTTCCCACGGCCCCATCATCCATCCCATGTCGGTCATCCAATAGAGCGCGTCCTCTTTGCGCAAATCCAATCCCATGGCCATATCGGTGGCCGCCTTGATAGGGAAGCCCACATGCGTGTGCACCGCGCCCTTGGGCCGACCCGTGGTGCCCGAGGTGTAAATGATCATAATGATGTCTTCGGCGTCGGTGCGCTCGGTGGGCGCGGAGGGCGGCTGTTGCGGGATGAGATCATGCCACCAATGGTCGCGGCCATCGGTCCAGGGAATATCGATGCCGGTGCGACGATGGACGATGACGTGCCCGACCGTGGGGACTTGCTTCAGCGCCTCGTCTGCGATGCTCTTCATATCCACGACCCGGCCGCGACGATACGCGCCATCGGCAACGAATACGGCCTTTGCGTCCGCGTCGGCCAGACGCGTGGCCACCGCGCCCGCTCCATAACCCGAAAAGAGGGGGAGGATCACGCCGCCGATCTTGGCCACGGCCAGCAGGGCGATGGCGATCTCGGGCGTCATGGGCATGTAAAGACCGATGGCGTCGCCCTTGCCCAGACCCAGACTTCGCAACGCGTTGGCCGTGCGGTTCACTTCTCGATAAAGATCGCCATAGGTGAGCACGCGCGTCTCGCCCTCTTCGCCCTCCCAACGCAGCGCGGCCACATTTTGCTGCGGCGTTCCCATCCACTTGTCCAGACAATTGTGGACGATGTTCATCTTGCCCCCCACGCACCATCTGGCCCAGGGCTTGCCTCGCGAAAGGTCGACGATCTGCTCATAAGGCTCATAGAATTCGATGTCCAGATACTTGAGCATGGCGTCCCAAAACCAGCCCACATCTTCGATGGCCGCCTGGTGCAATGCATCCCAGCTATCGAACCCGTGCGCCTGCATGAAACGCTGCACGTGGCTGCCGTTGATGTATTCGGGTGTGGGAAACCAGACGAATTCACCGCCAAAATCGAACTCAGACATCGTTGTCCTCCGGGGATGAGACAAAGGGACAATAAAACGATGGGAGAATATTGTACCGCACGGCTTAGCGCGGCTCAAAAAGCTAGGTTGATAAAAACAGCTTTTTACGCCAAACCGATCAGTTGTGGTTCGCCCCAAACCGCCCAATTCCAGCGAGAGTTGCCCAGGGGATCGGTGATAAGCTGAAGCACCATGGATTGTCCGGCCAAGGAGGGGAGCTCAATCGTAAAGGTGTCCCACCCGGTCTCGCCCTTGAGATGGCTCCAAAGCGGCAAACTGTTCACCCGCACGCGGAACGCGACCTGATTGTCGGGCGTGAGCAGCGCGCCGTCGCGCACGCCCGCGGCAAAGCGCAGCTTGAGCAAATCCACTTCGGCCGGCACCTCGATCTCGTATTCCAACACCGAGACGCCGCGCGCGGGCGGATGTTGCCAGATGGCCTGTCGCACCACCCCGCCGCATGAAGCCGGCCCCAACTTGATCTCCATCCCCGCCGGGTCAATGGTCGCGGCCTGTCGCGCCTCGTGAAAATGCTCGATGAGATCGTAAAGCCAGACCGTCTCGAACCCCGCGTCCTCTTCCCAAACTTGCGGCGAGTGCCACTGCTCCTCCTGCCACTTGAGATAGCTAATGTACTGCGAAAGCTGCATCAGGCTCTCTTCCGACAGGTCGGCAATGCGACGGGTGATGGCGTCGATTTCGTCTTGATGGTGGGTCATGGTTTGTGTCATTGCTTGTATGGAGCGACCGCAACAAAAAAGACCGAAGCGCAGGCTGGTCGGATGATGTTGAGATGTGGTTGGGGCGAACGAAAGTGAAACCGCGCTTCCGAGCTGGATGGTTGCTCAAGCCCAAAAGCCTGCCAGCCAACTGACGGCAGATATCTACTTGGGTTCGACGCGAGCAGCCATTTCGATTGTAATGCAAGAAAAGTGCGAGGACAAATGACTCATGGCGAGAAGATGGGCGCGTTCGGGCGAACGGCGCGCGGGGATGCTGTTCTGAAACCACCGGCCGCCAGACTTGTTATGCAATGTTCCCATTCTGAAACGCGACCTTTTTCGCCTCAGGCACTTGACACTCATTCTGCATTACAGTATACTGTGCAGCGCAAAGTCCTATTCAATTTAGAGGAGCGAGGCAAACACAGGAGCAGTTTATGGACATTTCTCCCACCGAAGCGCAACAAGCACTGGATGATATCGACAAGATCATGGCGCGCACCCGCAGAGAGCTCGCCAATGGGAGCGGACCGTTGCAATTGGTTATTTGGGGACTGGTCTGGTTTGTCGGCTTTTTAGGCAGCTATTTTCTGAGTGGTCCGAAAAGCGGCTTTTTGTGGCTGCTCTTACTCATCGCCGCTTTAATATCGAGCATCTATCTTGGCTATCGAGATGAACTGCGCGTGCGATATGGTGGGTTGAGCATGCGAATAGCCAGCTCTTGGGCGCTCCTGATCCTGTTTGCCACACTCATTTTATGGGCCGCAACGCCCAAAACAGCCGAACAAGCGAATCTCATCTTCATTCTCATCATTATGTTGGGCTATGGCTTGTTGGGCATTTGGACCTGGCGAGCCATGTTTTGGGTCGGTCTTGTCGTCTCGGCTCTGGCCATCATCGGTTATCTCTTCTTTTTCAAACATTTTTTCATCTGGATGGCCGTTCTGGGTGGCGGAGCGCTTATCGCAAGCGGTATCTATATTAAGAAGGCGGGAAAATAATCATGGATGAGCTCGATCCCGTTATTCACCAGCCCGTCCGACTAAGGATTATGGCCGCGCTTATGACGTTGGACATGGATGCAGAGATAGAATTCACCACGTTACGCGATCTCTTGAATCTTACCGACGGCAACCTGGGCGCACATTTGCGCAAGTTGGAACGCGCTGAATATGTGCAGATACACAAAACATTCGTCGGACGCAAACCGCGAACATTTTTGTCTCTCACGCCGAAAGGTCGCGTCGCTTTTCTAGAACATCGTCGAGCACTGGAAGCGCTTCTTCAGAGCGTTGACCGGGCCTTAGAAAACAATCAAGGATAATTCATCCTCATCAAGGAGCCGCGCATGACGATTGCCATTGAAGTCCAACATCTCAGCAAGGCGTACGGGTCGATAAAGGCCGTAGATGACATCTCTTTCCACGTCGAAATGGGAGAGATATTTGGCATGGTTGGTCCTAATGGAGCGGGGAAAACCACCACAATCGAATGTATCGAGGGGTTGCGTTGGGCGGATGGAGGCGAAGTGCGCGTGCTTGGCCTTGATCCTCGTCGCGATGGCTACAAACTACGACAATCCATCGGCATGCAATTGCAGGAATCGGCCCTTCCTCTCCGGCTCAAAGTGTGGGAGGCGTGTGATCTGTTCGCCTCGTTTTATGAAAAAACCATACCTTGGGAACCGCTGTTGGAGGAATTTGGCCTGACCGAAAAGCGCAACACGACATTTGAGAAGCTATCTGGAGGCCAAAAACAGCGGCTTTTCATCGCCTTGGCCTTGCTCAACGACCCAGAGATCGTTTTCTTCGATGAATTGACCACCGGACTCGATCCGCAAGCGCGCCGCACCATGTGGGATATGGTGAAAGGCGTGCGCGATCGGGGCAAAACCGTGTTCTTGACCACGCACTACATGGAAGAGGCCGAACGACTTTGTGATCGCGTGGCCATCATTGATCAGGGGCGATTGGTGGCGTTGGACGCGCCGGCAAACTTGATCCGCTCGTTGGGGTTGGGAGTGAGATTTATCTTCACATTGGATGGTCAGCTTGATCCCGCCCCCTTGTACGAGCTGGAGGGAGTGGAGCATGTCAAGCTGAATGGAGAACGCGTGGTTGTCTTAGGAGAGAGCGAGCGTTTGGCGGGTCGCGTGCTCTCGGTGGTGGAAAAACAAAATTGCCTCACCCGCGACTTCCGCATCGAACAACCCAATCTTGAAGATGTGTTTCTGGCCCTCACAGGCCGCGACATACGCGATTGAAAACGGTGGCGCACCATGACGGCTTTGACCAAATTAACGAAAACACAGTTCAAACTTTACCTTCGCGAGCCGATGGCCTTTTTCTTCACCATGGTCTTTCCGGTCATGTTATTGGTCTTGTTCGGCGCGATCTTCAGCAATGATCCGAACCCATTCTACAACAACATGGGGTATGTGGATTTCGCGACCCCGGCGCTCATTGTATTCGTCATTGTCACGGTGATGTTGATGAGCGTGCCAATAAAGACCGCGAGCGATCGGGAGCTTGGCGTTTTGCGACGCTTTCGCGCCACGCCGTTGCGCCCGCGCGTTTACATGGCCTCTGATGTGCTTATGCATTACCTGATCACTTTGGTGGGAGCGCTGCTGTTGTTGGTGGTGGGCGTGTTGGCGTTCGATCTAAATCTAACCGAAAACTGGGTCCATGTATGGCTCGCTTTCACCTTGAGCGCGTTGTCATTCGCCGCATTGGGATATCTCATAGCAGCGTACGCGCCCACGGCTCGCGTCGCGCAGACCGTGGGCATGGCGTTATTCTTTCCCATGATGTTCCTTTCCGGCGCCGCCTTCCCCTTGGAGATTATGCCCGAGGCGTTGCAAACCATCAGCAAGTTTCTGCCAATGACTATGGCTGTCGAGCTGCTCCAAGGCGTCTGGTTTGGCGAATCGTGGAGCCTCTATACGCGACAGACGTTCACCTTGATAGGCATGTTGGCGATCTGTGCGATTGTCGCCGCTCGGGCGTTTCGGTGGGAATGAACCCGGACGGTCTTCACGAATACAACCAGGTCTGGCCCAAGATCACTGCCCCGTTTATGTCAAGTCCCTTTCCGTTGTTCGTATTCGACCCATGAATTTTGAATTCTATCTGACAACCGCGTGCAACATGAGCTGCACCTTTTGCGGTGCGTGGTATCGGGCTTCCAACGAACGGAGCATTCCATTCGAAAAAGTGTGCGAAATCTTAGCCAGCGCCCGAGAACAAGGCTACAAATACGTGGCCTTTTCGGGCGGAGAACCCATGATGTACGCCAGGTTTGTAGATGTCATCAGGTTCGCCCATGAGCTGGGGTTTTATGTGAGCGTCGCGACCAACGGGTTGTTCATCGATGACCAGATATTGGATGCGCTGGAAGCGACGAACACAAGCGTTCGCGTGAGTCTTCACACATTGGACCGTTCCTTGCATCAAGAGATAGTGGGGACGGATTCCCTTTCCAGGGTGCTGGCGTCTATCGAATTGCTGTGCGAACGCGGCGCGTATTATGGGATCGGCTCCACCATCTACGAAATCAACGTCCACGAGGTGGAGGCGCTGGCCGAGTATGCGCTTGAACACAATGCGGCGTTCATCAAGTTTTCCCCGGTTTTCAATGTATGGAAGGGCGACGACATCTATTTGGATGAGGCATTCTATGCCGATATTCTCACAAGATTGGTGCGAACGACCATTAAACACATCAAGCATCTCAACTATAGGAAACAGGCGAACATTTTCCTCGATCATTTTGTCGATGTGATGACGACAAGGCGATGCAGCGCGGGCACAGATCTATATTGCGGCGTGGACACCAAGCTGAATATCATCCCCTGTCCGGTTCTGCCCGATCACGGGGTGCTCCCAAAAGCCAGCTATCAATCAATGGACGATTTCATTGAGCTGAAACAGGGCTTTAGCGCCATTTATGACAAAAATTTTGCCGATAGCCTCGAAGGCAAGTGCGCCGATTGTGCATTCAAGAGCGTCTGTCTGGGCGGATGCCTCAGCCTCAAGTTATCCGCCGGACTTTCACTCACCAGCGAGCAACCCATTTGCCTTTGGCGCATTCTCAACCGCGTCATAAGCCAATTCGACCGAGACGCCATGGCCGATGTGCTTTACTACTGGCAATATCAGTACAATCGAAAGGTGGTGGACGGGAGTGAAAATTTGGGGTGCATTCGGCATGTGCCGGTGTGGACATTGGAATACAAGCTTGGGCGTCGGCGTCAGGATTTTTACGCCCCGTCCGAGCAAAACATTTATCAGCGACTCAATGCGTAAGCCCTAATAGGGGAGAACTCAGAGAAATGTTTACGCCCTGACCATTTCAGATTGGCGCCATCAGCGCAACAATTATCCATACATCGCAACAATCATGATAAAGAGGAGACAACCATGCTAAAGAGGCGACCCACAAAAAAACCCACGGTCATGGATATATCCGAATTTCGGCAGAAGGAATTTGGGCCGTTGATGGAGATTTTCGACGCCTGCAGCCACCTTCCAGCTTCTCTATACATTGAATCGACAGCCATCAAGGTGCCTGGAGCCAACTACAATAGCGCCATGATCTCGGAAGCGCATTTTCTGAGCGAAGACTATCTGTTAAATTCAAAGCGCAACTCGTTGGATTTGGGGATTGGGATCAGCGTCATGAATTACGCCTCTTTTGGCATCCGCGGAAGCCTGAGCATGAGGCATTTGAAAGAGCAACGATTGGCGGCAACGCAAAAAACCGTGAAGCTACCCCCTTACAAAATGGTCAACGCGCCGCTCGGCATCGCCATTCGCGCCAGAAGAAGCATTCGGGAAATGAGTGGCAAGCCCATGGATTTGCAAACGTTATCGACCATTTTGTTCTATGCCAACGGAACAACCGGCGATTTCATTCTGGCGTCCGAGACCACCGACGCGCTCCCCGAGCATTCGTTAGGCGCCGATTTTGTGGGCAAGCTACGAGCGGCTCCCTCGGGCGGCGGCCTATATCCCATCTACCTTTACATAGTCGCCCGCAATGTAAAGGACCTCGAAGATGGACTCTATATCTACCTTCCACTTTCCCACGCGCTCCACACCGTCCGAACGTTCGACGAGCAAGACAAAGAGGCTTTTGCCAATCTTGCGCAATGGGGCGTGAATATCAACTCGGCAAAGGTAAATCTTGCCATCTTCTTTGTCTATAGCTTATTCGAAAACTCGCGAAAATACGGTGATCAAGGGGCGACATTTGCCATTATCGAGGCGGGCGAGATGTCGCAAAACATGCATCTATGTTGCACGGCCTTGAATCTCGCCTCCTGCGACATTGGGGGATATGAAAAAAGCCTGAGCGAACAATTCCTCGGCGTCGATGGTCTATCAAAGCATGTCATCCATCTGGTCATCATTGGCATGAAATAACCTCATCTCTTCACCATGCACTCACGAAAAGGATGCCGTCATGAACAATAACTCCAGAATAGTCCTATCGGATTCTGTTCGCATTTATTCCTCGGGAACCGATGAAATTCGAATACGAAAAGGCGTGTGGAACTACGAGGAAGCCATTCTCAACTACGGAGGCCTGAGTGAAAACTTGCAAAATGCTGTATTGAAATTGTTCGATCGGCTGGAAGCAGGTCAATTCGTGGATGTGGTCGATTTAATGGATGCAGAACAGCTTACGCCAGAAGAAAAAGAGCTATTTTCAGGCCTGATCGATTCTCTGAGGTATCAAAGTTATGTTTATTCTGAACACGATTCAGATTCACAAAAACTATTGTTCGAGTTGCTTGGAGGCTCGGCGACAGGGGGTTTTTATGCGCCAACCCAACATATTCGGCCTGTTCTGTTCTTCGGAGACAACCAATCGATACGCGAATATGCCAGAATGCTGGCCAAGGAAGTTGATATTCCTTTGACGGTTATGAGCGACGCCGAGATCAAAGACATCGCGGCCATGGATTTGACGACCTGTCAAGATGGTTACGCCACAACAAAACAGCTCAACGAAGTTGTCAGATTTATCGAACGATTTGGATGCATTGTTGGTTGCATGGAGAAGCCGCATATCAGCTTCCTTCGGAACATAAATCGCGCCCTGGTTCGCACATCGCAAACACTATGCATGGCTTTGTTAGATGGCCCATTCACCAGTGTATTCACCATCAAACCGCCAGAAACCGGTTGTTTCGAATGTTATGAGCTCCGCCTTTTGGCTCGAATGCAAGAGATGACCGTCTATCGAAAATTTGTTGAACAATCGCGGTTGTCTGCAAGACGCAAAAATGGAAACACCTACACCACGCCCTTGATGCATGCGCTCACTTCGCAGGCGATGTTCGAAGGATTTCTCGTTTCAAGCATAGGAAAGGCGAAGCTGGCGGGCCGCGCCCTGAACACATATCTGCCCATTTTAGAAATTCAGGTGCAAGACATTCTCCGGGTTCCCTTCTGTCCGGCTTGCGGATTCGTCGCCCGAGCAAAGATGGAGGAAATGTACACATCGACGCATGCCATCGTTGAGAAACTGGTTTCATCGATCATCATCGGCGAAAAAGAGCCGGTTTAGCTTCCTTGTTTAGCCTTTCATCGCCAGCGATTGCCCGAATGGCTCCCTTATAAAAAGGTGGACGGTCGAAACTTATGTTCAAGTTTTATCCATCTCACTTACATCTGAAAAATCAATTTCGACAAATCAATAGTCAACACTTCGGCATTACGGAATCTCAGCTTCTCACCACCGGGTTGGCGGACTCGTCCCCCCACATCGCCATGTACACAAGCCGGATGCCAGATTATCATAAATTGGTCGTCGGTGAGTTTGCTGAGATGAGTTACCATTTAGCCGGATATGGCAAGTATCAGGAAGAAGCGCTCATTCGCTTGTTGGGAGAGGGGATCGAACGTTACGCCCTTGTTGTGGGCGCGCGGTTGTATCAAGACAAGATATTCTCCGCAAGTTACAACGACCTTCAAGGCGAAGCCAATGTCATGCCGTGGGAGCTCATGAATGTCTACACCGACGAAGACTATTCAAAAATGCGCGGCAAAGTGAATATCGAACCCATCACAAAAGATGATCGCATAAGTTGGCTGTGGTGCCCTTCTCTCTTCGAACCGGGAAAAGAAATCTGCGTGCCGGCGCAACTCATTTTCACTGGCTTTAGGCACGAGCATGGCGAAAAGCTATTCCTTCCTGGCTTTTCGAAAGGCGCAGCCGCCCACACAAACCCCATAAAATCGCTCATAGGCGCCATCTTAGAGGCCATAGAGGCCGACGCCTTCATGATACGATGGTACACCCACCAAAAGATGCGCCAGGTCATTATCGACAATATCACGCTAATTCAGCTTATTTCTGAGTTCATGAGCGAACTCGACTTCGAGATCATCGTATATGAATATTCGCTGCCAGACATGCCGGCCCATTCATTCGGCGTAGGGTTGCTCAATAATCGAATGGAAAGGCCCATTGCGCTCCTCGGCTGCTCCACAAGCCTCAATCCGATGAGCGGCGTCTACAGGGCTTTGGTGGAGGCTTTGGCCATTCATTACCTGGCGACATATGGACCGCTGGTCGAGCCAGATCATTATCTCCCCACCGTCGCGCCCCGAGACTTCGCCGACTTGGACTCAAACGTGGCTTATTGGGCGCACAAAGAGGATGCGACCTCAAAACAAACGTTTTTGAGGGAGCTGGTGGAGGGTCAAACCCCTTTGAGCGGGATGGAAAACCTTTCTACAGGAAACGACGAACAAGACCTGCAATACCTGATCCGTCATCTCAGTCGCGTTTCAAAATATGGGATTTTCCTCGACATTACGCCTCCAGAGATCGCTCATACAGGATGGCGGGTGACCCGAACCTTCTTCCCCGAATTGGTGCAAATGTCGTTGCCCGCCTTTCCCTATAGCGGACACCCCCGCATCAGGCAATATGGAGGGATCCGGAATGAACGTCCACATCCCTTACCTTGAAGGCGCTTTGCTCTTGGGGGCCATTATCTTCCCCTCAGGCATTGGGGCCAACCTATCGCTTTTTCTCACCCCCAGGCAAAAGCGCTCTCTTGGCATGAACTTGCTTGGCATGGTGGCGGGGTATTTGCTCATCATCACCCTGATTGCCATTGCAAAGCCCGATTACGTTTTCGCGTATCGCGCCCCGTTCACGCCTTGGTTATACATCCTTGCTCCATTGCTCGGCGTGTTCAGCCTTTTCATGGAATACATCGTTGGCGTGTTGCTGGTGCGAATACAATCGGGAAAACTAATCACCAGAATTGTAGTGCACTCATCTTACGCCAATCCTCCGCGCATAAGCATTTTCGAGATCATCTTGGTCCTTGTCTTTGTTATCTGCGAAGAGCTTGTGCTGCGACAGATTCTGTTTTCATTGTTGCTGGATAGCTTTGCCATGCCAATATGGCCTGTCATCGGCTTTGTCACCCTAATATATGCAATCAACCATATAACATTCGGCCCTCAGAGCGTAATCACAAAACTATTCAGTGGCGCAATTTACTCAACGGCCTATTATCTATCTGGATTCGCGTTAATTATTCCTATACTAGGCCATATGACTCAAAACCTCACGCTGCTTTTGATAAGAGGAATCAACGCCAATGATTAGCGACACCATGGCATTGGTCATCTATTTAATTATCATATCAGTTTTTAGCGTTTATTGGGGAAAAGCGACGCGTCTGGCGCGTAATGGTCGTGTGGCCAATGCTCTGGCTCATCAAATTATGCGCTATTCAAGAATAGATTTCGAGCCCGCCAAGGCCTACACGCTTTGGTTTATCTATGTCTTTACCGGAATATTCGGCGCAACCGTCTTGCTCTTGGCGTATGACGTAGAATTTACAAAATATTTATCTCTGAAGAGGGAATATATTGTTTATATACTTATCGGAATGGTGGCGCAGCTTTCGCTCTCTAGCTTAATTTTGCAATTATACGATGGCGTCATAAAGAAAATCGACTGGGTTGGCGTTGTCACAGATATCTCATGGATAAGGATAATGCAGTTAATGCCCAAGGTTGTGCGCGCGCTTTATCCAACTAGCGGCGCATTTTCAGAAGAGTTATTCTTTCGGGGCGCCGTACTCATTATCATCATAGAACAGTTTCCACAATTAAATCCGGGCATAGCCATTCTTATTCCAACCTTGCTATTTACACTACAACAAGTGCTGCATGCAGAATCGAATTCGCAAAAAATACTTTTAACCGCCGGCTCTGTTTCCATATCGGTATTCGGCAGCATACTGGTTTTATATACCGGAAGCTTCATACCCACATTGATTTGTCATGAACTCTATGTGATCTTTTATCTAGGACCTGGCATTTTTTCCGGAACGTTATCTTCAGGCGAGATGCCGCCCGCCGCGCGTCATGGCCAAAGAATGTCATTTTGAATCGCTCGATATTACTCCGCTATGGTCGGCAACACTCAAGACCGGAAGGCTGCCACCCTCTTGGCCGACGCTTCGTCCCAGCTATAGGAGGTAACCATGCTTAGCTTTACAGGAAAAGTGGGCGTCACTTGTGCGTCCAACAACGGGATTGTCATGACCCCTGGTGGATGCACTTGCTGCGCTTCGTGCACCACCACCACGACCTGCACCTGCGCCTGGTAATATCACCCACGCACCCTCTCGAGCGCCTGAATCGACTCCATAGCGATTCATCGCGCTTCATGACCGTTCTTGCACCTCGGTGCATTTGATTCGGTCGAAAACTCTTGGCTTTCACGCCAAATCAGAAGATTCAAGCAGCCGGACAAGAAATGAGCAGCCTTCCGGCCTTCTTGAGTGTTGCCGACCACACACGTCAAGGCCGCTTTCACATTAACAAATGGAAAGATGTCGCCGCAAAAATGCATCTTGCAACGCATCCCTCGCCCCTCGACACCAACTCTGGCGCTTGCAATGTCAGCAACACTCAAGGCTGGAGACCCTCTCATCACAAACACCATCACCACTCTATTTTGTACAGGAGGCGACCATGCTCAGCTTTACAGGAAAAGTGGGCGTCACTTGCGCGTCCGGAAACGGGATTGTTCTGACCCCTGGTGGATGCACCAGCTGCGCTTCGTGCACCACCTGCACCACCTGCACCTGCAAATGGTAGTAACCTGGCTCAGGCGGCCTGCATGAATCACTCGATTCATGCTTTAAGCTGATTTGTCTAGCTCTCAAATGCATTTTGGGGATATGAGCGATCTATATCAATGTTGCATGCGAGCAGCTAGACCCCAGTTTTGAGTCAAGCGGTCTCTTTGCTCTTGAGTGTTGCCGACATTGCAAAGCGCGGAGCCGAATTTTTCACCCTCCAAAAACATTCAATCGCCTTTGCGGCGTCCAACGTCGCCACAAAACGCAGCAGAAACGAAACAGGTTAGACCATGCCTTGATAAGAACGCCATTGATGATGATACAGGCCCGGCAAAAGCAACCACAAGACTGGACGCGAGAAACCCCTGCACCGCCAACCATTCATCTCATCAATCATGCATTTATCCCCGGAGGAACACACGGATGTCGCTCAAAACAATGTCATGGAAAGCCATCATTTGGTCTGCATTTCTCATCTTTTTTATTCCGTTCGCGCTCAGCTTCCTCGCCATCTTTGGCTACGCCTTAATCATGGGATTTCAAACCCGCGGCGACGCCCAACTTATCAACGAGAGCATAGCCGGGCTGGTGTCATCTTCATCTTATCTGGGCGGCTATGCATTGCTCACCGCGCTGATCAGTTTTTGGCGCGGGCGCATCATTGCCAAGAAGTCGTTGGAGCGAGCCTCAACGCATATTTTGATCGCCGTCGCGCTGGTCATTCTTGTTCGCCTGGCCATGATCCTGAACGCCGATCAAGAGCCAGGACAGATCGCTTTGCTTTGGTTTGGCGTTGAATCGGCGGGGGCGCTGGCGCTTGGCTACTTGGGCTCCCGTTTTGGTCGATGACTGCATTATAAGCAGCGGGTCGACGGCAGGCTTGCCCGCGGCGGACACCGATTGAAAAAAGAAAGCAAGCATCCATATTCGCAACCAATTTGGCTTTGACTCAGGCCTATGATCGAGCTTCAGCAAATAGAAAAAATCTACCCTAATCCCGCAAGGAATTTCATCGCTCTGAAAGATGTCACCTTATCAATCCAGGCAGGCGAATTTATTTCCATCATGGGGAAATCCGGCAGCGGCAAATCCACCCTGCTCAATATGATCAGCGGCATTGATCGCCCCACCTCGGGCACAGTGCGAATTAACGATGTGGTGATAACCGAACTTCCTGAAAACGAAATGGCGAAATGGCGCGGTGAGCATATCGGCATTGTCTTTCAATTCTTTCAGCTGCTCCCAACCCTCACCGTGATCGAAAACGTGATGTTGCCCATGGACTTGTGCAAAGTGTATTCCTGGAAAGAAAGAAAAGAAAGGGCAATGGACCTGCTCGAACAAATGGATATGGTCGAACACGCTTCGAAATTCCCCTCGGCCCTCTCTGGCGGCCAACAACAGCGAGTGGCCATTGCGCGCGCCTTGGCCAATGATCCACCGATCATCCTGGCCGATGAGCCCACCGGCAACCTGGACTCAGAGACCGCAGAAGCCATCATCCAAATATTCGAAAACCAGCACAAGCGCAACAAAACCGTGCTCATTGTAACCCATGATTTTGACCTGGCGGCGCGCGCCCAGCGGACAGTGGTGTTGACCGATGGTCGAGTGTCCAAAGACAGCCGAAGAGAGCACGGATAATAGGAGGCATGCGTGTCGAGACTGCTTGGCCGGAAAATCATGCGTGACTTGTGGAAATATAAGACGCGCACCCTCGTCACCGTGTTTTCCCTTGCCATTGGAATCATGATTGTGGGGGCGACCGCGCATATGCACCGACTCGTGACGCATGATATGACCGCGAGCTATGCCGCGATCAATCCCGCCAGCCTGATCCTTTTCACCGATTTTTTCACCGAAGACCTTGTCCAGGCGGTGCAACGGCTGCCTTCGGTAAGAGAAGCCGAAGGCCGGCGGAGCATTATGACCCAATTCAAACTTGCCGGAGAAGAGAAAACATTCCCCATAGAATTGATCATATTCGAAAATTACGAGGACATTCGTATTGGCAAGGTCTATCCCGAAAAGGAATGGCAGCCCGATAGAGCCTCTTGGCCCCAACCTGATACATGGCCCCCACCCAAAAATGGCGTTTTATTGGAGCGCACATCGCTCTTACCGGCTCATCTTGGTTTGGTGCGCGCAAAACAAGGCGACAAAATCTTGGTCAAGACCTCATTAGGAAAGGAGCGGGAACTCGAACTAGCCGGGTTAACTTATGATTTCGGACGGATGCCAGCCTCACACGCGGGCAGAGCCTACGGTTATATTACATTCGATACCGCAGAGCGGCTCGGTGAACCGCGCAAATTCAATGAGCTTCATATCATTGTCTCAGGAAATCGCTACGACAAAACGCGCGTAAAGCAGGTTGCGCAAGAAGTCGAGCGCTGGTTGGAGCGAGGGGGCTACAGGGTCTATCGCATCGAAACGCCGGAGCCAGACAAGTTGCCTCTGGACTCTCAATTCCAAACCCTCTCCATGGTGCTCGCGGTGATAGGCGCGCTCTCTCTCTTATTGAGCGGCTTTTTGATTGTCAACACCGTGTCCGCCCTGCTTACTGAACAGATTCGCGAGATTGGCATGATCAAGGCTGTTGGCGGCAGAAGCATTCAGATCATAACGATGTATTTGGGCATGACCTTTATCCTGGGCCTTTTAGCCCTGATCATCGCCTTCCCCATTGGACTGTGGCTGGCCAATGGTTTTAGCCTGTTCTTATCGCTATTCCTCAACTTCACCTACGATCAATTCCGCATCCCCTTCCCGATCGTTGGCGTTTACGCGGCCATCGCTTTGGGCGCGCCGCCACTAATCGCTGCACTTCCGATCATAGCCGGCAGTCGAATCACCGTGCGCGAAGCCATTCATCATTATGGCGTGTCGGAAAACCGCTTTGGGACAAGCATCGTCGATCGGCTCGTCGAACGCATTCGCAACTTGCCGCGACCATTCTTGCTGGGCGTCCGAAACGCGGCCCGGCGCAAAACAAGATTGATCTTGACCATGACACCGCTGGTTTTAGCCGGCATCCTGTTTATCGCCGTCCTCAGCGTCTATAGCTCATTGCTGCTCACACTCGAAAACACCATCGCTTTTTGGAACTACGATCTTCAGGTTCAATTCAATCGCTCTTACCAAATCGAACGCATTGATAGAATCATCGATTCCATGCCAGAAATCGCCGCCACCGAATATTGGGCCTCAGATATTGTATATCGGGTGCGTTCGGACGAGAGTGAGAGCTCACCGATTACCATTGTCGCCCCTCCCATCGAATCCAAAATGATTCGACCTTCGGTCATTCGGGGGCGATGGCTGCTTCCTCAAGATGAAAATGCATTGGTGATCAATACGATCTTGCAGAAAGAAGAGCCAGACATACAATTAGGCGACGAGATCACGCTAAAAATCAAGGGGCGAGAGACGAATTGGCGCGTGGTGGGCGTGATTCAAGAAGGCATGACAGGGGGAACCATGCTGGCCTACGCCAATTATCCCTATTTTACGCGCATCACGCGCGAACCGCGGCGGGCAAGCAGCTTGCAAATCATCATCAGCGAACGCGACGTTCAGCTTCAAAACGAAATGGCCGACGCTTTGCAACAGCGCTTCGAAGCGTCGGGGCTTGATGTCGCTTCAATCTACACCATCGAACAGGTGCGCGTGGCCAGCAAAGTGTATTTTGAAATGATTATCTCCTTTTTCTTAGCTTTGGCAATCGCGCTCGCGATAATCGGCGGCCTTGGATTGATGGGCGCTATGAGCATCAATGTGCTGGAAAGAACCCGAGAAATTGGGATATTGCGCGCGATAGGGGCTTCGAACGAAACCGTTCAACACATCTTTATCACTGAAAGCATCACAATTGGAATAATTTGTTGGTTTCTTAGTATTCCTGTAGCCTATCCGCTTAGTCGCGCGCTCAACCGCGTCATAGGGACGCAATTACTCAACGGCTCGCTAGATGATACATTTTCGTTCAAAGGGGTGATTATTTGGTTTATTTTGTCTGTTACGCTTGCGACATTGGCCACAATACTTCCGGCGAGACAAGCCGCTCGACTCGATATACCAAAGGCGTTAGCTCATGAATGAAAGGTGCATCCCATGAAAAGCTCTTTAGTCGTTCGCTATTTACTCATCCTTTTTGCTCTCGGCGGCCTCCTCACGGGCTGCCAAGGCCCCTCGGCCACCGCAGCGGCCCCTTCCCCAACAGATAACCCGGAAAACGTCTTAAAACCGGTGCAAGCGGATGAAAGCATTGTCGCCGAAGGCGTTCTTATTCCTGCACAACATGCGTCGCTCAGCTTCCCCACAACAGGGACTATCGCCGAGATTCTTGTTTCTGAAGGAGATTATGTTGAAAAAGGGCGGGAATTGATCAGAATCGAAGCGACATCGCAAAAGGCGATGGTGGCGCAAGCGGAAGCGCGTCTTGCCAGAGCCCAGGCCCGACTGGCGTCTTTGAAAGCGGGCGCGCGCGCGCAGGAGATAGCAATAGCCCAGGCCGCGCTCGACAGAGCCAACGCCCAAAAGACGCTGGCCATTCAGGGTCCTTTGGAAGAGGAAATCGCTGCGGCCCAGGCGGCTGTGGCCCTGGCCAAAGCCGCCCTCCAAAAGACAATGGAGGGAGCCGATAAAGAACAGATCGTGGCCGCGCGAGCCGAGTTGGCAAATGCGCGGGCAAGGCTTGAACAAGCTCAAGCCGCTTATGACCGCGTGAAGGATGCACCCGATATCGGCGCGCGACCTGAATCATTGCAATTGCAGCTTGCTACAAACCAATACGACGCGGCCAAAGCGCGGCTCGATGCGCTATTGGAGGGAGCAAGCCCGGCGGATATCGAGATCGCCCGCGCGAAAATACTTCAAGCCCAATCACAATTGGACGCGCTGACCGCGCCGCCGCGGCCGGCTCAATTGGCCATATTGGAAGCCAATGTGCAAGAATCTCAAGCCCAGCTCGACTTGCTCAAGGCCGGAGCCAGACCCGAAGACATCGCGGTCGCGGAAACCGAAGTGGCCGAAGCGCAATACGCGCTCGAATTGGCGCTGGCCGCTCTGGCCGATACGGTCATTCGAGCGCCGTTCGCAGGCACTGTGGTTTCCAGCAGCGCCCAACTTGGTGAATACGTGACGCCCGGAGAAGCATTGCTCACTTTGGCCGATTTTTCCGATTGGCGAATCGAAACCAAAGACCTGACCGAATTGGAAATCGGTCGCGTGACCATTGGAGACGCGGCCTCTCTCACATTCGATGCAATACCCGATCTGACCATGAACGGCGTTGTGCAACGCATCGAACCGCGAGGGGAAGCCAAGCATGGCGATGTCATCTTCACTGTCATAATCAAACCCGAACGCGTGGACGAACGATTTCTCTGGAACATGAGCGTCAACGTCATTCTCGATTCACAAGAAACCGACAACTGACGCGGATCCGCTTCCTCTCAAAATCGTAGTGAACATCGCCAGGTTGGAATCAACCCGAATGATTATCTTCCGCGCCCTCGTCCACAACCGCGTCGAGATAAGCCAACGCTTTGTCCGCGTCCTCGTCGCGCACGGCCAGACGCACGCCGGCCGCGATCTGCAATGAGGGCAACATGCCGCCCGCGTCATCACTGAGCACAATGGCCTCGATGCCCGCGGCCTCTAGCTCCGCGCGAGCGACTTCCGCATCAACGATGTTGTTATATGTTCGGATGACGATCATGATCGATTGAAGCTCCTTATGGATTATCCTTATCGCAAGGCCATATCCTCGCTATCGGCCACCACTTTGGCGTGGATGTGACAGTAGGCCGAGCCGGGAATGGCCTTGCAGCGACCACGCGCTTCTTCATCGGTGATGGGCACAGGCCCTTTATACGCGCTGGCCTCCACCGCTCTCGCTTCCTCCAACATTTGCTCAAACTCAGCCTCGATCAGACCGGCGATGGTTTCGGGGTCGGGAACCAGATCCGCGTCGGTCATCACGCCGATGAGCACTTCGCCCGCATAGCTGATGATGCTCACGCCCATGCCCAAACGTCCGGCTTGCGGCACCCAAAACATGAGCTTTTCGATGCGTTCTCCCGCGAAATAAAGCTTTTGCCGAGGCCCGGGCACGTTGGTCAGCACCAGCGTGGCCTTGGACGCGAAGAATTCCACGCCCAGGGTCTCGATCTCGCTGGGAGCCAGGCCCATTGCGCCGAGAATGCTATATGCCACCAGGGCTTCAGGCGAATTTTTCAACGCGTCCATGCGTTTTTTCACCACCACCAGCCGCTCCATGGGGTCGGGAACGCCCATCGGCAAAGCCATGATCACCAGGCCAAAACGATTGCCCAGCTTGTGCGCTTCTTCTAAGGGTCGCAAATTGACGGGAACCATAGCCCGAATGTTCATACCAGACACATCGACCTCGCGCCCGACCAAATATTTGCCCAGAGCGCCGCTGACAAGCGTCATGAGCACATCATTGATGGTCGCGCCAAGAACGCCGCCAATGTATTTCACCTCCGGCAAAGGTATTTCCGCGGTCCAGGCCGTGTGTTTGCGCACGCCCAAAGGGCCTTTGAAAGGCGTCTTGGGGTCAGGGGGCAAGAGCGTAAGGCGGCTCAATGTTTGCGCGATTTCGGTGGCCTCTTTGCCCCTTTTCAACGCGCGCGTGGGATGTCGCAACATATCCGCGCCTTCTTGCAACATGGATCCCGCCAGTTTGCGCGTGGCCGAGACCGCGCCAACCGCAGGACGGAAAAGACCGGCCAAAGGCGGACGGTTGCTCCGAGCCGTCCGCTCATCCGCCGGTTCGGACCAAGACGCGTCCGCGCGCTCGTCGCACAAGGAGAGCAACACATGCATGAGCGCGATGCCGTCGGCGATGGCGTGGTGGAGCCGCGCAAAGAGCACGCAACCCTCGCCGTAATTCTCAATGAGATGAAATTGCCACAAGGGTTTGTTGCGGTCCAAAGGCATGCTACACAACTGGTTGATCATCTCCACCAGCACCGCGTCGTCACCCGGTTCGGGCAGGGCCACGCGCAAGATATGAGCGTCGAGATTGAAGTGCGGATCCGTCTCCCAATAGGGGCCGCGCAGGGGCAGTGCAGACTCAACCACGCGCTGGGTGAAGCGAGGAAAACGCAAGAGCCGACGCCGTACGGTTTCCCGCAATCTATTGAAATCGAGTGGTCGCGCGAAATGGAAGAACCCATTGATCATCATGAGATTGGTGGGATCATCCATGCGCAGCCAGGCCGCGTCCACACTGGACATTGGGTGTTTGGGCATGATCGTTTTCCCGAAACAGTGTGTGTTGCGTATTGCGTAAAGCAACCCTGAACTTAGAACTTAGAACTCCCAACAAGTGTAACATAATCTGGGCGGCATGTTCCAATCATACATCCGTGACGGATGCGTTTCCATTTCGGGACCAAAAGTTGCACATCATCTTTTTCCTCTTCGAGCAGCGCCCATCGCGCTGGGGTTCGGCTCGCAATGACGCTTATGAACGCGCCCCCATTTTGAAACGCACCCATTCGTCACGCGGCGCGAATCACCGCGCTTTTCATGCGCCTTTCTTCCATCCAAGTGAAAAAAGGGGTACAATACCGCTCGTGACTCTGGTCGCGGCGACTTCGAAACCTTCGACGCGCAGCCCCGCGCGACGCCTGCTCTTGTTGGTCATCCTGGCGTCGGCCGCGTTTCTGCGCTTTTACGCGTTGGACGGGCAAAGTTTCTGGGCGGACGAGGGCAATTCGGTGGTGTTGGCCTCGCGCGGCGCGGCCGAAATCGCGCGCGCGGCCGCAGCCGACATCCATCCTCCGGCCTATTATCTGTTGCTGGCCGGATGGGGCAAACTGTTTGGGCTGGGCGAGATCGGCGCGCGCAGCCTTTCGGCGATCCTGGGAGTGCTTCTGGTCTGGGTGATCTATCGATTAGGCGAACGATTGCAACGAAACAGCGGGCTGGTTGCGGCTGCGCTCGCGGCCGTAAACCCGTTTCTCATCTATTACAGCCAGGAAGCGCGCATGTATGAGCTGCTGGCCTTGTGCGCCGCGGTCACGGCCTACGCGTTGCTGGCCTGGCTGCAAGCCGGGCGCGATGAAAACGCGGTTTCCTCGAGGAGCCAATGGGGTTTAGCGCTCCTTTACTTTGGCTTCGCGGTTTTGGGGCTTTACACGCATTATGCGTTCCCCATTCATCTCATCGCGCTCAATCTGATCGGGCTCACCTGGCTCATGGTTCATCGCCGCGAGCCGGCGCGCGCACAGACGCGCAACTGGCTCCTACTCCAAATGGCGGTCGGGCTCACCTTCCTGCCCTGGCTGCCCACGGCCCTGCGCCAGCTAACCGTCTGGCCTGCGCCGGCCGCCACCCTGACCGGGGCCGAAGCCATGCAAGAGAGCTTCCGGCTCTTTCTCTGCGGGCCTATTCCCTGTGAGCCGACCACGCTCACCATAGTGCTTTCATTGGGCCTGATGATTATGGCCGCGTTCCCTTGGGCGCCGGAAAACGATGGCTGGCTGGCATGGACCGCGCCGTTGATCTGGCTGACCGCGCCACTGCTGGCCATGCTCTTTTTTGGCGTGTTCAGCCCGGTTTTCTTCAAATTCCTGCTCATTGCCGCTCCGGCTTTTTTGTTGCTGCTGGCCGTGGGCGTCATGCGTTGGGACGAGTGGATGGGTGAAAAACGGCGAGAACGCGAGAGAGCGAAGGGGCAAGAGAGCAAGGAAGCGAACGCGCGCCCGGACGAGAGGACGAGCAGGCGGGCGAGCGCGTTGAGCATGATTTCGGTGGGGATTATCACGCTGGCGCTGATGCTTCCCTCCTTCGAGGTGTTGGATCGCTATTATCATGATCCTGAGGTGGCGCGAGACGATTACCGCGGCATCGCAGCTTACATCAAGGCCGTGGCCGGGCCAGACGACGCGGTCATCCTCGACGCGCCCGGTCAAATCGACGCGTTTTCGCAATACGACCACGGCCCCGCGGCCCTTTACCCTCTGCCCGAAACTCGGCCGCCCGATGCAGAAGCCACCCGCGCGCGGCTTGAAGCGATCCTCGCCCAATCGAAACGCATTTACGCGGTCTATTGGGCCGTGGAGCAAGCCGATCCGGACCGCATCGTAGAAAGCTATCTGGCTGAGCGGGCGTTCAAAGCCTGGGACGCGTGGATCGGCAATCTGCGTTTCGCGGCCTACAGCGCCGAACCCGCGCCCGAACCGGTCCCCTTCCCCAACCCGCCCCAATTCGGCCCCGCCATCCAACTGGACGCGGCCGGCATTTCCATTGATCCGCTGCAACCGGGCGACATCGCCCGCGCGCGATTGCGATGGTTCGCGACCCAATCTCTCGATGTAAATTACAAGATCACGTTGCAGCTCCTCGATCCGGCCAACCAGGTCGTGGCCCAGGTGGATAGCGAACCCGTGGGCGGGCAACGACCCACCACCACCTGGCAGCCCTGGGAGACCATCGACGATCCTTATGGTCTCGCCATCCCGCTAGCCACGCCGCCCGGCGCGTATCGCCTCATCCTGGCCATGTACGACGCAGCCAGCGGTCAGCGTCTGCCAGTGCGCACCGCGGAACGCATCGATGACCATCTGCCCCTTGGCCAGATCACGATCATCCCGCCCGCGACCGCGCCCCCTCTGGCGATTCTGCCCATCCGACATCGCACCGAGCAAACAATGGGGCCGTTTCGCTTTCTGGGTCATAATCGCTACAAACAAGGCTTTGCTCACGCGCCCGAAACGCCCCTGAATCCTGGCGATCCGCTTCACTTGACCACCTTCTGGCTGGCCGAAAGCCCCCTGCAAGGCGATTATAGCTTCGCATTGCTGCTGGATGGACGCCAGCTTGCGCGCTTTCCGCTGGCCGGGCCGAATTACCCAACCAGCCGATGGCTGCCTGGCCTCCCCTGGCGCGGGGAGCATACGGTTTTCCTGCCCGCAGATATGGCCACAGGTCGCGAACACAACCTTTCACTCGTTCTCATCGATCCCCAAGGCGGGACCGTGGGCGATCCCATCGAGTTGGAGCCAGACCTGATTTACTGATGGTTCGAAATCAAAAATAACGCGGGTTTCAGGGAGAACCACCGGTGCAATGATGGAACTTTGAAAAAAGTTGAACGTAGAGAGAGGCGAAATCGTTTTTCCGGAAAAGCCTATGAAAAAACAACGATTGAATTGAGCCATCATGAAACGAGCGCTGAAAATCATTGGATTTACACTACTCAATATCGTTCTCGTCCTACTGGCTGTGGAAGCGTTCTTCCGCGCGTTTGTGCCGGTGCATCCGGTGGAGAGCATGGGCTGGTTTTGGCGCGTGCCGGATCCCATCACGGGCTGGAGCCTGGAGCCGGGCGCGGAGGGGCGTTCGTATAATGAAATGTATGAGTACGACGTCGCAGTCAAGGTGAACAGCCGCGGCCTGCGCAGCCCCGAATCCATTGGCTATGAAAAACCAGAAGGGGTGTATCGCATCATGGTGTTGGGCGATTCATTTGTCGAGGGCATCCAAGTCGAGCTGGAAGAGACCTTTGGCCAGCAATTGAGCCGCATCCTCAATGAAAAGGGCCATCGGGTCGAGGTTATCAATGCCGGCGTGGGCGGCTGGGGCAACGATCAGGAGCTTTTGTGGCTGCGCGAAGAGGGTTACAAATACAAGCCCGATCTGATCATCCTCACTCTCTACCCGCGCAACGACTTCATGAACAACCACCAGCCCCTCGAATCGGCCAATATGGGCGCGAATCTCAAACCTTATTTTCGTTTGGAAGAGGGCGAGCTCAAGCTGGAGCTCTTCCCTTTCGACCCGGCCCAAGCGCCGCCGGTTGAGCGCGAGGATGCCGTGGTGAAGCCGGACCCGGTTCCGCCCGGGCCGCTGACGCCTGTGGGCGAATGGCTTTGGCGGCATTCTTACTTCTATCGCTGGGTGGACCCGCGCATCCGCCTGCTTGCGCCCCGATTCGCCGCTTCATTGGCGCGGTTGGGCGTTCTCAAGCCGGGCAAAGAGATGCGATTGCTGGCCCAAGGCGAAGATTATGTGCCTCTGGCTTACAACATTTATGACACCGAACCGGATGAAGAGTGGCAGGCCGCCTATGAAATGACAGTTGCATTGCTCGGCGAGATAAAGAAAGAGGCGCGCGACATGGGCGCGGACCTGGTGGCCGTGTTGGCCAATTCGCCGGAAGAAGTTTATCCGGGTTATTGGGACCAGGTCGAAGCCCGCTATCCTCGCATGAAGGGGAAAAGTTGGTCTATGGAGGCCGCTCATGCTCGCATGTTGGCCGCGTTGGCCGAAAATGACATCCCCGCGCTCGACCTACGGCCCGCGTTTCGTCGCGAAGCCGAACGTCGCGGTCATATGCTTCACTTCGCCATCGACGGCCATTGGAATCGCGAAGGGCATCAAGTCGCCGCACAAGAGATCGCCCGCTTCCTGGAAATGTTAAACCTTCTTCCGCCGACGACATCCGGAATTCGCTTAGTTCCCGCACCATTTGCAAAGCTGCTATAATAAAAGACGCCCCTTGACCAACCGCGACCAAACACACTCTGACTGCGATGTTCATGATCATCACCGGCGTTTGCCCTCACGATTGTCCCGACACCTGCTCATGGCAGGTGAAAGTTGATCCAATCGATGGCCGCGCGCTGGATATTTGGGGACATCCCGATCATCCTGTCACCCAGGGCCGGCTGTGTGGCAAGGTGGATCGCTACCTCGAGCGCACCTATCATCCCGACCGACTGACCGCGCCCTTGAAACGGGTGGGGCGCAAGGGCGAAGGGCGGTTTCAAACCATCGGTTGGGACCAGGCCATTGCAGAAATCACAGATCGACTCAAGGCCATCATCGCCGAATATGGCGCGGAGGCCGTGCTGCCCTATTCCTACGCCGGAACCATGGGCGTGTTGCAGGGCGAAGGCATGGCCGCGCGCTTTTTCAACCGCATGGGAGCAAGCCAACTCGCGCGCACCATCTGCTCGGAGGCGGGGTTCGAGGGCTATCAATACACCACCGGTCGCGTCATCGGCATGGAGCCGCAAGATTTCGCGCACGCCAGGTTGATCTTGTTGTGGGGCACGAATACGCTGACCAGCAACATGCATCTATGGCCTTTCGTGCAGCAAGCGCGCAAGAAGGGCGCGCGTGTCATTGTCATCGACCCCGCGCGCACCCGCACCGCGCGCGCAGCCGATGAATGGATTCCTATCTGGCCGGGGACCGACGCCGCTCTGGCCCTGGCCATGATGCAGGCGCTCATCGCGGAAGATCGCATCGACCATGAATACATCGCGAAAGCCACGGTGGGGTTCGAGAAGCTGGTGGAGCGGGTGCGGCAGTTTCCGCCGGAGTGGGCCGAATCCATCACCGGCATCCCGGCCGAGCGCATTCGCGAGCTGGCCCGCGTCTATGCCGAGACCCAACCCGCGGCCATCCGCGTGAACTACGGCTTGCAAAGACACGCGGGCGGCGGCATGGCCATGCGCAACATCGTCATCTTGCCCGCTCTCGTGGGCGCGTGGCGATATCGGGGAGGGGGCGTGCAATTGAGCAGCTCGGGCAGCTTTTATCTCGACAAGAGCGCTCTCAAACGACCCGATCTGTTGGGCGACCGCCATCCTCGCACCATCAACATGATTCGGCTGGGCGATGCCCTCAGCCTCGACCCGACCCGTCTGGCCCGCGCGCATTATCACCCCCGGCCCATCGACCCCATCCCCTCACCCGAAGAGGCCGGCCCGCCTGTCAAGGCTCTCATTGTCTACAATTCAAACCCGGCCGCGGTCGCTCCCGACCAGGCCGCGGTGACGGCCGGACTGCTTCGAGAGGATCTGTTCACCGTGGTCTTGGAGCATTTCCAGACCGACACCGCCGACTACGCGGATTATGTGCTCCCGGCCACCACTCAGCTCGAACATTGGGATATCCTCAAGCCTTATGGGCATCTTTTTCTGGCTCTCAATCGGCCCGCCATCGCGCCTATTGGCCAGGCTCTGCCCAATAGCGAAATTTTCCGCCGCCTGGCCGCAGGCATGGGTTACGAAGATCCCTGTTTTCGCGAGGACGATGAGACCATTCTCAGAAATTTCATCCAGGCGCAAACTCACCCCACCTTTGAGGGAGTGACCTGGAAGCGGCTATTGGCCGAGGGTTTTGTCCGCCTGAATCTACCCGAACCCTATCTTCCATTTGCAGAGGGTCATTTCCCGACGCCCAGCGGCAAATGCGAGCTTTTCAGCCAACGCATGGCCGATGATGGCTACGACCCCTTGCCTGCCTGGATTCCGCCGGCCGCCTTCAAGAGCCGGACGCAGAACCCACAACGCCTTGACGACTCGCGCTCGAGCTGTGAAACCTCGGCCTTCGAGCATCCACCATTGATGCTTATCTCACCTCCAGCGCACTCTTTCTTGAATACGACCTTCGCCAACATGGCCCGTTTCCAAGCCCGCGAGATCGAACCCATGGTGTGGCTGCATCCACAGGATGCGGCCGAACGAGGCGTGATCGATCGCGATGTCGTGTGCATTTGCAACGAACAGGGCCGGGTGCAGTTGGTGGCGCGGGTCACCGAAGACATCATGCCCGGCGTGGCGCTGGCGCCCACCATCTGGTGGCGTAAGTTCAGCCCAGATGAACGCAACGTGAACTGGCTGACCGACCAACACGAGACCGACATGGGCGGCACAGCCGCATTCTACGATGTGCGGGTTTGGCTCACGAAGGGGTGAGTCGCGAAACCGAGAGCATTTGGGGAGAGAGGTCTTTGCTTCGACCATGCCGTGGCAACGCCCGATTGTCCGATCCCATGCTTCCACTCATGGTCGTTTTTATCCATACAGCAGCTATTCATTTCAGGAATCGCCCTTATGTCAAGAATCATCTCCATCCATTCCTTTCGAGGAGGCACAGGAAAATCGAACACCACCGCTAATTTGGCCGCGCTCATGGCCAAACGCGGCTTAAGCGTCGGTGTGGTCGATACAGACATCGCGTCACCTGGCATCCATGTGCTTTTCGGGCTGGCCGAAGAAAAGCTCGAACATTCATTGAACGATTATCTTTGGGGAAGATGCGATATCCAGCAGGCCGCCTACGATGTGACCGACCGCCTCCAGGGTAAGCTAACGGGACGCGTGTTTCTCATTCCTTCCAGCATCCAGCCGGGCGATATCGCCCGCATTCTGCGCGAAGGCTACGACGTGGGATTGCTCAACGACGGCTTTCTCGATCTCATCGACTTTCTCGATCTCGACGCCTTGCTCATTGACACGCATCCCGGTTTGAACGACGAAACCCTGCTTTCCATCGCCATCTCCCATGCACTGGTGATCATCCTGCGGCCCGACAGCCAGGACATTCAGGGCACGAGCGTCACCGTCGATGTCGCGCGCAGGCTGGAAGTGGAGCAGATGCTCCTGGTGGTGAATAAAACGCCGGTCGTGTTTGATCCCGAGGAGCTGAAAACGCGCTTTGAAAACATGTATGAATGCCCCGTGGCCGCGGTGTTGCCTCATTCGGATGAAATGATGGTGTTGGCCAGCAACGGCGTGTTCGTTTTGCACTATCCCGATCATCCCATCACCCAAAAACTCGAGCAAGTGACGGAAGTGCTCTTGAACCAATGACAACTCAATACAAAGAGCCCCAAACCGAGATCAAGCGATTGCGCCAGGCATTGGAACAGGCGCAACGCGAACGACAACTCGCCGATGATCTGCTAGGACGCATTATCCCGATTGGCGTCTCGCTCACGCTGGAGCAAGATTTCGATCGCATGCTCGACACCATCTTGCACGAGGCCATGGCCTTTTGTCATGCCGACGCGGGCACGCTCTACCTGCGCACCGAAGATGATCATCTTCGCCCCATGATCATGCGCAACGATACATTAGGCCTGGCCATGGGCGGAAGCAGCGGCGTCACGATTCCATTGGCGCCCCTTCCTCTTTATCACCCCGACACGAACGAACCCAATCACGACACAGTGGCCACTCACACCGCGCTCAGTGGCAAGACGGTCAATGTCCCTGGCGAAAATGGTGAATCGAATGTAAGAGGCGCTGGGCCGGAAGCGTTGAAATGGAAGACCGATTATCAGGTGCAAACCTATCTTAGCCTGCCCTTGAAAAACACGCGAGGAGACGTCATCGGCGTGCTTCAGCTTCTCAACGCGCAGAATCCCGAAACAGGGGAAATCATCCCCTTTGGTCGCGATCTGCAAAAGCTGATGGAAACGTTCTCGCTGCTGGCCACGGCTGCATTGCAAGCTTATTTGCGCGAGCAGAGCCTGAAACAGGAGATCGAGCAATTACGCTTTGAGATCGACGAGGTGAAACGGCGGCAACAGGTGCAAGAAATTGTGGAAACCGACTTTTTTCAAGACCTACAGGCGCGAGCCAAGCAACTACGCCGACGCAGCCGCGCGCGGGTCGCGAAAAGAACCGGGGCCAGAGGTCAGAGCGGTGGAGAACAGAGATCAGAGCGACAGAGAACAGAAACGTAAAGGGCCGGCCAATCGCGACCGCGTAACATGGCTCCACTGAACAAGGTTGTTTACCACAAAGACGCGAAGAACACATAGAAAAATTAGAGGAGTTTATCAAGAAACAGGCTTTGAAACCCCTGTTTGTTTTCCTTTGTGCTCTTTGCGCCCTTCGTTGTGGGGCTTTTTTCAAGAGAGCCAACATGAATCGCAAAGAAAAACGCCCACGCGGATGCTCGCGTGGGCGTTTTCAAAGGCGGAGAGGGTGGGATTTGAACCCACGATCCCCAGAGGGGATACGCGCTCTCCAGGCGCGCGCACTAGGCCAGACTATGCGACCTCTCCTTGTGGATATTAGGTTATTGGATATTAGGTATTGAGGTATTGGGGTATTGGGTGTTGAGATGCTGGATATTCTCGACGTATCGAACAACTTCAATAACCAATATCCAGTATCCAGTATCCTAATATCCAATATCTTAACAAAAAAGGCGGAGAGGGAGGGATTCGAACCCTCGAGGGCGGTAAACCCTACGCGTTTTCGAGACGCGCGCACTAGGCCAGACTATGCGACCTCTCCGCGTCGGTGTTCATGGTTTTGCGCAAAACTGACCGGGACGCCATCGCCCGGCCAGTGAAAGCGGGTGATCGGATTCGAACCGACGACATACAGCTTGGGAAGCTGTCGTTCTACCACTGAACTACACCCGCGTGATATACTCGTTTGTAATTATACTCGGATGCCAGATTCGAGTCAAGCATGATTCCCTCGGTTTCGCGAACTCGTCATGTCTTTCTCACCCATTGCCCGCTTCTATGATCTGGATGATGGGCGTCTCACCGACGACATCCCGCTTTACCTGGGCTTCGCGGGCAAAAGCAAAGGCCCCATCCTGGACTTGGGCGTGGGCTCCGCGCGGCTGGCCACGCCCATAGCCGAGCAAGGGCGCCGCGTGGTGGGGTTGGACATCGCGGGGGAGATGTTGTCGATAGGCCGGGAGCGCATCGCCGCAGCGAGGCTAAACGACCGCATCGAGCTGATCCAGGCCGACTTTCGTCAGCCGCCCCTGGCCGACGAACAATTCGGGCTGGCCTATTGCGGCTACAATGCCTTTCTGCACCTCATCGAAGGCCATGATCAAATGCAAGCCCTAACCGCATGGCGACGCCTGCTTCGCTCGGGTGGGCTGTTGGTGATGGATGTCGAGAATCCGCAGTTGGAGGCCTTATCCAAATTCAGCGAAGTGCTGGAATTGGAGGAGAGTTTCATCGAGCCGGATACGGGCGCGCCTATCTTGAAATTCGCGGGGGTGGAGGTGAATTTGCCGGATCAGGTGATGATCATTCGGCGATTGTACCAACGTTTGACCGAGAACGGCGCATGGGAGCGATTCGAGACCGAATTCCAATTTCGCATCCTCTTCCAGCGGGAGCTGGCCCTGCTGTTGTCCTGCGCAGGTTATGTAAATTTACGGTTTTACGGTGATTACGAGATGAATCCATGGGAGCCGCACAGCCCAAGGCTTATTTCGGTGTGCGAGAAGCCTTGACCGCGGTCGGACATCGGGAGTACAATACATGCGTCGTGAATAATCGCCTGGCTCTTTTGGCGACCCATGCCGGACTGTTATAAAGAACGGCTGCGCGCAAAGCACGCGGCGAACGCCGAGAAAACCACAGAACCGGACTTTGGACACATCAGGGGGAAAAGCCGCCATGAAAAAACAACACCAAACCCTGGCCGACTATCTCGATAGCATGACCGCGCCGGCCGCGGAGGAATTGGTCGAACGGCTGGATAATAAAGCCGTGCGTTGTTATGCGTGCGCGCATCGCTGTCTCATACGCGAGGGCCGCCGCGGCATTTGCCAGGTGCGGTTCAACAAAGATGGCGCGCTCTATGTTCCTTTTGGCTATGCGGCGGGCATTCAGTCGGACCCCATCGAGAAGAAACCGTTTTTCCACGTGCTCCCCGGCGCGGACGCGCTCACCTTTGGCATGTTGGGATGCGATATGCATTGCTCGTACTGCTTTACCGGCGATACGACTGTGGTGACGCAACACGGCCCCGCCCGCCTGGACAGCCTTTTTGAACAATGCACCGAATATAAGACCCTGCCCGATGGCGAAATCGGCTTGCCGCAGGGTCTGCTGGCCGTGAGCGGGTCGGGTGAACTGCGCGAAGTGCGGGGGATCTTTCGGCATCCTTACCGCGGCGCGTTTACCGTGATCCGGCCCTATTATCTTCCCGCCATTCGCTGCACGCCCGATCATCGCGTTTATGCAACCGATGATCCCACCCAAAAACCGCGTCTCATCAGGGCTGACGCGCTCACCACCGATCATTTTCTTGCCACGCCGCGACATCATCACTTCGCCGAAGCTATTAGCATCGATGTCGCGGAAATTCTCGGCAACATTGAGGTGTCCTATCAGGTTCCCTGGAAATACACCGACGAAGACCTTGCGGTCATGAACGCGGCCGCGGAACGCGGTCTCACTTCGGAAGAAATCGGCGCGCTGTTCGGAACAACGGGCACAAATATTCGTCACATACGCAGACGATTGGCGCGGAGAGAGCCGGATGGGATTCGCAGCGCTTTACCCATCCGCGAAAACGGTCAACTCCGCTTTCCCAACGAACATCGTCCCGGCATCCCCGTTCACATCCCGCTGGACAAAGAAATGGCGCGGTTATTGGGCCTTTATTGCGCCGAAGGATCGGTCATCAGCGCCAAAGATCGGCCAAATAGCCACACACTCGCATTCACATTTGCGCTAACCGAAACGGGCCTGGCTCAGGAAACCATCGAATTATTGGCAAAGCGCCTCACGGTGCAAGCAAAGCCCATCAAACGCGCATCGACTTTGGCCGTGACGGTGAACAAAGCTTCGGCGGCGCTCCTGTTCCAAGAACTTGCCGGGGCCAAATCAGCGGAAAAACGCGTGCCGTTGCAACTATTTTCAGCCCCGCGCGAAGTGGTTCGCGCTTTCCTGGACGCCGTAATCGACGGTGACGGTCATCGTTACGAGAACGGCAAGATTAGTTTGACCACGGTGTCGAGAGACCTGGCTTACGGAGTCGCCTGGCTGGCATTGAAGCTGGGCTGGATGCCGGCCATCTATGAGAGCGAACGGCCCAAGTATGGGACGATTCAGGGGCGTCGCGTGCAACAGGCGCCGCGCCAGTACAGTGTGGTGTGGTATGAAAACGCGACGGTCAAACGAAAGCTGCATAGCACCGAAAAGTGGCATCTGATTCCCATTCGCGAAATCCACGCGGAACCGTTCGAAGGGTATGTCTACAACATGGAGGCGGCCGAAGAGCACAACTATCTCGCTAACTTCGCGCTGGTTTCCAATTGTCAGAACTGGCTCACTTCGCAGACGCTGCGCGACGAAGCCGCAGGAACGTTGCCTACGCGCGTGACCGCTTCGCAATTGGTGGATGCCGCGCTGCGTTCGGGCGCGAAGGCCGTGGTTAGCTCTTACAACGAGCCGCTCATCACCTCGGAATGGGCCATGGCCGTGTTCAAGGAGGCCCGCAAGCATGATTTGATCTGCGGTTATGTGTCCAACGGCAACGCCACGGCCGAAGTGCTGGATTACATCCGCCCCTGGACGCAAGCCTATAAAATCGACCTGAAAACCATGCAAGATAAGAACTACCGCCAGTTGGGCGCGGTGCTGAAGAACATCCTGGATGGGATCAAGATGGTGCATGAGCGGGGATTCTGGCTGGAGATCGTGACCCTGCTGGTGCCGGGGTTCAACGATTCGGACGAAGAGCTGCGCGACCTCACCGGCTTCATCGCCTCGGTTTCACCCGACATCCCCTGGCATGTGACGGCCTTCCATCCCGATTACAAGATGACCGAGCCGCCGCCCACCACCGTGCGCGGGCTGCTGCACGCGGCCGAGATCGGCAAAGAGGCCGGGCTGCGGTATGTGTATGCCGGCAATATCCCCGGTCGCGTGGGCGAGTACGAGAACACCTATTGCCCCAACTGCCACGCGCTGCTGGTCGAACGCGTGGGCTACCATATCCAAAGCTATCGCATCACTGCTGAGGGAACGTGTCCTGACTGCGGGACGAACATCCCCGGCATCTGGCACAAACGGCCGGAGGACGCGCGACTCAGCCCTTTTGACGGCTGGTTCTCGCGGCGGCCGCGCGTGGTGCGGTTTTAGGAAGTAACCAACAGCTAAAGTCAATTATGAACAGTGACCGGTGAACAACGAATTATTTCGCGAGATAAAATGAGATACAACTGAGACAAAATGAGACGCGAAATGTATTGACAGGGTTTATTTTTTGTGATATGCTTTAGGCGTCATAAACATATAGGCGCTTCGAGTCAGGCGGCTGTGGGGAGGGAGCCGGCATCTGCATCCTCGCACTCATTCACTCGCTTTCCCAGCCTTCGGTCTCGGGCTTCCGAAGTTTCGATTTCGGGTTTCCGATTGGGGATTTCGGAATTGGGATTTCGGATTCGATTGATAAGGAGGCTGATCATGTTCAATCGATTATCGCCCCCCCCGCAAGTCTGTTCTGATAGTTCGGATGCTATTGGCGTTGGGGTTGCTTTTGGTCGGTGTGGGTCTAGATTGGAGGGCGGAAGCACGCGTAATGGTGACGCGTGATAAACGACGAGTCGCGGCCAACGAGCATTCACAACCGCATGGTCAGGAGAACAAAGCGACGGAGGCGACTTTTGAGTATAGGGCATTAGATGCACCGACCCATACGCCGTTGATGTATCCGGGCCCGCGACCAGGCGTGGAGGAAGTGAATGTGGAGGCCGGACGGGAGGTGGCAGTGGGGCAATGGCCTTTGGCCTTGCGACTCAACCCGGATGAAGGAGTGACCCAGGTGACCGCGCGGGTGGAGATGATGGGGCCGGACGTAGGATGGGCGCTGTCGCCAGTAGGCATAGTTTTCTCGCTGCAAACGCGGGGAAGCGAAACGGATCCGGTCGGGCTGGAGGCGACGGTGAATTATGAAGAGATGGTGGGCGCGTATGGGGGCGGCTTTGCCTCGCGATTGGCGTTGTTCGAGGTGAGCGGCTGCGAGTGGCGCTCGCAGGTGGTGGAAGGCGAGGAGGAGTCTTATTTTGCTTGCCGCACCTGGCGACAATTGCCCGGCGAGCACGATTATGCCGGCCGACGACTGACGGTGAGATTGGGAGAGCGGATGAATGCGCCCGGATATTTGCCGCCGGAAGGGGAGCGCATCTTCCTGCCATGGATGGCCGCGGCCGCGAGCGGGCCGGACGAGCGATTGTATGTGCTGGCCACCACTTCGGGCGGAGAAGAGGGAGATTATTCTGCCGAACCGCTGGCTTTGGTCAAAGACTACCAGGTAGGATTGGTGAGTGGAACCGCGCAAACGAGTTACAGCTTTCCTGTTCCGCCGCCGCCTGCCGGTCCTGTGCCCGAGCCGCGCCTTCAATATGATAGTGGCGGCATCGACGGCATGAGCCAGGCCAAGAACAATCAACCGGGGTCTGTGGGTTTGGGGTGGAGTTTGGATATGGGGTCGGTGCAACGGGTGTTTCGCAAATGCAACAGCAGCCAGGCTCCGGGCGATTTGTGTCTGAACAACTCGGTGTATTACCTGAATTTGAATGGCGTGCGCTCGTTGTTGGTGTCGGACAGCGGTGTGTGGAAACTGCAAAGCGATCCCAGATGGAAAATCGAGCGTTTGCGACATAGCAACAATAACCATCCTGATTCCAACAACCATTTCTATTGGGTTGTCACCACGCCCGATGGAACGAAATACACCTTTGGCGCGGAATTCGACGTGGAGACGGGCGCGGACCTGAACTCGGCCTGGTACGTCCCCACCTATAGCACACAATGGTGCACCAACGATCCTTATCGCGTATGCAACAAAGTGTGGAAGTGGAACCTGGACCGCATCGAGGACCCCAACGGGAACGTGGCGACCATCAGCTATGAACAGGAACTGAACTATTACCTATTACGAAGCGCGGGGCTTTTTGCGGCGCAAATATGTGCGCGCGGGGCATCCGCATATCATCGAATATGGCAAACGCAGCGGACAAACCGTGCAGCCGGTGGTGCGGGTGCGTTTCAATAGTGAATTCCGGTGTGAAGATCCGTCCGGTGCGGCCGGATGCAATAACACAGGCCAATATCCTGACACGCCGTTGGATAACCAATGCTTAGCTTCGGGTTCGTGCAATAAGAACAGTCCCACCTTTTGGAGTGCGCGACGACTTTCCAGCATACAGACGCAAGTGTACGAAAATGGGGTCTGGCGCACAGTGAGTCTGTACGATCTGGCGCAAAGTTTTCCCGATCCAGGCGGAAACAGTGAAAAGAAATTGTGGTTGGATAGCATCACGCGGCGGCCGGGGGGCGATTTCAATTGGAGCGCGTTCGAGCAGATGGAGGCCGAGTATTACGACGCCATGTCGGGCGTGGAGATCGGCAAAGTAAGTGATTATGGAGGCGGGGAATATGCGAAGCGCATTCATGACGGCGATTGGCTGAAGTTCGACAATGTGGACTTTGGGGCCGGGGCCGACAAGCTGATCTTGCGTATTGCAACCAAACGCAACAGCGGCTCGGTGAAAGTGCGGTTGGATAGCCCTACCGGACAGGTCATTGCCACCTATAATGTGAGCAGCACAGGCGGTTGGGACGCGTGGAAAAGCCGCGAGGTGACCCTTTCCACTTCGGTGAGTGGAGTGAAGACCATTTATGTGACTTTCGACTACAATAGCACCAGCACATTATTGCGCTTGAATTGGCTGCGCTTTACGCCCAGTAACCCGTTGCCGGGCTTGCCGGCCGTGCAGTACGAACCGGTGATGCTCAAGAATCGCTGGAGCGATGTGGCAACGTATCCCATGTATATGCCACGGCTGAAAAAGATCATCACCGAATTGGGCGGTGAGGTGGAGTTCAATTATGGTCAGAGCCACCCATGTCCGGCCAATATCGGCCCTCCCTACATTCGCGACCCCTATGATTGTTTTCCGGACCGACTGAGCTCGGGTGGCATCGACCTGTGGAACAAGTGGAAAGTGCTGAGCATGACGCTCTCTGATCCGGTGACGAGTCAGCCCACGCAGACCTACACCTATACCTATAGCGCACCCACCTACGCATATAATGATGAGATTTACGATCCCAACGGCTATTTCTGGAACGATTTTCGCGGCCACAAGATCGTTACGGTGAGCGATAGCAGTGGCGCCAAAACCGAATATCGTTTTTATCGAGGCATGGAGGGTGACAAGAAAAACGCGAACGGAGGCGTGCATCATGAAAACATCACGCTCAGCGATGGCAGCACGCGCACCGATTACAATTGGCTGAGCGGCATGACGGCCGAGGTGCGGCGGTTGAAGGCCGATGATACGGCTCTGACCCGCACCGTCACCTGGTACGAGTGGCAACAAACTTTAGACAGCTCCAATGAGGACCGCGAGGATCCGCATTGGGTGGATGTGGACAAGGTGGAGGAAACCGTCTACGGTAGTCAGACCAAGACCACGCGTACGGAATATGATTATGACAATTACGGCAATGTGACCTATGAGCGCCAGATGGGGGATGTGAGCGACGCGGCCGACAATCGCACCATGCAATATGAATATGTGTACAACACGGCCGCGTATATGGTGGACCGGGTGAAGGCGGAGCGATTGTGGGCCGGGGACGTGAGCGCGTCGGCGCCCGGGACGCCGGGTCAGGAGAAGGCCCTGACCGAGTACGCCTACGACGGCCAGGCCATTGGCGCCGCGCCCACCCAAGGCAATCTCACGCTGACGCGAGCCTATAGCAGCATCTCGCCCGACGTTTATCATGACAGCACGGCCGGTTATGATGCATTGGGTCGGGTGACCAGCGCCACCGACGCCAACGGGAACGCGACCACGACCAGCTATGACCCCACCTATGGCTATGTGAGCCAGGTGACCAATGCCTTGGGCCACACCGTGAGCACGGTCGCGGACCCCGCCACCCACAAGCCCAAGCAAATTACGGACGCCAACGGCCATGTGACCACCCTGGCCTACGACGAGTATCATCGTCTGACGCAAGTATGGCTGCCCACCGAGCCCACATCAGGCCCGGCCAGTTTCACGTTCGAGTATCATCCTGAGGCGCGGCCGGCGTGGGTGAAGAGCAGCCAGTTGCAGGATGCAAGCAGCAGCCTCTATCTGGAAAGCTGGGCTTATGTGGATGGCTTTGGCCGCAGCGTGCAAACGCAAACGCCCTCGGTCAACGCCGGCCAGCGCATCATCACCCAGACCGATTACAACAACACGGGCCAGGTTCTGCGCAGCAGTTCGGCCTATGAGTTTTCGGGCAATGCCGGGGACGACTGGCTTCCGCCCGTATGGAATGGCATCGCCAACTATCAGCAATTCGAGTATGACGAATTGGGCAATCAGACCAAGGTGGAAACGCGCTCGCATGGCAATATCCTTTTCAGCAGCCAAACGCAATACGACGCCTGGCGCACCGCGTTCACCGACGCTAACGGACATCAGACCGAGCGCTTTGTGGATGCGTTTGGCCGGTTGCGTCAGGTGATCGAGCACAACAATACGGGCAACTACACCACCTATTACGACTACGATCTGGCCGGAAACCTGACGCAGGTGACCGATGCGGCCGGGAACATCACCACCCTGAGCTACGACTTGCTGGGCCGCAAAACCTCCATGACCGACCCGGACATGGGGACGTGGACGTACCAGTACGATGGCGTGGGCAACCTGACCGCGCAGCAGGATGGTCGCGGCCTATGGCTGTATATGAGCTATGACGCGCTGAACCGGCTCACGGCCAAGCGCAAGGACAGCGCCGCCGGCCCGTTGTTGGCCGAGTATTTCTACGATGCGGCCGGCTACAAAGGCTTGCTGGAAAAGAGCAAGGCCTACACTGCGGAGGGCGTGGTGGAGGTGCGGGCGTTGAGCTATGATGCGCGCAATCGCTTGACTCAGCAAGAATGGGTGATCCCGGGTGCGGGCGGCGGAACCTTCCGCATGAGCTATAGCTATAATGCGGCCGACCAACGAACCACCGTGACCTATCCGGGCGGAAATAACGGCCAGATCGGCGAGCAAGTGAGCTATGGCTACAACAGCGTGGGACAACTGACGGCCGTCAGTGGCAATGGGGTGCAATACCTTTCCGCGGCCGCTTACAATCCCCTGGGCCAGGCCACGGAGCTGCGACTGGACGCGGGGAGCAATGGCCTGTGGCGGAACTTCGACTACAATGCCGGCACATCGCGCCTGGAGACCCTGCGCGCAGGCAAAAACGCGAACCATGACGACATCCAGAAGCTGAGCTTCACCTACGACAACGTGGGCAATGTGCTCAGCATCACCGACGCGCTCAACGCCAACCAGACCCAGACCTTTGGTTATGACTGGCTGAACCGGCTGACCTCGGCCGCCACCAACGCCGCGGGGACGGGACAGTACAACCATTCATACAGCTACGACGCCATCGGCAACATCACGGTCAAGGATGGCCAGAGCTACACCTATGGAAGCGGCAAGCCGCACGCGGTGACCGCGGCGCAGGGGAACAGCTACGGCTACGACGGCAACGGCAACATGATCACGCGGGTCATTGCGGGGGTGACGTATACGCTGAGCTATGATTACGAGAACCGGCTCATCGAGGTGAAGCAGGACGCGACCGTGGTGGCCACGTTCCTTTACGATGCGGACGGCAATCGGGTGAAGGGGACGGTGAGCGGCGCGACCACGGTGTACATTGCCGGCGTGTATGAATGGCAAAGCGGAGCCAGCACCAGCTATTACGAAGGCCCGACCGGCATCATCGCCCTGCGTCGCGCTGGACACGCGTCCGACAACGGCGTAAAATACCTATTGAGCGACCACCTCGGCTCCACCGGCGTGCTGGTGAACCAGGATGGCTCGGTCGCGGCACGGAACTATTATCATCCCTACGGCGACAATCGAGATGGCCCCTTTAGCGCCCTGACCACCAAACGCTTCACCGGCCAATATCACGAAGCCGCGCTGGGCCTGTACTTTTACAATGCCAGATGGTATGACCCCGCGCTGGGGCGCTTCACCCAGGCGGATACGCTCATTCCCTCTCCGGCCAATCCGCAGGCGTTCAATCGGTATGCGTATACGTTGAACAATCCGGTGCGGTATACCGACCCCAGCGGGCATCGGTTGTGTGAGACTGCAACAGAACGCATCCCGACCCGCCGCCAAAAAGAAAACGGCCTCGAGATGGTGGCGGGAATGGTGGGAGCCATCCCGGTGGCGGCAAACGTCATCCGGTTTTCTTCGATCCGGGACGATTTGGCTTCAAGCCTGGCGTCAATGTAGATCCGCTTCCGTTCCTCTTCTACCAGAATCCCTATCTATTCCACTTTACGGCCAGCGTAGAGTTCAATGGCGAATTACCGGCCTGGGCGGCGCGATTCATGTGCTTCACCACGGGTCAAGGTTGCATCCCCGATATTCCCGGAGCCGATGAGCATTATCCGGTGAGTTTCGAGATATATTATGACGCTTCTGATCCATATGAAGGAAAACGTTTGTGGGAAAGAGGCATTCGCACCCATGAAGGAGAGAGGTTATTGTTTGTCGCGTATTGGAGTGCGGGCGAGTATAACGGAGAGCAGGTGGCCGTGGAAGAGTTCATGTTCTGGGGGGCGGCATCCAATATTGTTCATTCTGGCACGGCCTATCTTGAACCAATTCTTGGCAGTCCCAATCGCCCCTTGTGGAATAAAGAGCCGTTGACATGGCAATCAGCAGGCTATGCAGTTAATGGCAAGCGTCTTGATTCCTTAATCGCAAACCAAGTACAAGTACGATTTGAAACTATTCAGACCGGGCCGTATACAATTCGCACTACAGGAACGTTCATTTTTGCTGGAAGAAAACAAGGACGCATTGTTCTCGAAGGCTCATGCAGTATCGAAGCATGTTTTTGAAGGAGAAGAAGTTCGCATCTATGAAGAAAATCTTGTTGATCTCCCTCTTAGCTTTGACAACACTTCTTATTCTCGCAGGATGCAATCCACCTGTTTTGGGGAATGACCCTTTTTTCCCTGATATACATCTTCCTGGAAAACAGCTTAATACAAACGAATTTGAGCCATATGTCCTGGCCTATTGTTGGGTGGCAACTGACTATGATGCGTTTGGTGATGCTCGCACCGACATCATCATTCGTTTTGATGACAATCATTCGGTGCGCGCTACATATCCGACAACACCACCCACTACACCTGTGAGTATGGGATGTTTAGGAGCACGTGAAGTAATAAGAACAGGCCTATACGGCTTGAAATGGAGAAACGATTTTGGACAACTTACCATGTTCGGTTCAGCAAAAGGGTTACGAGGCGATAACTTCTACTTTGTGCAACTGCCATCGACGCAGGAGAAGGTGTTGGAAACAACACCGATATGGGACCATGAACGATATTTTTATGATCCAGCCAGCCTTTCTTGGTCTCCTACAGAAGAATGGTTGGTGACCGATGGCATTGATGCAGACAGCCCTCTCTTTGGCGCCAACATCTGGTTGTATAACCCTGAAACCAGAGAAGGACGACAACTCACCGACATCCAACGCCTCTCTCCATACATGAACAACCCGACTTGGTCGCCCGATGGGGGCTATATTGCTTTTCTCTATGGCCCCGAACCCAGCGGTCTCGGCATCATTCGCTTGTCGGATAATCGTCAAATTGATTTGACGCCTGAAACCAGTTCCGAAATTGCATCGTGGCGCTTCAAATTAGGCGAAACCTTTGGCATCTACGACAACGTCATGGGCATTTCGGCAGAAGAAGCTCTGCAATTCTATTTGCAGGATATAGCTGAACCGCAATGGGACACACTTAGAAAACGCATCATCTTCCCCGCTCCTACAGGAAAAAATCGGGTTGCACTCTTCTCGGTGGGATATGAAGGCGCTGATTTACAAGAGCTGTTCCCGACGCTCCAAGGCTTGATGAGTTTGCCTAAACTCTCTCCAAGCGGTGACAAGCTGGCCTTTGTGCGTTATGAAGGGTGGAATAAGCGAGACCGCGCCGAGATTCTCGTCTACGATTGGGTTAGCAAAAGACTCAACTCCCTGGTCGTGTTGCCTGCGCCGAACAACGGAGAGGAGTTATATATCAGTGGCATGGACTGGACGCCGGATGGAAACTACTTGGCCTTCAGTTCCAATCATGGCGGCGAGTCGGACATTTATGTCGTGACGGTCGATGGCGTCGCCTGGGTGAATCTGAC
>JAADII010000115.1 GCA_013151415.1 Chloroflexota bacterium
CGCGGCATCGAGCCTCGCGACATCACCGCCATCCTCGTGACGCACATCCATCTCGACCATTCGGGCGCGGCCGGATGGCTTGCGCGCGAAACCGGCGCGCCGGTCTATGTGCATGAGGTGGGCGCGCCCCACCTGGCCGACCCCTCCCGTCTGCTGCGCTCGGCCGCGCGCATTTACGGTGATTTGATGGACAAGCTCTGGGGCGAGACGGTTCCCGTTCCTCGCGAGCAGATTCGGGTTGTGGAAGATGGCGAAGTGCTGGAGGTCGCGGGTCTGCGCATTCAGGCCCTCGACACGCCCGGCCATGCCTACCATCACCTGGCCTATGTGCTGGAGGGGCTTTGCTTCACCGGCGATGTCGCGGGCATGCGCTCGCCGCCTGGTTGCGCGCATATCCGCCTGCCCACGCCCCCGCCCGAAATCAACATCCCTCTTTGGCGGCAAAGCCTGGCCCGGGTGCGCGCCATTCGCCCTGACGGTCTGCTGCTCACCCATTTTGGCCCAGCGGAAGGCGATGTGTTCGAGCATCTCGACCGCGCGGAAGCGCAACTGGAAGCTTATCTGCGCTTCGTCGAGCCTCGCTGGCGCGCGGGGCAATCGGATGAAGACATCTGTCCAGAGTTCCTGGCCTGGCTATCCGAGCAGGCCCGCGCGGACGGCTGCGGCCCTGAAGTGGACGAGCTTTACCACAGCATGGGCCCCGATTGCATGCACGTGACAGGTCTCACGCGCTATCTGCGCAAAGCTCACGCGGGGTAAGCATTTGGTTGTGAAGGCCAGTTCCTCGTTTGGCTTGGGCGAAAGACGGGTTTAGCTCTTTCCCAGAATCACCGCCGATCCTTCGGCTCCCCCCGGTTCGTCGCTCGAGGGTTCGTCCGGCGCGGCCGCTTGCCAGCGTTTTCGCCAGACGCTGACGGCCTCCATATCGGCCACCGAGAGACCGTAACGATTGAGCGGGTGTAGCAGCATGTCGGCCAGGTCGAGCGCGATGATGCGCGCGAGCTCCGCGTCCGAGCGGAAAAAGCGCCATTCCTGCGCCGCGACCTGAAACGAAGTATTGCGCAAAAACTCGCGCGCCGCGGGCGTGAGAGGGCCTGGCTTGCGCAGTGCGAGCAGAGGCCGCTCCAGTTGCATGGCCAGGTCCCATTCGCTGCCCGAAGGCGCGGTGATGTCGCCGCCCAGCAGAAAATAGACTCGATCTACATTCGCGATCAGCTCGAACAGGGTCTCGTAGGATGTCCCTTCGCGCGGGTAGCGACGGATTTCGGTGCGAAGCTGGATGGGCAGCTCGGCCACGGTCTTGCCGATGACCGCTCGTTCCGCCTCAAGATCCGCGGTCGCGCTGACGAAAATGCGTAGAGGCTCACTCATATCCTATCGGCATTTGTTCCTGGCCGCGTTTTTCCTATGGCGCGGGGCGGATGGTGCGGTCGATGGTGGCGTCGTCGTAACCGCGGGCGCGCAGCGCGGGGCGGAGGTCGTTATCGAGGTCGGGCACGTAGCAGCGAAGCAGGATGGCATCGGGATCAGGCGCGATGTCGTAATCGCGCAGGCTCGCGGGCAGCACCAGCGAGTCACCCTCCGTCAACGCCTCCCCGGCCACGGTCGCCGCTCCGACGACGACTGTCCAGATATCGAAGCTGGTGGGCCGGGTGCGATAGCCGCGGGTCTGGCTGAGCCGGTGTCGCTCCAGGGCAAAATAGGGGCAGGCCACCAACAGATCGCGGCCCGGTTCGATGGTGAGTGAGGGCGTCTTTTCTTGCTCGGGCGGTTCGTAGCGGATTACATCCAGCGCCTTTTCCAGGTGCAATTCTCGCAACCGCCCCTGCGCGTCGCGACGGTTGTAATCATAGACGCGATAGGTCAGGTCGGATTTTTGCTGAATCTCGAACAGCAGGATGCCCTCGTTGATGGCGTGGAGCGCGCCCGCAGGCACATAGACCACGTCGCCGGCCTGCACCTCCACATAATTCAGCAGGTCTTCCAACCATCCTTCGGCCACCGCGCGGGCGAATGTCTCCCGATCCGAGCGGCGATTGAGGCCAAAAATGAGTTGCGCGCCCGGGTCCGCGTGCAAAATATACCAGGCTTCGGTCTTGCCATGAAAGCCGGTGTGGGCCTCGACCCTGTGCGCGTAGTCGTCGTCCGGGTGCACCTGGATGGAGAGCCTGGCGTTGGCGTCGATGAACTTGGCCAATAGAGGAAAATCGAGGCCGTAGCGCGGCAGGCTCAGCGTTCCCACCAGGTCAGCGCCGAATTCGCTCGTCACTTCGGCCAGTGTGCGTCCGGCCAACGGCCCGTTGAGCACTTTGTTCGTTTCATACACCTGCCACGATTCGGCCAAATCTGTGGGCAAAGGCTCGGGCAGCTTCAACCATCGCGCCAGCCGGCTCCCGCCCCAGAGCCGATAATCCAATTTTCGTTCGAGCTTTAGTGGATAGAGCATAGAGATTCACAACCAGCGCCTAACGACCTTGCGGAGGCGAGATCATGCCAATATGCGTTCAATCTCCGCCAACACATCCTCGCTCAGCTCGACGCCGCTGGCCTTTACATTGTCGATGACCTGTTGCGGCCGCGACGCGCCCGTGATCACGCTGCTAATTTCGGGGCGACGCAGGATCCAGGCCAGGGCCAGCTGCGCCATAGTCAATCCCAGGTCGCGGGCGATGTCAGTGAGTCGGCGCACGCGCTCGATATTGGCCTCGGTGAGTTCGCGTTGCAGCCATTGCGTGGTGGCACCGCGCGAGCCTTCGGGGACGCCTTCGTTGTATTTGCCGGTGAGTAGCCCTTGGGCCAGGGGGCTAAACACCACAAGGCCGATGCCGCGTTTCGCACACAGCGGCATGATGGTTTCCTCGATATGACGGTCGAACATGTTGTAGCGAGGTTGCTCGACTTGGGGTCTGTAGCCCAAGAAACGGTCGGCAATGCCGATGGCGCCCTCGATTTGATCCATCTCCCATACACTCGTGCCCCAGTAGAGCACCTTGCCCTGGTGCACCAGATCGCTCATGGCCCGCACCACCTCTTCCAGAGGCGTTTCGGGATCGTAGCGATGGCAGAAGTAGAGATCGAGGTAGTCGGTTCCCAACCGACGCAGACTTCCTTCCACCGACTCCATGATGTGTTTGCGACTGAGACCGCGATCATTGACGTTGTCGCTCATGGGCCAGTAGAGCTTGCTGGAGATGACGAAATCCTGACGGCGGAAATCCTTGAGCCATTCGCCCACAACGCGTTCCGCGCCCCCGCGCGCGTACGCGTCCGCCAGGTCGATGAAATTGACGCCATGTTCGGCCGCTGTGGTGAGACAGGCTTTGGCGGTTTCGTCATCGACGCCGGCCCCATAGGTGAGCCAACCGCCCAATGAGATTTCACTGATTTTCAGGCCGCTTCGGCCAAGGTTGCGATAGTTCATAAGAAACCTTCTTTTGTAGTCGTTTTCAGTATGATTATCATGAGGTGATTATAACCCGGGGCGGGTCACTTTACCAAGGCTATATTGGAAACAATTCGATGGCATGATTCACCCTGACCTATGTTTGCATCTCTTCTCTCTTTTCAGAGCGACAGCGCCGGCAAAGCGAATCAGGTTCAATATACAAAATCACTAAGATTATAGGGCGCTCGTTTGGGTCCGGCCGGAGGCGGGGGCAATGTAAGCAGCGCTCGGATGAGCCGGTTCTGTTCGCGTGCGAATTCTGGGTCGGGCGGCTCGATCCCCTCAGCTTGCGCGATTTCCAGGTATGGCGCGAGCGGATCGGGCTGAAATGGGCTCAAGTAGATGATGTCGTCGCGGCCCAATGGCATGGCGTTGAGAATGGCTGCGGTGTCGTGACAATGCCCCTCATGAAAGCGGCGGCCTCCCACGCCGGTTAGCACGATCACGCCAATGTGCAATCCGGCTTGCTTCATTCGTTTCACGGCGTCCAGCATCTCGGCCGCGGTGCTGGGTTTGCGCAACCACGCGAGTAGTGGTTCGTGTCCGCTTTCCAGGCCAATGTATACGCGACGCAACCCTCTTTCGCGTAGTGTGCGAAAATCCTCCACGCTTTTTCTTTCGGCGCTAAGACCATCCACAAAGGCAAAGACGCCGGTGACGCCGTTGGGGTGCGTTTGCAACCAGGCGCTGCGCTGCGCGGCCGAGACCGTATGTGGCATGATTTCGAAAGCGCGCGCTATCTCAGCAAAAAGAGGGAGGAGACGTTCTTGAGGAATGACGAGCGCGTTGGCGTCGGCTAGAAAGATGCTGCGCCGAAGCCGGACGCCCTCTCGCAGCAGGCCTTTCACGGCCTGAATATGAGCGGCAAATCCGGCCGGCGATTTGATGCGAAACTCGCGATCACGGTAGAGCGCGCAAAAAATGCATGTGTTGAACGAGCAGCCCTCAGTGGCTTGCAACACCAGGGCCTGGTATTGGTCGGGCGGCAAAATGGAGATGGGGCGATAGACCTGACGAAAACGCAAGACGTCCTCATCGTAGTCAAATGTTCGCGCGCGCTGCAATACAGAAGCATAAGCCGTTGGCGGCTCCGCGGCGAGAATGCGCTCCAGGTCGCGTCGAACATCTTCCAACAACCGTTTGCATTCCGCTTCACTCAACCAAATGCGTCGCCGCCTCCGCTGGTTGTCTCGCCAGCGCGCAAGCACGCGACCATCCAACCCTCGGCGCAGATTTCGGCCCTCGCGAAATGCGCCGAATAAACGACCGCTCAGGTCGAATGTATAGACCAGATTCATGCCCAGGCCAATGGTCAGAGCGGCGTTGCTCAGACGGAGATGGGCGTTGTCGCCATCTCCCAAGGGCAGATCAAGTTGCACGGTTTTCCGCACCTCCCTTCGCTGCGTCGTCCTCCCCTTCTTCGAGCTCCTCTCGCAATGCTCGCCAGTGTTGGTGCATGGTCTCTAGCGCGGCCATCACGCGACCGTTCACGGTTTCGGGCGGATACGCGCCGCTCTCATCAGGCTCCCCCACCTCCAGGCCCATGAGCAATGTCAGCGCCTCATCGACATGCCTGACCGAATATAAATGGAATCGGCCTTCGGCCACCGCCTGCACCACATCCTCGCGTAAGGCCAGGTTCTTGACATTGGCCTCAGGTAAAATCACGCCCTGAGTTCCAGTAAGTTCGCCCAAAGCCAGGCAGGCGTCGAAAAAACCCTCCACTTTCTCGTTCACCCCACCAATGGCTTGGACATCGCCATGTTGGTTCACCGATCCCGTGATGGCCAGGTCTTGCCGCAAAGGAATGCCCGAGATGGAGGAAATGAGCACGCAAAGTTCGGCCAATGATGCGCTATCACCCTCCACGCCCGAGTAGGATTGCTCAAACACCAATGTGGCGTGAAGGCTAAGCGGTTTTTCTTGGGCATAGCGCGCGCCCAAAAACGCAGCCAAAATCATCACCCCTTTGGAGTGAATCGGCCCGCCGAGCTTGACCTCGCGCTCGATATCGATGACCCCGCCGCGACCCATGAATGTGCGAGCGGTGATGCGGGTGGGTTTTGCGAAGGTGGACGCTCCCAAGGGCAGAACCGAAAGCCCGTTCACCTGCCCAACGCGTTTCCCTGACACCGACACCAATATGGCGCCGCGCGCAATCTCTTCTCTCACCCGTTGTTCGATACGGTTGGCGCGGTGGCGTTTTTCGTCGATGGCCTGTTGCACATCTTCAGCCGTCACCAAATCGCGACCATTCTGTTTGCTCCAGTATGCGGCTTCGGTGATCAAGTCGGCAATATCGCGAAAGTGCGTGGAGAGATAGTCCTGATCAGAAACCAATCGAGAGCTGTGGTCGATAATGCGAGCCACGCCATCAGGCGCAAAATGCGGCAAGTTTTCCTGGCGGCAAATGGTGGCGATAAATTGCGCATATCCCTGGATGTGCGCCTGGTCGCGCGGCATGCGATCATCGAAATCGGCCTGCACCTTGAATTGCTCATCGAAGTCTTCATCAAAGAATTGGAGCAAATAATAAAGCCAGGGCGGCCCCGTGAGCACCACTTTGGCCTGCAGAGGGATCGGCTCAGGCTCCAACACCGCAGTCGATATGAGCCCCAACGATTGGGCGTATTCCTCGATGCGAATCACCTTCTCTTTCAACGCGCGTTTCAAGGCGTCCCAGGCCTGGGGCCGTTGCAACAAGGCCAGCGCGTCCAACACCAGATAACCGCCGTTGGCGCGGTGGAGCGCGCCGGGGCGGATCATGGTGAAATCAGTGACGAGCGCGCCCATAACCACCTGGTGTTCGATGCGTCCCACCAGGTTGGTGAAATTGGGATTGCTTTCCATGATGACGGGCGCCCCTTCGGTCTCACCATTATCCACCAATAAATTGATGCTATATCGTCGCAACAGGCCCTCGATGGGCGAGATGTGGGGCATGGTTGGCCCCTGTCTGGGTTGTTCGCCGCTTTTGAACACATCCACATTTTTCACCAGGTCTTCGGTCATGGCTTCCAGATGCTGGATGACCTCTTCCGTGTCCTGGTAGCGGGCTTTTAGTTCATCGATGGGGTGTGAAATAGTGAAGCGCGCCACTCGTTCGTCTAGCTGGGCCATTTCCTGCCGCGCCTGCTGCTGGCGACGCCGCATGACAGCCAGGGTTTTGTCCACCTCCTCCTGCAAGAATGCTCGCAGCTTGAGGAGTTTTTCCTTCTGTTCCTCTGTAAGTTGCTCAAATTGTTGGTCGGTGAGGGGTTTGCCGCCCACCGTGGGAACAAGCATGAAGCCGTTCGGGAGACGGACGAGCGAGAAGTTGTATTTTTCCACCAACGTAGTCAGTTGTTCGAACAACTTCTGCTGCTCTTCGTTGAGCGCGTTGATGATCTTATCACGTTGGGTGATGTAATCCTCGCTTTCGAACGCCTCTGGTATCGCTCGTTGCAATTCCTTGAGCAGGGCGTTGATGTCGTCGCGTAGCACTCGGCCGCGGCCGGCCGGTAGTCGCATGGCGTTGGGTCGGCCAGGCTCCTGAAAATTGTAAACATAAACCCAGTCGTCGGCCGGTTGGGCCTTGGCCGCGTCTCGTTCGATGAAGCGTTGCACAGCCGTGGTTTTGCCTGTGCCGGCCGGCCCCAAAACATATATGTTATAACCGGCCGCTCGCATGCCCATGCCAAATTCCAGGGCGCGGATCGCCCTCGCCTGGCCAATAATATCGCTCAAATCCTCCAGTTCGGCCGTAGACCTGAACATGAATTGGGCGGGATCGCAGAAGGGGCGCAGTTGATCTGGCGACAGTGCTTTCGGCGTGGTCATGAGCCTATATCCAGGGATGGAGGTCGATATCCGACATGCTGTTTGCTCGCGTCGGGGACATCGGGCCAATGTTGTCAGAGGTGTTTTTGCGTCTCTTCCAGATGCATGCGTTTCGCCTTGCGACGACGCGCCCAGCCCGCCAGACCCGCCAGGCCGCCGCCCAGAAGCAGGATCGTTGTTGGTTCGGGAATCTCCGCCGGCGGCGGGATCGCGCCCACCATCACCTCGACAAGGTTTGATTCGCGTGGATTCCCTTGCCCAAATGTCAGCTCGGCTTGATTGGTGATGAGCGTCGGAATATCGGCTTCTGACAGGTTTTTCACCCGAGCCCTGATATCAATGGTCGCCGATTCGCCAGCCGCAAGCTCACCCATATCCACCATCACTGTATGCGTCGCGGCCTCGTAAAGCGCTTGCCCCTTATCGGCGGTCACCTGCACGCTCTCGAGTAATGGATTGAGAGGGTCGATGATGCGCACGTCTGTGGCCGGCGCATTGCCCGCGTTGTTCACCAGCAAGGTGAATCGAATAGGCTCTGTGGCCGTCACCACCGATCGGTCCACAATTTTCTGTATGGTCGGGTTGATGATGACGCTGTAAAGCAGCGTGTGCTCGGCACTGGCCGGAGCCGCGTTTTCTGCTGTGATCGTCACGATATTGCGCAGCTCCAGCTCGGCCTGGGCGTCGACTGGCTGTGCGCTTTGCATGCCCAACGGCCATGTGCGGGCCACGCGCGCCTTGAAGGACAGGCACGATTCGTCGCCCGGCGCCAGATTGTTCAAGCTCCAGGTGAGCGAATGTTGGTTGGGATCATAGGTTGCAGGCGGGCTGGCTGTGCCATTCACATAATCGACATTGTTCGGCAACGAGTCCACCAAATTGACGGCCACGGCGGGTTCATCGCCGCGGTTGCCATAACAAATTTCATATCCATATACATCCCCCAGCACAACCGGCCCCGCGACATCCGCGCGCTTTTCCACCATCAATGTTGGCCCCGCTCCCGCCGCTTCTGCTCTCAAGGAGAGCAACGCCAACCATAAAAGCGGCGCGACGCCGAAGAGCAACAGACGCCACATCTTCGCGCGCATACGAATTGTTTGTTGATGCATCGTCACATCCTTCGATTTTACGAATCAGAGTGTAAGGTGAGTATGCTGGCAGTCTTGCCGATTGATTGTCCCTCATTATAGTCAGAACAAGCATTGCGCACAAGCCGCGTTTTGGCGGGTTTTTCTGGCCACGTTTTGCTTTGAACACGCGTCGGACATAGCGGAAGGATTGCATGCGCTGTGCGCAGCCACGTCGAGTTTTCTCACAGGCCGCGTCTCTGGGGTTGAAGCTTTGTCTATCCACCCGCGTTGTGATATATTAATGATATATAACTGATATATGAAGCGAACGGCATGGGCGGCGGCCCGCTGCGCCCATGGAAGAGGCCGTCGCTAGGCTCGACTCTTTTGTCTCTCATGTTCTGTTCGATGCAACGCGCAAGCAGGGTTTGCAGAGCAGCCTGTCCCTGCACCTTCGCCCCCATTCCCTTTCCTCGGAGTCCACAATGGTTTCATTGCAATCCTACCAAACCCCCACTGCGTTCAAGCACGCGCTGGGCGCGCTGGAAAACCTGGCCGACGAGGCCAAGGCGTTGGGCCTGAAGCGGCCCATGTTCGTCACCGATCAGGGTCTGGTCAAGGCCGGGTTGGTGGATGAGGCCCTTTCCGTGTTGAAAAAGGGCGGCGTGGATTATCTGCTCTTCGATGAGGTCATCCCCAATCCGCCGGTGGCTTTGGTGGACCGGGGCGCGGCCCTCTACGCCGAGGCCGGATGCGATGGGCTCATCGGCTTTGGCGGAGGCAGCTCCATGGACGCGGCCAAGGCCATCGGCGTGGTCGCGGTGCATGGCGGCTCGGCTGTAGATTACGAATGGGCCGACCCCAACCCCATCGTCAAACCCATACCGCCCCTTATCGCCGTGCCCACCACGGCCGGCACCGGCAGTGAAGCCACGCTCTGGGCCGTGATCACCGATCCCGAACGCCACATCAAGTTCAACATTGGTGGAACGCCTCACATCGCGGCCGCGGTTGCGCTCATCGATCCTCTGCTCACGGTCAATCTGCCCGCACATGTGACGGCCGGCACGGGGATGGACGCGCTGGCCCATGCCATCGAATGCTACACCATGGCCTACGCCCAGCCTTTCACCGACGCGGTGGCCTTGCTGGCCATGGAATATGTGGGCCAATACCTGCGCATCGCCTTTGCTCAGGGCCACAACACCGAGGCGCGTTACAAGATGAGCATGGCGGCCATGTTGGGCGGCCTGGCCTACGGAACCGACAGCGCCGGCGCGGCCCACGCCATGAGCCAGACCGCGGGCGGCGTGGTGGATTGCCCGCACGGCGCGCTCACCGCGCGGCTGCTCGGCCCGGTGATGGAATACAACTACCTGGGCGAACCGCAGAAATTCGCGCGCATCGCCCAGGCTTTGGGCGAAGATGTGCGCGGATTGAGCGTGTGGCAGGCCGCGGAAAGGGCGGTCGAGGCCGTCTATCGTTTGACCGAGGATGTGGAAATCCCCACCCTGCAAGACCTGGGTTTCAGCGAAGATCAGATTCCGCTTCTGGCCGAGCTGGCCAGCAAAGACCCCCAAACCATCGGCAACCCCCGCGACGTGGATTACCGCGGCTATGTGAAAATCTATGAGCGGGCGTTCGCTTTGGGCGCTTAAGACGGCGCTCGAGACCAAACCAATAACCTCTATTCTAAGAGCCCCTCGCCATCCATGTTGGTATTGACGAAATGTTCACCAATGGGTTATACTAATTAGTGGTAAGGAGGGTATAACCCATGACAAGCATCAAGACAGCCATCTCGGTGGAGAAATCGCTTTTCGATCAAGTGGACGCCGTCGCTCGCGATCTGAAAATCTCGCGGAGTCGTTTGTTCTCGCTGGCCGTCGAAGAATATATTCGACGGTATGAAAATCGTCGCCTGCTGGAGGCCATCAACGCGGCTTACGAGGACTCGCCGGATGCCGAAGAGGAAATGCTCTTACAGAAAGTGCGTCCCAAGCATAAGCGACTTGTGGAGGGTGAGTGGTGATCAATCAGGGCGATGTCTATTGGTTGGATCTGGGTGAGCCATCAGGCTCCGGCCCGGGCTACCGTCATCCTCATGTTGTCATCCAAAACAATGTGTTCAATCATAGTCGCATCAACACGGTCGTGGTGTGCGTCATCACCTCCAATCTCAGACGCGCCCAAGCGCCGGGCAATGTAGTGCTCGAGAAAGGCGAGGCGAATTTGCCCAGGCAAAGCGTGGTCAATGTTTCACAGATATTCACCGTGGACAAGCGAGACCTGGTTGAGAAGATAGGCGTCTTGTCCCGCAAGCGAGTTTGTGAAATTCTCGATGGCGTTCGCCTGCTCACCGAACCGCGCGACGTGGACGACGTGGACGACGAACTTTGAGGCCAGAATCCCGGAGGTCAGAGCGACGGAAGTCAGAATCCCAGAGAGCAGACATCATAAATCAGGCGACTAACATAGACGAAGCGACCAACCGACCACCCGACCACCCGACCAGCAGACCACCCGACCAATAACATGACTCAGAACAACGCCAAAATCATCTGTCGCAATATCTGGAAAGTCTTTGGGCCGGAGCCGAAAAAGGCGCTGCTCTCCATCAAGGCCGAATGGAGCAAAGCCGAAGCGCGCGAGCGCACCGGTCATGTCATCGCGGTGCGCGACGTCTCTTTCGAGGTCAAAGAGGGCGAGACTTTTGTGGTCATGGGGCTGTCGGGGAGCGGAAAATCGACCCTGGTGCGTTGCCTGACGCGGCTCATCGAACCCACGGCCGGCGAAGCGCTCATCGATGGCGAAGATGTGTTGACCATGGATGAGGACCGGTTGCGGGAGCTTCGGCGGCGCAAGATGAGCATGGTCTTTCAGCATTTTGGCCTCTTTCCACATCGCCGAGTCATCGACAATGTGGCCTATGGGCTGGAAGTGCAGGGCGTAGACAAAGAGACGCGTTATGAGCGAGCCGAGGAGGTGTTGGATCTGGTGGGGTTGGGGGGATGGGGGAGCTATTATCCGGGCGAGTTGAGCGGCGGGATGCAGCAGCGGGTGGGGCTGGCCAGGGCGCTGGCCGTGGACCCGGAGATTCTCTTTTTCGACGAACCGTTCAGCGCGCTGGACCCGCTCATCCGCCGCGAAATGCAGGACGAGCTCATCGCTCTGCAAGAGAAAATGCGCAAGACCATCGTCTTCATCACCCATGACTTTCTCGAAGCCATCAAACTGGCCGACCGATTGGCCATCATGAAAGATGGCGAAATCGTGCAAATGGGCGCGCCGCAAGAGGTGATTTTGCGTCCGGCCAACGACTATGTGCGGGAATTCACCGAGGATGTGCCTCATTCGCATGTGGTTACGGCCGCGGCCATCATGAAACCGGCCAGCCCGGACGACCGGCCCGACGATCTTCCTGCGGTTCGACCCGACCTGACCCTGCACGAGCTGGTTCCTCTGGCGGCCGCGCGCGATTCGCGGCTGGCCGTGCGCGACGAGAGCGGCGCGCTATTGGGCGTGGTGGACCGTCGTTCACTCATGCTGGCCCTGGCCGGGTTGGAGGTGAACGGCGCATGAGTGAACTGGCCGCATCTCGTCCTGCGTCTGCGTCACCGAGCTGGCTCTGGCGGCATCGCTGGTCGTTGGCCCTTTTGGGCGTCCTGGCGCTGTTCATGGTCTGGCGAGGGTTGGGGCTGCCCACACAATTTCCCGAGACCTGGAACCTGCACCTGCGCGAACCCATCGATGACTTTCGCTATTGGGTCATCGGCAATCGCAACACGCACTGGTTGTTCGTCTATTTCTTTACGCCTCTTAGCGATGTCATCGATTGGAGCATCCGCCGCATCGAAAACCTGTTGTTGTGGCTGCCCTGGCCCTGGCTCGTGGCCGCGACCGCGTTGCTGGGCTATTGGCTGGGAGGGCGTCGCGTGGCCCTGGTCTCGTCGTTGAGCCTGTTTCTCATGGGGTTGCTGGGTTTGTGGACCGAAAGCATGCAAACCCTGGCCCTGATTCTGGTTTCGGTGGGCATCGCTCTGACTCTGGGCATCCCTCTGGGCATTTGGGCCGCGCGCAACGACCGCGTGGACGCAACCTTGCGACCCATTTTAGACGCGATGCAAACCATGCCCGCGTTCGTCTATCTCATTCCGGTGTTGCTCTTTTTCGGCATCGCGCGCGTGCCGGCCGTCATCGCCACGGTCATCTACGCGTTGCCGCCCGCGATACGGCTCACCAGTCTGGGCATTCGCCAGGTTCCCCATGAAGCGGTCGAGGCCGCGCATTCGTTCGGCTCCACCTCGCGGCAATTGCTGCTCAAGGTGCAGATTCCCCTGGCCCTGCCCACCATCATGGCCGGGGTCAATCAAACCATCATGATGGCGTTGGGCATCGTGGTCATCGCCGCGCTCATCGGCGCGGGCGGTTTGGGGCGCGAGGTGTTGGTGGGGCTTCAACGTCTGCGCGTGGGTCAGGCCTTCGCGGCCGGACTGGCTATCGTGCTCATGGCCATTCTGCTCGACCGGCTCAGCCAGGCCGCGGCCAAACGCCTGGCCGGAACGCGACGCTCGCGGCGTTATGGCCCGCAACAAGAGCCGCCATTGGCCCGATATTTGCCCGGTTGGGCGCGGCGGCGACCCTATTTGGGGCTGTTGCTGGGTTTGACCGCGGTCGTTTTTCTCGTCCACTGGTTCGTCACCGACCTGCAAACCTTTCCCGAAGCCTGGAAAATCCCCATCGAAGCGCCGGTGGACGCCTTCGTGCGCTGGATGCGCGATAATCTCTATGAGATTGGAGCCACGGGGTTGGGCGCGGGCCCGTTCAGCGATTTTCTCACCATTTTCATTTTGACGCCTCTGCGCGCGCTATTCACGTTATGGTTGCCCTGGGTTGTGGTCATTGCCCTGGCCGCGTTGCTGGCCGCAACCGCGGGCGGATGGCGATTGGCGCTGGGAACGGGCGCGGGGCTCTTTTTGATGGGGTTGCTCGGCATGTGGACCGAGAGCATGGA